>DASURL010000285.1:0-5861 GCA_036280075.1 Gemmatimonadaceae bacterium | reverse complement strand
AGGATGCGACGTTCGCGTCGCGCAGCGCCACGGGGCGCTACCGCACCACGCCCCTGCGCGGGCTCGTCGGCCATGCGCCGTACTTCCACGACGGCAGCGCGAAGACCCTCGCCGACGTGGTGCTGCACTACGACCAGCTGTTCGGGCTGGGCCTCACGGCGCAGCAGCGCACCGACCTCGTGGAGTACCTGAAGACGTTGTAGTCGCGGGCGAGCGCACGGTGATCGCATCACCGTGCGCTCGCATGATCGGAGTGGAGCGGAATTCGTCGCCCGCATCTTGCCCATGTGATGCGTGTCACCCGATACGCCGCGCCGTGAACCCACCGATCGAGACTTCCCCCGGAACACCCGCACGCTCCGCCGTCGAGCAGTTCTTCGCCGGCGACGGAGAGATGCGGCGCCGCATTCGCGCGTACGACTGGGCATCCACCCCGCTCGGCCCGATCGAGCGCTGGCCGCTCGCGCTGCGCAGCACGGTGGACACCCTCCTCGGCTCCTCCTTCGCCAGCGTCGTGCTCTGGGGGCCGGAGCTCATCCAGGTCTACAACGATGGTTACGCACAGCTCATCGGCGTGAAGCACCCGTACGCGCTGGGCCGCGGCAACCGCGTGGTGTGGCCGGAAGTGTGGAGCATCAACGAGCCCATCTACGAGCGCGTGCTGAACGGCGAGACGGTCACGCGCGAGGATGCGCTCTATCCGCTGGCGCGGCGCGACGGCGGGCTGGAGGACGTCTACCTCACCATCTGCTACTCGCCGGTACGTGACGACGAAGGAGAAATCACCGGCGCGCTGGTGACGATGTTCGAGACGACCTCGCGGGTGAAGGCGGCGCAGATGGCAGCGGAGCGGGGGCGGCTGGACCGCGAGCTGGAGGTGGAGCGCACGCGGCTGGAGGAAGTGTTCAGGCAGGCGCCGGCCTTCCTCGCCGTGCTGCGTACTCCCGACTGGCGGTTCGAGCTGGTGAACGACGCCTACTACCAGCTCGTCGGCCACCGTCCGCTCATCGGCCGCACGGTGGTGGAGGCGCTCCCCGAAGTGCGCGACCAGGGCTTCCTCGAGCTCCTCGAGACGGTGGTGCGCACCGGCCATCCCTTTGTCGGGCGGGAGATCGCCATCCTGCTGCAGCGCGGCACCGGCGCGCCGGAGGAGCGCTACCTGGACTTCGTCTACCAGCCGCTCGTCGATGGTGAGGGAAACCGCGTAGGAGTGGTGGCGCATGGCCACGACGTCACCGAGCACACACTGGCCCGGCGCGAGCTCGAGCGCGTGAATGCCGAGCTCGGGCGCAGCGCGGCCGAGCTGCGTGCGAGCGAGGAGCGGTGGCGCACGCTGTTCGAGCAGGCGCCGATGCCGGTCGCGGTGATGACGGGGCCGGACCACGTCTACACCCTCGTGAGCCCGCGCTACGCCGAGTCCACCTCGGGCGGGCGCCAGCTCGTGGGTCGGCCATTGCGGGAGGTGTTCCCCGAGCTCGAGGGCCAGGGATTGATCGAGCGCGTGGACAGCGTGTACCGCTCCGGAGTGCCGTGGACGGCGATGGAGCAGCGCGTGCTCATCGACCGCAACGAGGACGGCACGACGGAGGAGTACTGGTTCAACCTCGGCTACCAGCCGCTGCGGGATGCCTCGGGCCTGGTGTACGCCGTGGCGAGCGTGGCGTACGACGTCACGTCGCAGGTGCGTGCGCGACTGGGGATCGAGATGGCGCGCGAGTTCGCCGAAGAGGCCCGGCGCGAAGCGGAGGAGGCGAACCAGGCGAAGAGCGCCTTCCTGACGATGATGAGCCACGAGCTGCGCACGCCGCTCAACGCCGTCACGGGCTATTCCGACCTGCTGTTGATCGGTGTGCGCGGGGAGCTGAGCGAGGGCCAGCGCGAGGACGTGCAGCGCATCAAGCGGAGCGGCCAGTACCTGCTCGGCCTGATCAATGACATGCTGAACTTCGCCAAGCTGGAGTCGGGGCAGGTGGAGTTCCGGCTGGAGGACGTGGAGGTGGCGCCACTGCTGGCAGGGCTGGCGGAGCTCATCATGCCGCAGGTGCAGTCGAAGGGGCTGCACTACCGGTTCAACAGCTGCGAGGTGTCGCCGGTGGTGCACGTCGATGCCGAGAAGCTGCGGCAGATCCTCCTCAACCTGCTGGCGAACGCGGTGAAGTTCACCGAGCCCGGAGGCGAGGTGTCGCTCGAGTGCGGCATCGATGGCGACACGGTGCGGATGACGGTGCGCGACACCGGCCGCGGCATTCCGGCGGACCAGCTCGCGCGGGTGTTCGACCCGTTCGTGCAGGTGGACCGCCACCTCACCCCGACGAGCCAGCAGGGGGTGGGGCTCGGCCTCTCGATCAGCCGCGACCTCGCGCTCGGGATGGGTGGGCGGCTGGAGGCGGAGAGTGCGGTGGGCGAGGGGAGCGCGTTCACGCTGGTGCTGCCGATGAACCGGTGACCGTTAACCGGTTCACAGTTCACGGTCTGGTGCAACGGTCCCTCCGCCGATAGCGTAGATTCGTGTAGTTCCTTCCCCGGGGCCTGACGTCCCCGCACATCCCCTCCCCCACCAGAGGCTCGATGTCCCCCCTTCGCGTCCTCGCGGCCATGATGATGGCCGCGCTTTTCGCACCCCCACTCGTTGCCCGCGCGCAGACGCCGACGACGGGTCGCATCACCGGCGTCGTGCTCGACTCGGCGTCGGGCCAGCCGCTCGGTGCGGTGCAGGTGTTCGTCGCCGGCAGCACGCTCGGCAGCTCGACGGCCGAGAATGGCCGCTTCACCATCAACGCCGTGCCCGTGGGCACGCACACGCTGGAGACGCGCCGCGTGGGTTACCGCTCCGTGCGGCACCCCAACGTCGTCGTCACCGCCGGCGGCACCACCGACGTCACCATCCGCACGGCGACGATCGCGCTCACCCTCGAGGCGGTGATCACCACCGGCGTGGTGGACCCGACGAGCGGCACGCGCGTGCCCTTCACCGTGGGTCGCATCACGGCGGAAGACGCGCCGGTGCCGGCGTCGAACGCCGTGGAGACGATCCAGGGCAAGGTGGCCGGCGTGTCCATCACGCCCACCGGCCAGCCCGGCAGCGGGACGAACATCCTGCTCCGCTCGCCGACGAGCATCAGCAAGTCCACGTCGCCGCTGATCGTGGTGGACGGCGTGATCCTCAGCCAGTCGTTCGATGCGTCCACGGCCGACCTCGAGTCGATGGACATCGAGAGCGTGGAGATCGTGAAGGGCGCCGCCGCGGCGTCGCTGTACGGCTCGCGCGCCTCGTCGGGGGTGATCCAGATCCGCACGAAGCGCGGCAACGACCTCGAGGCGGGCGCGACGAAGATCGTCGTGCGCTCCGAGGTGGGTGACAACTCGCTCGCCGGCAAGATCGACTGGGCGCAGTACCACTACTACCGGACCAACGCCGCCGGCGACTACGTGGACGCCGCGGGCAACGTGGTGCCGCGCGCGCAGCGCGTGGCCAAGCCGGCGTACGAGCGATTCCAGGACACGCCGTACAAGGATCCGATCTACGACCAGGTGGATCGCTTTTTCCACCCGGCCACGTACTTCAAGAACTCGGCGACGGTGTCGCAGAACGCGGGCAAGACCAACTGGCTGCTCTCGTTCGTGAACTCGAAGCAGGGTGGCGTGGTGCTGAACAGCGGCGCCTACGACCAGAACGACGTGCGGCTCAACCTCGACCACCAGCTGCGCGACAACCTGCGGCTGTCGTTCAGCGGCTACCACAGCCGCTCCGACCGGCAGAACATCTACGGCGACACCTTCTTTGACCTGATCAACCAGGCGCCGGATGTGAACCTGCTGGTGCCCGATCCGGACGGCACGCCGTACCTCTTCCAGGGCGACCCGGAAGGGCGTGAGGAGAACCCGCTGTACGTTATCGCGACCGAAGATCGCACGCGGGCGCGCACGCGTACGCAGGGAAGCATCGAGAGCCGCTACGCGCCGTTCGAGTGGCTCAGCTTCGACGGCAACGTGAGCTACGACCGCTCGGACCGCCGCACGAACTACTTCCTCGACGCCGGCTACAAGACGGAAGGGTTCGGCGGCCCGAACGGCGGCCCGGGCGAGATCTCGCAGAACGTGGGGAGCACCAACGCGCTCAACGCGGCGGTCGGCGCGAACCTGATCGGGAAGTTCAACGACTTCACCCTGCGCGGCACGCTGCGCGGGCTGATGGAGCGCGAGAAGAACGAGGTATCGGCGGCGTCAGGTGAGGGGCTGATCACCCCGGGCGTGCCGAGCCTGAGCAACCTGCAGAACCGCCTCTCGAGCTCCTCCGTGGAGGAGATCCGCTCGAACGGCACCATCGGTTCGGTGGGCGCCGACTACCAGGGCAAGTACATCGTGGATGCGCTCGTGCGCCGGGACGGCAGCTCGCTGTTCGGCCCCGAGGAGCGGTACAAGGTCTACCACCGCTTCAGCGGCGCGTACCGCGTGTCGCAGGAATCGTGGTGGCCGTTCGCGGCGATCAACGAGTTCAAGCTGCGTGCGTCACAGGGGACGGCTGGCGGCCGGCCGGACTTCAGCGACCAGTACGAGACGCTGGAGTACGTCGCCGGCGGCGGCCTGCGGAAGAACACGCTCGGCAACAAGTTCCTGAAGCCGGAGCAGGCGACGGAGACCGAGCTCGGCGTGGACATGATCGTGAAGAACCGGTATTCGCTGCAGCTCTCCTACGCGAAGAACCGCGTCATCGACCAGCTCGTGCTCGTGCCGCTGGCCGGCTTCTACGGCTACACGGCACAGTGGCAGAACGCGGGCACCGTGGAGGGGAACACGCTCGAGGGCACCTTCGAGGCGCAGGTGGTCCGCAACAAGAGCGTGAGCTGGCGCATGGGGCTCGTGGCCGACCGGTCACGCAACAAGATCACGGAGTTCAACCGGTCGTGCTTCCAGACCAACGTGATCGGCTACCGCTGCGCCGGCGTGTCGCTCGGCGCGATGTACGGCTTCCGCTTCATCCAGGATGCGAGCGAGCTGCCGGCGGGCGCGGCGGCGAATGCGTCCGAGTTCCAGCGCAACGACGAAGGGCTGCTCGTGTGGACCGGCGCCGGCAATGCGTACACCGACGGCGAGTCGAAGCAGCTCTGGGGCACGACCACGACGATCGGCGGCACGACGTACAACTGGGGAATGCCGATCACGCTGAAGGATGAGAACGGCGCGCCGGCGGTCGTCCACATCGGCGAAGGCACCCCGGACTTCCACTTCGGCGTCTCGAACAACGTCTCGTGGAAGAACTTCAGCTTCTACGGCCTGGTGGACGTGCAGAAGGGCGGCGAGGTCTACAACCAGACCATGCAGCGCATGTTCCAGTACGGCCGCAGCGGCGAAGTGGACCAGGCGGGCAAGGCGCAGGAGCTGAAGAAGCCGATCGACTACTACGTCGCGCTGTACGCGGCGAACGATCCCACCGACTACTTCGTGCAGCCGGCCGGCTACGTGAAGCTCCGCGAGCTGTCGGTGCGCTACAAGGTCGGCCCGAAGCTCCTCGGCACGCTGAGCCGCACGGGCGTCAACGGCGTCACCCTCGGGCTCGTCGGCCGCAACCTGTTCACCTGGACGAACTACAAGGGTTACGACCCGGAAGTGAGCGACTCCGATTTCCCCTCGACCATCAAGCTGGACAGCTTCGGTTATCCGCGCTATCGCACGATCACCGGCACCGTCCAGATCGAGTTCTGACCCATGACAAACCACATCATGCAGAGAGTGAAGCCGTGGGTCGGTGCCGGCCTGCTCCTGGCGGCGATGGCCTGCCAGGACCTGGCGGTGACCAACCCCAACGAGCCGGACCGCGAGCGTGCGACCAAGCAGCCGGTGTCGGCCGAGTCGTTCGTCGC
>DASURL010000284.1:0-2297 GCA_036280075.1 Gemmatimonadaceae bacterium | reverse complement strand
CGCACATCCTGATCACGACGCCGGAGTCGCTGCACATCCTGCTCACCAGCGTGCGCGGGCGCACGATGTTCAGCGCGCTGCGCGCGGTGATCGTGGACGAGATCCACGCCGTGGCGGGGACGAAGCGCGGCGCGCACCTGGCGGTGACGCTCGAACGACTGGCGCGGCTCGCGCCGGAGGCGCCGCAGCGGATCGGGCTGTCGGCGACGCAGAGGCCGTTGGAGGAGATTGCGAGGTTTCTGGGGGGGTGTGAGAAGGGGGGACGGGGGGAAGGGGAGACGGGGGGAAGGTCGGAAGGTCGGAAGGTCGGAAGGTCAGAAGGCCTCGAGCTCGATGCCGTTCCCGACCATCCGACCTCCCGACATCCCGACCTCCCCGCCTTCCGGCCTGTTCGGATCATTGACTGCGGGCTGGTCAAGCGCATGGAAACCCACGTCCTCTCCCCCGTGCCCGACCTCGCCGACGTGGGCGGAACGATCTGGACGTCGGTGGCGCCGCTGGTGCTGGAGCAGATCAGGAGTGCGCGCACCACGCTCGTGTTCGTGAACAACCGCGCGCAGGCGGAGCGGATGGCGGCGCGGGTGAACGCGCTCGCCGACGAGGAGATCGCGCTGCCGTATCACGGCTCGCTGTCGCGCGAGCGGCGGTTCCTGCTCGAGGAGCGATTGAAGGCGGGCGAGCTGCGCGCGCTGGTGACGACGAGCTCCCTCGAGCTGGGGATCGACGTGGGCTCGGTGGACCTCGTGGTCCAGCTGCAGAGTCCCAAGCGGGTGTCGGCGGCGCTGCAGCGGGTGGGGCGCGCCGGCCACTCGCTCGACGCGACGAGCCGCGGCGTGTTCGTGCCGACCTTCCGCGACGACGCGCTGGAGCAGCTCGCCATCCTGGACGCGATGCGCGCCGGCGACGTGGAGCCGACGCACGTGGTGCAGAACGCGCTCGACGTGCTGGCGCAGCTCGTCGTCGCGATCGTGGCGAGCGAGCAGCCGGAGTGGACGAGCGCGGAGCTGTTTCATTTCGTACGCCGGGCCTACCCCTATCACGGTCTCACCCGCGCAGCATTTGATGAAGTGCTCGGCATGCTCTCGGGCAAGTATCCGAGCGACGTGGCGGCGGAGCTGGAGCCACGCATCCACTGGGACCGCGTGAGCGACCTGCTCACTCCCACGCGCAGTGCGCGAATGGTCGCGACGATCTCCGGCGGGACGATCCCCGACCGCGGCCTGTACACGGTGAACCTCCCCGACAAGACGCGGCTCGGCGAGCTGGACGAGGAGTTCGTGCACGAGTCGCGCGTGGGCGATGCGTTCCAGCTGGGAAGCTCGACCTGGCGCATCCGATCGATCGAGCACGACCGCGTGGTGGTGGTGCCGGCGCCGGGCGCGCCGGCGCGGATGCCCTTCTGGCACGGCGAGTTCATGGCGCGGTCGAAGCACCTCACGCCGCGCGTGGGCGCGCTACGGCGCGAGCTGGACGATGCGCGCACGCTCGCCGACTTGGCGATGCTGCAGCAGGAGCACCACGCCGACGAAGCGACCACGCGCTCGCTGGTGGAGTACGTGCAGGCGCAGCGCGCCATCACGCGCATCGTTCCCGACGACCGGCGCCTGGTGCTCGAGCACTTCCGCGACGAGGTGGGCTCCGTGCGCATGGTGCTGCACTCACCCTTCGGCGGTCGCGTGCACGCGCCGTGGGGGATGGCGCTCGGCCGGCGCATGCGCGAGCGGCTCGGCGTGGAGGTGCAGGTGCAGACGACGGACGACGGCCTGATGCTGCGGCTGCCGGACCTGGGTGGCGCGCCGCCGACGGACGTCATCCGCTCGCTCACGGCGGCGGAGGCGGAGAAGCTCGTCGTGGAGGAGGTGGGGCAGTCGTCGCTGTTCGGCGCGCGCTTTCGCATGAATGCGGCGCGGGCGCTGCTGCTGCCGCGCGGGAACCCGCGTCGCCGGATGCCGCTCTGGCTGCAGCGGCTCAAGGCGCTCGACCTGCTGCAGGCGGTGCGCGAGTACCCGAGCTTCCCGATCGTGGTGGAGACGTACCGCGATGTGCTGCAGGACGCGTTCGACATGGGCGGGCTGCGCGACGTGCTCGAGCGCATCGCGGAAGGCACGGTCACGATCCGCGTGGTGGAGACGGAGATTCCGTCGCCGTTCGCCGCGTCGCTGCAGTTCGGGTTCGTGATCGACCACATGTACGGCAAGGACGTGCCACGCGCCGAGGAGCGCGCGGCGCTGCTGTCGCTGGACCGCGCGCTGCTGGACGAGCTGATGGGCGGCGAGGGCGCAGACGAGCCGACGCTC
>DASURL010000283.1:0-12855 GCA_036280075.1 Gemmatimonadaceae bacterium | reverse complement strand
GACGGCTCCTGCGGCAAGAGTGGCGATCGTAACCGCGTGCGGGCGTCGGCCTTCGGCTGCCCGAACAGCTACCGAATAGCTTATCCGAACAAGCCCCGAAGTGCAAGCATCTTCTCGCTGGAGCCCGCCAGGAGGCACCCTGGGCACGATCGTGAAGGAAGCGGGGGAGCGCGCGAGCGCCCTCCGTCGCGACCACGGCCCGCGCCTTGGCGCATCCCTTCGCGACCTCCCGAAGCCGCCCTCGCTCGCCGTCGCATTGCGCTCCGCCTCGGTCGGCGTGCTCGCCGAGGTGAAGCGCCGGTCGCCCTCGAAGGGGGACATCGCTCCGGCGCTCGATCCAGTCGACCAGGCGCGCGCATACCAGGACGGCGGAGCCGCTGGGGTGTCGATCCTTACCGAGCCCAGGCATTTCGGCGGCAGCGCCGATGACCTGGCGGCCGTTCGGGCGCACGTGGACCTGCCGATCCTCAAGAAGGACTTCCACGTGGACGTGATCCAGCTCGTGGAGGCGCGGGTGCTCGGCGCCTCCGCCGCGCTGCTCATTGCGCGCGCCCTTCACCCCGACCTCCTCGTTTCCCTCGTGGACGAAGGTCGTGCGCTCGGCCTGGAGCTCCTGGTCGAGGTGCGCGACGAGGCAGAGCTCGAGACCGCGATCCGGGCGAAGGCCAGCATGATCGGTGTCAACAACCGCAACCTCGAGACGCTGGTGATCGATCCTGCCACCTGTGACCGGTTGATCCCCCTCATCCCGACCGACGCGGTGGCAGTGGCCGAGAGCGGCGTGCAATCACGCGCCCACGTGGAGCGGTACGCGGCGATCGGTGCCGACGCGGTGCTCGTGGGCTCGGTGCTGTCCGCGTCGGCCGATCCGGCTCGTGCGACTCGCGAGCTGACGGGAGTGTCGAGGAGGGCGCGTGGTCGAAGTTAAGATCTGCGGGCTCACGCGGGCCGTCGATGCGGAGTACGCCGATGCCGCCGGCGCGAGCTACCTCGGCGTGATCTTCGCCGGCGGTCCCCGGCAGCGCCTTCCGCAGCAGGCGAAGGAAACGCTGGCAGGGCGCCGAGCCCGCAAGGTCGGCGTCTTCGCCGATCAGCCCGAGGGCGAGATCGCGGAGATCGCGCGCGAGGTGGGCCTCCACGTCGTGCAGCTCCATGGCGTATCCGATCCGGGACGGGTGCAGGCCGTGCGGGCCGCCACTGGCCTGGAGGTGTGGGCAGTCGTTCGTTCGGCGGATGGATCCCTTCCCGACAGCGCCGAAGGCATCGCCGAGGAAGCCGACGCCCTCGTCGTGGATGCCCTCGTTCCCGGACAGCTCGGCGGCAACGGAGTTCCCGTCCCCTGGCTGGAGCTCGGCGAGTCCCTCGACGCGATGGAGCGCGGGCACCGCATCGTCCTCGCGGGCGGCCTCACGCCGGAAAACGTGGCCGAAGCGATCGACTACGTTTCGCCGATGGTCGTGGACGTATCGTCCGGGGTGGAATCCGCGCCCGGCATCAAGGATCACGCGCGGATTCGCGCCTTCATCGCGGCGGCTCGCGCTGCCGGCAACTCATGAGCAATTCCTCAGCGACAGGAACGCCTGGCGCCGACCGCTTCGGCGCGTTTGGCGGCCGGTATGTACCCGAGACGCTGATCCCGGCGCTCGATGAGCTCGAGTCGGCCTACGAGACGGCGCGGCAGGACGACAGTTTTCGCAACGAGCTCTCCGCCCTCCTCGCCACGTACGTGGGACGGCCGTCACCGCTGAGTGAGGCCCCGCGCCTTTCCGACCTGGTCGGCGCGCGCGTGCTGCTCAAGCGCGAGGATCTCAACCACACGGGCGCCCACAAGATCAACAACACCGTGGGACAGGTGCTGCTCGCGCGCCGCATGGGCAAGTCGCGGATCATCGCCGAGACCGGCGCCGGACAGCATGGCGTGGCGACGGCCACGGTGTGTGCGCGATTCGGCCTGCAGTGCAGGGTCTACATGGGTGAGGAGGACATGCGGCGCCAGTCGCTCAACGTCTTCCGCATGCGCCTGCTCGGGGCCGAGGTGGTCCCCGTCACGAGCGGCACGCGCACGCTGAAGGATGCAACGAGCGAGGCGATCCGGGACTGGGTGACGAACGTGACCGACACGCACTACATCATCGGCTCGGTGGTCGGCCCGGCACCGTATCCGCGAATGGTGCGTGACTTCCAGGCCGTCATCGGCGTCGAAGCGCGTGCCCAGGTGCTGGAGCGCGCGGGGACCCTGCCGACGTCGGTCGTGGCGTGCGTGGGCGGCGGCTCCAACGCGATGGGCGTGTTTCACGCGTTCGTCCCGGACACCGCGGTGGAGCTCGTCGGCGTCGAGGCGGCGGGTGAAGGGCTCGATTCGGACAGGCATTCTGCGTCACTCACTCGCGGAACGCCCGGCGTGTTGCACGGCGCGCTCAGCTACCTGCTGCAGGATGAGGCGGGACAGGTCCATCCGGCGCATTCCGTGTCGGCCGGTCTCGATTACCCTGGGGTGGGGCCGGAGCATTCCTACCTCAAGGACAGCGGGCGGGCACTCTACGTCTCCGTCACCGACGCCGAGGCGCTGGCCGGATTCCGCAGCCTCAGTCGCCTGGAGGGAATCATTCCCGCGCTCGAGACGGCGCACGCCGTTGCCTGGATCGAACGGGAGCGTGACCGTTGGACTACCAGCGACGTCGTATTGCTGTGCGTCAGCGGCCGAGGTGACAAGGATGTGGTGCAGGTAATGGACATGGGTATTCTTGAAACGTGACCTCCCCGTCGGCCCCACCAGCGCGGGAGCTCGAGCACGTCCCAGCCGCCGTTGACGTTCCCCTGATCCAGGAGCTGCTTCGGCTCTTCGGCAAGGCCGCTCGGGCGCACCAGCTCTATCTCCCCAACAACCCCGTCTACAAGGCCGCGCAGGAAGCCCTGCGCGGCGGGTTTGCGCCTATCTGGGAGCAGACGGACGAACTGGTGCTGACCTTCACCGAGAGCGAGGTGAAGTACGGGGGCGAGACGGTGCTCGAGGAGCGTTCGAAGGGCAGCGACAGCCTGCCGTGGACGTTCTACAAGGACGGCGTCCGCGAGCTTCGCTTCCTGCGTGGCTTCGATGCGGAGGAGCTGGGCCGGCTGCTCGACATCCTGCAGCGGGTGCGCAAGGCTTCGCCGGACGAGGACGACCTGCTCACGCTCCTCTGGCAGGGCGACTTCACGAACCTGCGCTATCGCTACGTGGACATGATGGTGGATGCCACGGTTCCGGTGGCGGAGGGGGGCGAGGTCCTCGCGTTCGACCAGAGCTTCGCCGAGGGAGGAGCGCCGACGGGCCGCCAGATCGATCCGGCCTCGTACATGGAGGGCGGGGAGGACGACGAGGAGGAGACCCGGGCGGGGGTGGTGAACCTGTCGGACTTCGACTCCACGCTGTACTTCCTGGACGAGAAGGAGATCGAATACCTCCAGACGGAAGTGAAGCGCGAGTACGAGACCGACCTGCGCCAGAGCGTCGTCGCGCTCCTGCTCGACATCCTGGAACAGCAGCCGGATCCGGACATCCGCGTGGAAGTGGCGGAGATCCTCGACAACTTCATGCTCCACATGCTGACCGGCGGGCAATTCCACAACGTCGCCTACCTGTTGCGCGAGGCGCAGGTGGCGTCGCAGCGGGCGGCCGAGCTGCAGCCGCCGGTGCGCGAGCGGCTGACCACCCTGTCGGCGCGGCTCAGCGCGCCGGAAGCGCTGTCGCAGATGCTGCAGTCGATCGACGAGTCGGAACAGATTCCCTCCGGCGCCGAGCTCGACGAGCTGTTCGAGCAGCTTCGCCCGACTGCGCTCGCCACGGTCTTCGAGTGGCTCGGCCGGATGCAGACCCCGAGCGTGCGCCCGTTGCTGGAGCAGGCCGCCGCGCGGCTGGCCTCGCAGAACACGGCCGAGCTCGTGAAGCTGATCAACTCGGACAACCGTTCGGTGTCGCTCGAGGCGACGCGCCGCGCCAGTGCGCTGAAGACGCCGGCCGCGGTGTCGCCGCTGGCGCGCGTGCTGGCGGAGTCGGACGCCGAGCTGCGCGTGGCCGCGGTCCAGGCGCTGACCGAGATTGGCACGCCAGGCGCCATGCAGGCGCTCGAGCGCGGTCTGGAGGATTCCGAGCGGGACGTCCGCATCGCCACGGTGCGGGCCATCCAGGCGCGGGGCTACCGCGCGGCGTTGCCACGGCTCGAGGCGGCGGTCAAGGGGAAGGGCGTCCGCGACGCCGACCTGAGCGAGAAGATGGCATTCTTCGAGGCGTACGGCAGCATGTGCGGCGACGCGGGCGTCGCCACGCTCGACGGCATGCTGAACGCGAAGTCCCTCTTCGGCCCCCGCGCCGATGGCGAGCTGCGCGCCTGTGCCGCGATGGCACTCGGCAGGATCGGCTCGGGCGCCGCGCAGGCCGTCCTGCAGAAGGCGGCGAACGAAAAGGACGTCGTGGTGCGCAACGCCGTGACGCGCGCGCTGCGCGGAGGAGGCGCATGACACCACCGCCATCGGGCGCGCCGCATCCGCTGCCGCCGTCGGGCGCGCGCTCCGCACCAGGGCTCGCCACCTCGTTCGGCGAGTCGGGAGGCGACGCCTTCCTCCGCCGCTCCGGAAAGGCGCTCATCGTCTCGCTCTACGCGGCCCTGCGCGCGATCCGGCTGTATCCGCTGGAAAACGCCGCGGTGGTCAAGGCCACCGACGAGCTCACCTCGCTGTCGGCCGACCTGGTCCAGCAGGAGCACGACCTGGAGATCCGCGTCTCGGGCGAGTTCGTGTTCGTGAACGGGGTGCGCCTCCGGCTCGACCTCGACAACTACGCCAGCTTCAGCCACCTCCTGTCCGTGTTCAAGGCCGCGGGCATCGGCTCGGTGCACCTGCATGCCGCGCCGTCGACGCGCGACTGGTCGCGGTTCCTCGCGCTGCTGCTCGTCCCGTCGAACGATCCGCCACCCGTGCGATTCGAGCAGCTCACGGACAAGCTCACCCAGCAGGACCTGCGGGTGTTCGAGCTCGGCGAGCCGATGGAGCAGGCGATGGACGCCGAGTCGCGCCAGCGCTCCAAGGAGATCGCGAAGAAGACGTACGCCGAATCGGTGTCGGTGACCCGTGAGTTGATGACGTCGGTGCGCATGGGACGCAGCCCGAACGTCAAGAAGATCAAGCGGGTGGTGCAGGGGATCGTGGACCAGATCCTGAATGAGGAGACGTCGCTGATCGGCCTGACGACGATCCGCGACTACGACGAGTACACGTTCACCCACAGCGTGAACGTGTGCATCTTCTCGGTCGCGCTCGGCAAGCGGCTCGGCTTCGGCAAGGTGCAGCTCTACGACCTCGGCATGGCGGCGCTCTTCCACGACATCGGCAAGTCGCGCGTGCCGGCCGAGATCATCAACAAGCCGGGCGGGCTGAGCGACGACGAGTGGCGCCTGATCGCGGCGCATCCGTGGCTCGGCGCGCTCGCGCTGTTCCAGCTGCGCGGGCAGCAGGAGCTGCCGTATCGCTCGATGATCGTGGCGCACGAGCACCACATGAAGGTGGACCTCACCGGCTACCCGCGTCCCGTGCGGCCGCGCGCGCTGAGCATGTTCAGCAAGATCGTCGCGGTCGCCGACGGGTTCGACGCCGCGACCTCCCGTCGGTCGTACCAGACCACGCCGCTCTCCCCGGCGCAGGTGCTGCAGGAGATGCGTGACAATCCGCGGCGGGGGATGGACCCGGTGGTGGTGAAGGCGTTCATCAACCTCACCGGCGTGTACCCGGTCGGCACGCTGGTCGTGCTCGACACCTTCGAGCTGGGCATCGTGCACGCCGTGAATTCGATCCCCGAGATGCTGTCGCGGCCGATCGTCCGCGTGATCAGCGACTCGATGGGAAACCTGCTGCACCCCGGCACGCTGGTGGACCTGTCCGAGCAGGATGCCGACGGCGTCTACCTGCGCACGATCATCAAGACGGAGAATCCGGAACGATATGGAATCAGGCCTGGCGACTACTTCGTCTGACGCGATCGCGCGCCGGTTCGCGCAGCTCGGAGCGGCCGGCCGGCGCGCGTTCGTGCCGTACGTGACCGCGGGCCATCCCGACGTGGAGCGCAGCGTGGCGCTCGTGCAGGGGCTGGAGGCGGGCGGCGCCGACGTGATCGAGATCGGCGTGCCCTTCTCGGACCCGATGGCCGACGGCGCCGTGATCCAGGCGAGCTCGCAGAAGGCGCTCGAGCTGGGCGTGCGCTTCGACCAGGTGCTGGAGATCATCGCGCGGGCGAAGCTCGCGATCCCGGTGGTGCTCTTCAGCTACCTCAACCCGCTCCTGCGCGGCGGCGAAGACGCGCTGCGCCGCGCCGCCGATGCGGGCGCCAGTGGTGTGCTCGTCACCGACCTTCCCCTCGGCGCCGATCCGGAGCGCGAAGCGTGGTTCGCGCGCGGCCCGCTCGACTTCATTCGCCTCGTCGCGCCGACGACGCCGGCTGATCGCATGGGCGCCATCGCCCGCACCGGGCGCGGCTTCGTCTACCTGATCAGCCGGCTCGGCGTGACCGGCGAGCGGGCCGACCTGCCGACCGAGCTCCCGGCGACGGTGGCCCGCCTGCGCGGCGCGACCACGCTGCCGGTGTGCGTGGGATTCGGCATCTCGCGGCCCGAGCAGGCACGCGCCGTGGCGGCGCTGGCCGACGGCGTGGTGGTGGGCAGCGCGATCGTGCGTGCCGCGGATGAGAGCGTGGATGCGGCGCTGCGGCTGGCGGTGTCGCTCCGCCGCGCCATCGACGACGTGTAGATGAGGCGCTTCCTCGGGGCCTACGCGCGCGTCGTCGGCACGATCGGCCTCGTGCTCCTCGCGACGGCCCTCGCCACCGACCTGCGCTGGACGACCCAGGGGGTCGGCATCGCCGTGCTGTTCGTCGCCGTGCTGGCCCTCCGCGCGCAGCAGATCCCGCTGACGAAGTATGGCGCGCTGAACCTGCTGGCCATCCCCGCGCTGTCCGGCGCCCTCCTGGTCGGCCCCGCGGCCGGCTCGCTCGCCATGTGGCTCGGCATCGCCGTGGCCGACGGCCTGCTGCTGCGCAAGGGAGTGCAGGCCGCACTCATCAACGCCGGTCGCGAAGTCATCGCGCTGCTCTCGTCGTTCGGCGTCTACGCGTGGGCGGTCATCGCGCTGAACGGCGGCGAGGCGGCGCTCACGACGGACACCCTCGCCGCGCTCGCGCTCTTCATGCTCGCCTATTTCGTGGCGAGCCGGATGCTGCTCTACTTCACGCTGCTGCTGCGGGACAAGCTGGTGGAGGAGGAGAAGTCCCTCATCCTCCGCTACGAAGTGATCGCGTTCGGTGCGAGTGCGATCGCGGTCTCGATCATCCTGCTCACCGTGCTCAACCTGAGCCCGGTGGGGTGGGGGGTCGTCGGCGCGGTGCTCCTCGGCGCCGGCCTCCTGGTGAAGCGGATCCTCGAGGAGTCCATCGCCGCCGAGGAGCTGAACAAGATCCTCGCCATGGAGCAGATCGTGTCGTCGGACGTGGACATCGCCGACGCCTTCCGGCGCATCCAGGTGCTCGCCCATCGGCTGGTGGACTGGCAGACCTTCCGCATCTCGCGGCTCGAGGAGGGTGAGCTCCGCCAGGTCTGGAGCGGCGACCTCGGCTACCTGGAAACCGACACCGACCTGCGCCCGGAGCTGGCGTCGCTCCGCACCGAATCGCTGCAGAGCGGCTCGGTGATCAACGTTCCCGACGCGCAGCGCGACGAGCGGATCGAGGCCTCCAGCTCGCCGATGCGCAGCGTGGTGCTGCTGCCGCTGCGCTTCGGGGACCGTACCGTCGGGATGCTGGAGCTGGAGCATCACAAGCCCGACGCGTACACGCCGAAGGAGATCGCGCTCATCCGCCGGTTCGCGCTGCAGCTCGCGACGACGCTGCACATCCACGACCTGCGACGCCCCCTGCGCGAAGCGATGACGCGCGTCAGCTCCCAGCTCGATACCCTCACCGCCTCGGCGCGCGCGCTCCGCGGCGGCGGCGAGTCGGTGGCGCGCACCATCGCCGACATCACGCGCGGCATCGCCGAGGAGGGAGAGCAGGTGGGGCGGTCACTCGAGGTGACCCGCGCCCTGCACGCGGCCACGCAGGGCGTGGTCCGGGACGGCAGCGAGGCGGCGGAGGCGAGCCAGCGGGCCACCGAGATCGCCACCGAGCACCGACACACGATCGGCACCGCCATCGAGCGCCTGGTGGGCGCGAAGTCCTTCGTCGGCGAGAGCGGGTCGCAGATCGCCGGGCTCACGGGCAGCGTCACGCGCATCACCGAGTTCATCGCCGTCATCCGCGAGCTCGCGGACCGCACCAACCTGCTCGCGCTCAACGCGGCCATCGAGGCCGCGCGTGCGGGCGAGCAGGGGAAAGGCTTCGCCGTGGTGGCGGACGAGGTGCGCCACCTGGCCGAACAGAGCGCGCGGGCCTCGGACGAGGCGGGAGACATCGTCACGGAGTTCGAGGAGCAGATGCGGCGCGTCGCGTTCCAGATGCAGCGTGGCGAGACGATCGTGCAGGACGTGGAAACGCTCTCCGGCCAGGCGCGAGAGGCGCTCGACCTCATCGTGGACGCCACGGCGAGCGCGGCCACCGGCGCGCAGCGCATCGCGCTCACGTCGCGGGAGCAGGAGCTGGCGTTCTCGAGCCTCAGCGACCGCGTACGCCGGATCTCGACCATCGCGGGACGCAACCGCCAGGGCGCCGAGCAGGTGACGCAGACGGCGCGCGAGCAGGCGGACGCGCTCCGTGAGCTGGAAGGCGCCACCCAGGAGCTCCGCAGCGTGGCGAACTACCTGAACGAGCTGACGCGCCGGATCACGAGCGTCGGCTGATTGACCGACGGCTGCGTTCGTCCTACGTTGCGCGCCGTGCCCCCGTCTCCCTCCGATCGCCTCGAAGTCACCCTCGCCGGCATGCGCTTCCACGCGCGCGTCGGCATCCTCGATCACGAGCGCATCCTCGCGCAGCCGCTCGAGGTGGATGTCACCGTGCGGCGGGCAGGGTCCAGCCAGGAGCTGCTGGACTATCGCGAGGTGTACCGTCGTACGCGCGACCGGTTCGAACGGCAGCCGCTCGATTACCTCGAAGGCATCGCCGGCGACATCGCCGACTCGCTCCTCTCCCTCGCTGGCGTCGCGTCGGTGCGGGTGGTGGTCCGCAAGCCGCACGTGATGCTCGAGGGTCCCCTGGAGTATGCGGAGGTCGTCGTGGAACGGCAGCATGATTGAGCGGGCATTCATCGCGCTGGGATCCAACGTCGGCAACCGCGAGGGCTATTTGGCCAGTGCGCGTGTCGCGGTGGCGACGCTGCCGGGGACCCGGATGCTCGCTGCCAGCGGCGTGGAGGAAACGGCGCCCTTCGGCGCGGGCGCCCAGGGCGCGTACCTCAACCAGATGCTCGCCGTGGCCACGCGGCTCCCACCCCAGGCACTGCTGCGCGGGCTGCAGGCGATCGAACGGTCGCTCGGCCGCGTGCGCAGCCGCCGGTGGGGGGCGCGGACGATCGATCTGGACATCGTCCGCTTCGGCCGCCTCGCCACGCGGTCCCGCGAGCTGTCGCTCCCGCATCCGGGTATCCCGCAGCGCGACTTCTGGCAGCGCGAGCTGGCGGAGCTCGGGTCGCTCCTGTCGGGCCAGGCGGCATGAGCACGACCACCGTCGTCATGCCGTCGTGGTCGTGCGTGACGGAGCGCCGCCTCGAGCACATCGCGCGCGTCACGGCGCTGCTCGACGACTGGGCGTCCGCGCTCGCCCTGCCGGGAGACGAGGCGCAGGCCTGGCACGACGCCGGCCGCTACCACGACGCGCTGCGTGATGCGCCGGAGTCGGAGCTGCGACGGCTGGCGGGCGACCTGCCCGAGTACACGCTGGACATGCTGCACGGACCGGCAGCCGCCAGCCGGCTCCTCGCGGATGGCGAGGATCGTGTCGAGCTGCTGGATGCAATCCGCTTCCACACCGTCGGCTCCGCGCGGTGGGAGCGGCTCGGCAAGGCGCTCTACATGGCGGACTACCTGGAGCCCGGCCGCAAGTTCTCGCGTGCCGATCGCGCCTATCTCGCCGCACAGGTGCCGCACGACTTCGACGCCACCTTCCGCCAGGTGCTGCGCAACCGCCTGGAATGGTCGCTCCGCGAGGGGCAGCGGCTCTTCCCGGAAGCGGTGGCGCTCTGGAACATGGTGCGATGAAGCGACTCGCGATCTTCGCCGCCGTCCTCGTCGGTATCGTGGTCGTCGGCGCCGCCTGGGTGGTTCACGCGCTGCGCAGCACGACGACCACGAGCACCTTCGCCGCCGTGCTGCCGCACGACGAGCTGCCGCGCGCGCCCGACGGGGTCCGGATCCGGGTGCAGGTGCTGAACACCACCGGCACGCAGGGACTCGCCCGCCGCGCCACCCGGCTGCTGCGCGATCAGGGGTTCGACGTGGTGGACATGGGGAACGGCAGCCCCGCGCTGGACACGACCGTCGTGGTCGACCGGTCCGGACATCCCGAATGGGCGGCCACCGTGGCGAAGGTGCTCAAGCCCGCCGCCTCGCGCACGGAGCGCGACAGCTCACGCTACCTGGACGTCACCGTGCTGCTCGGGCGGTCGTGGAGGCCGCCGCCCCAGCCGTTCAACCCGTAGCTGGCCGCACGCCGCGGCAATGTCCATCCCGCGGCTCTTCCGGATCGCCACTTCCACGCCGCGTTCGCGGATGAGACGCGCGAATCGCGCGATCTCCGTCGCCGGCGTGGGCGCGAATCCCTGCGAGCCACCGGGGTGCAGCGGGATCAGGTTGACGAATGCGCCACATTCGCGCGCCAGTTCGGCGAGCGTTCGCGCCTGCTCCGGCCCGTCGTTCACACCCCCCAGCATCACGTACTCGAAGGTCACGCGCCGCACGAACACCTTGGCGGCCTCGATCACTTCGGCCAGCGGATACTTGGTGTTGATCGGCATGAGCTGCTGGCGCAGCTCGTCCGTCGGCGCATGGATGGAGATCGCGAGGCGGAACTGCTCCTTCCGCTGCCCCAGCGCGACGATGCCCGGCAGCACGCCGACGGTGGAGATCGTGATGTGCCGCGCCCCGATGCCGAGCCCGCGCGGGTCGTTCAGGATGGTCAGCGTGGGATCCACCGCCTTCCAGTTCATGAGCGGCTCGCCCATCCCCATGAAGACGATGTTGGTCACGTTCACCGGCTCGTCGATCAGTCGCATCTCGCGCACCTGGCCGGCAATCTCGTGCACCTGCAGGTTGCGCGAGAACCCCATCGCCCCCGTCGCGCAGAAGGCGCACTTGAGCGCACAGCCGACCTGCGACGAGATGCACAGGGTGACACGGTTGCCGTCGGGAATCGCGACCGTCTCGATCGCTTCGCCGTCGCGAACCTTGAAGAGGAACTTCTGCGTCCCGTCGGTGGAGCGCTGGCGAACCACCAGCTCCAGGCGCGGCAGCTCGAAGCGCGCGGCCAGCTGGGCACGCAGGGCGGCGGGGAGCTCGGTCATCTCCTCGAACGTGCGAGCCGGCGCGGTCCAGAGGCGCCGCAGGACCTGGCCCACCCGGTAACCGGGCTGGCCGAGCTCGGACATCGCCTCGGCGAGCCGTCGTTCGGCCTCGGCCGGGGTGAAATTGAGGAGATTTTCTCGTTCGGTCATGGCGGCGGACCTCGTCGGCGGGCTCGGCGCTGGCGGGACCGCTCTGGCGGCGAACGTCATGCGCCGCATGAAGTTGAGCTTAGCGGATCCGGGCCCTCCGGACAAGCGCAGCGCTACCGACGGACCCGCCCGGCCGATAGCTTTCGCACTCCCATCAACGCGCCGCTCGCGCGCACCTCTTCCCCGAAGCTCCGGCATGGCTGAGACGGCGCTGGCCACTTCCTATCGTTCCCACCTTTCCGGGTCGCTCCGCTCGGACGACGTCGGCGCCTTCGTGCGCCTCGCTGGATGGGTGCACCGCGCCCGCGACCTGGGCGGCCTCGTGTTCGTGGACCTTCGCGACCGCGCGGGAATCGTCCAGGTGTCGTTCGACCCCTCGGTCACCGGCGAGGAGCTCGCCTCGCGCGCCGCTGCGCTCGGTGCCGAGACCGTGGTCCTGATCGAGGGCGAGGTGGTCGCGCGCCCGCAGACCATGCGGAATCCGGACATGCCCACCGGCGACGTCGAGATACGCGCCACCTCGCTGCGCATCGTCGGGCCAGCGGACACGCCGACGATTCCCGTCGCGCGCGGGCGGAGCGAACAGCTGCCAGCGGAGGAACTGCGGCTCCGCTACCGGTTCCTCGACCTGCGCCGCGAGGAGCTGCAGCGGAACATCATCCTGCGCCATCGGCTGCTGCAGCGCACGCGTCGTTACCTGAGCGACGCCGGCTTCCTCGAGGTGGAAACGCCGATCCTCACGAAGCCGACGCCCGAGGGCGCCCGCGACTACCTCGTGCCGAGCCGGGTGCATGCCGGCGAGTTCTACGCGCTCCCGCAGTCGCCGCAGATCTACAAGCAGCTCCTCATGGTGAGCGGCTTCGACCGCTACTTCCAGATCGCGCGCTGCTTCCGCGACGAGGACCTGCGCGCCGATCGCCAGCCCGAGTTCACGCAGATCGACATCGAGGCCTCGTTCGTCCAGCAGGACGACGTCATCGCGTTCACCGAGGGGCTCGTGCAGGCGCTGTTCGCGGAGGCGGGCGTGCAGGTGACGACGCCCTTCCGCCGCATGGCGTACGCGGAGGCGATGGAGCGGTACGGGAGCGACCGGCCCGACCTGCGCTACGGCCTCGAGCTGCGCGACGTGAGCGACGTGTTCCGGGGCGCGGATTTCAAGGTGACCACCGACGTCCTCGCGGCGGGCGGCCGGGTG
>DASURL010000282.1:0-11739 GCA_036280075.1 Gemmatimonadaceae bacterium | reverse complement strand
GCACGCCGGCGGCGTTGATCGTCTCCCAGAACACTCCCTCCGCGCACGACGCGTTGCCGATGGTGCCGAAGGCGACTTCGTCGCCGTTGCGCGAGAACTCGGTGAGGTCGTGCAGCTCGGGGAGGTTGCGATAGAGCTTGCTCGCGTAGGCGAGGCCGAGGAGGCGCGGCATCTGCGAGCCGGTGGGCGACGCGTCCGCGGACGACTGTGCCGACGCGGTGAGCTCCTTGAACCGGCCCTGCTCGTCCAGCATGCGCGTGGCGAAGTGCGCATTCATCCCGCGGCCGCCGGACGCGGGGTCGGCCTCCACGTCGGTGTGTGCGTAGAGCTGGGCGAAGAACTGCTGCACGTCCAGCAGGCCGAGGGCGAACATGAGCGTCTGGTCGCGATAATAGCCGGAACGGACGTCGCCGGGCTCGATGATCCGCGCGAGGGCGACCTGCGCCACTTCCTTGCCGTCGCCGAAGATGCCGAACATGGCGCGGCCGAGCATCACCTCGCCCCGCGCCAGCAGGCTGACCTGCCGGCTGCGGTACGCGATGCGATAGTCGCGAAGGATCTCGTCGGGGTCCAGGGTGGCGGCGGCGCCACCGGCGAACTTCACGCTCGTGCTTGCCATGTGCTCCTCATCGTGTGGCCGCCGCGCCCGGAGGTGCGGCGCGGCGGGCGATGATGGAAACTAGGCAGAGCGAGGGGGCGACCGCTACCGTTGCAGTCGCCACCGGATCACACGGCGACCGCCTTCCCCCTGGCCCTGGGCGCCGCGACCGCGGGCCGGTTCGCGAGCCGCTCGCGGACGAGCGCGCGGACGGGCGCGGTTTCCGCGTCGTCGAGCGCGAGGCGCGGCGGACGGACGGTCGCCGAACCGCGCTCCAGCTCGGCCTGCACCAGCTTGATCAGCTGCACGAACTTGGGCACGGTGTCCAGGCGGAGGAGGGGGAGGAACCACTCGTACAGCGTGCGTGCCTCCTCGAAGCGTCCCGCGCGCGCGAGCTCGAAGAGCTGCACCGACTCCTCGGGGAAGGCGTTGACCAGGCCGGCGATCCAGCCGACAGCCCCCATCGGGATGCTTTCGACGATCATGTCGTCCATGCCGACGAAGATCGACACGCGCTCGCCCAGCCGCTCGCGCAGCGCGGTGACCCGCCGCACGTCGCCGCTCGACTCCTTGACGGCGTGCAGGTTGTCGTGGCGCTCGGCCAGCTCGGCGAGCTGGTCGGGCGTGACGTCGGTGCCGTAGGCGATGGGATTGTTGTAGAGCATGCAGGTGAGCCGCGTCGCGCCGATGACGGCGCTGTAGTGCGCCTTCGTCTCGCGCCAGTCGCCGCGATAGACGTACACCGGGAGGACCATCAGCCCATCACAGCCGACGTCCGCCGCACGGCGCGCGAGGTCCACGCACTCGGGGGTGGTGAGCCCGGCGATGCCGGCGATGACGGGCACCTTCGCGGGGAGCGCCCGGCGGCAGGTGGCGAGGATGGCGATCTTCTCGTCGCTCGTGAGCGCCTGCGACTCGCCGAGGGAGCCAAGCGCGACGATGCCGACGCATCCGCTGTCGACCAGCCATCGCACATGATCGGTGAGGGCGTCGTGATCGACCGAGAGATCGGACCGAAACGGGGTGGTGATCGCGGGGAACACGCCAATCCAGTCACGCTGCTGCATCATCGAGACACTCCTTGCGTACGCGGCGGGGCGGCGTGGTCGGCCGCCTCCGCGAGGATAGAGGAAAGCAGTGCTGGCTCGACCGGGAACCGGACACGGTCCGCCGGCCAGCCGTGGAGGAACTCGAGCGCCGCACCACACACGCGACCCTGGCATGGTCCCATGCCGGCGCGGGTGTAGAGCTTGGCTTGCCGCATCGTCCATCCGGCGCGCAGTGCACCGGATGGGACGTCCTCGCAGCGGCAGACGATCGTGTCGGGGGTGACCGCGTCGCGCAGCTCGTCACGCGGCGCGAAGGCGCGTTCCATCACCGATGCCATGGCCCGCAGTGCATTGCGCCGGCGCAGGAGCGACGGATCCACCTGCCGCCCCAGGATGTGCGACGCCGCGACCTGCCCTTCGGCGAGCGCGAGATCCACTCCCCCCACTCCGGTCGTTTCACCGACGGAATACGCGCGGGGGTGGGTGGTTCGCTGATGCTCGTCCACGACGACGGCGCCGTGCGCCGTCGCACACCCGACGACACGGGCGAGCCGCGTGTTCGGCACGAGGCCGTACGCCACGGCGAGCAGCTCGCACGCCATGGTGCGTTCGGTGCGACCATCGGTGACCGTCACCTCCTCCACGCGGCCGTCGCCCCGGGCGGCGGTGACCCACTCGCCCATCGCGTACGGGGTCTTCGCGAACGCCAGGCGATAGCGCGCCGCCTGCACGAGCGACGACGGGTGACGCCACAGGCCGACGGCGAACGCACGCACCGCGCGCCCCGACGCCTGCTCGCAGACGCGCAGCACCCGCGCCCCCGCGGCGGCGAGCGACGCCGCGACGGGAAGGAGCAGCGGTCCGCTGCCGGCGACGACGATGCGACGGCCCGACACCTCGAGCCCCGCCTTGAGCAGTGCCTGCGCGCCGCCGACTCCCACCACCCCGGGGAGCGTCCAGCCGGGAAAGGGCAGGAAGCGCTCGCGCGCGCCGGTGGCCAGGACGAGCGTCGTCGCGTTCACGGCCAGTGGCGACACGCCACGCTCGGCCGTGACGGCGAAGCGGCCGCCTTCCGTGTCGCGCACGTCGACGACCGAGCTCTCGCGAAAGAGCGTGGCGCCGGAGCGCTCGAGTCGGCGCAGCCAGCGGCGGGCGGCGGCCGGCGCCGGCGAGCCGCGCCGGTGCCGCCAGATCTGCCCACCCGGCTCCAGCGACGCATCGAGCACCGCGACTCGGCGACCCGTCTCGGCAACCAGCGCCGCCGCGGCGATCCCGGCCGGCCCTCCTCCCACCACGGCGACATCCACCGAGACGGCGTCCACGCGCGGGGTGCTCATGCGCCCTGCCCCGCCGCGGTGCGCACGAGCAGTCCTTCGACCACCGGCACGAGGCAGGCGCGCCGATCCGCCACGCCGTCGATGTCCACGCGGCATTCGTAGCAGATGCCCATGCCGCACAGCGGAGCACGCGGCTCGCCGCTGACGGAGCGCCGGAAGGCGCGCACGCCGAGCCCGAGCAGGGCGACCGCCACCGTGGTGTCGGCGGGCACGCGGTGCTCCTCCCCGTCCACGATGATCGTGACTCGTTCGCCGAGCGCGGGCGTCTGCGCGCGCGCGTTCAATGGGCCGCCATCGTCGCCGGCGCCAGCACGCGCGTCGGCGCAAAGGCGCTGACGTCGAACGGAGTCGCCCGGCCGAGCACGAGGTCGCACAGGATGCGCGCCGTGCCGACCGACGTCGTGATGCCGAGTCCTTCGTGGCCGGCGGCGATCCACAGGCCGTCCACCGGGTCCCACCGCCCGATCAGCGGCAGCTTGTCCGGCGTCGCGGGACGGAAGCCGGTCCAGGTGCGGATGACGGAGAGGCGCGACAGCGCGGGCATGAAGCTCACGGCGCGGTCGAGCATCTGCTGCAGCAGGCGGCGGTTCGTGCCGTCCTCCCAGCCGACCAGCTCGCGGGACGAGCCGATGAGCACCTGCCCCGTGGTGCGCGGCTGCACGTTGAACGCGACCGACTCGCTGGTCATCTGGTGCGCGCTCGCGAGGTATCCGAGCTCCACCAGCTGGTGACGCACGAAGCCGGGCGCGCGATCGGTGATGGCGAGGTGCCCCTTGCGTGGCACGATCGGCAGGCCCGGCGTGAGCTGCGCCGCGCGGGCACCGGCCGCGTTCACGATCACGTCCGCGCGGAAGGACGTCGAGCCGCAATGCACCGCATGCGGGCCGATCTCGTCCACGGTGCACTCCTCGTGGAGCGTGGCGCCATGGGCTCGCGCGTCGTCGAGCAGCGCGAGCGCGGCAGCCGGCGGATAGAGCACGGCGTCGCCCGGCACGAGCAGCCCGCCCGCCACGCCGAGCCGCAGGTTCGGCTCGAGCGAGGCGAGTCGCGTCGGCGTGAGCACCTCGCACTCGAGCCCGTGCGCGCGATAGACCTCGGCCTTCTCGCGGACGGCCGTCATGTGCGCCTCGCGCTCGGCCACCCAGATCGTGCCGCACGGGTCGAACTCCAGCGTGGCCCCCAGCGACGGCCGGAGCTCGTGCCAGAGGCGCACCGATAGCGCGGTGAGCGCGAGCTGCTCGGGCGAATCGTCCATCGCCACGAGGTGCCCCATGCCGGCCGCGGTCGTGCCGCCGCCCGCGTAGCCCGCGTCGAGCACGGTGACCGACAAGCCGGCGCGCGCGAGCTCACGTGCGCACGCCGCACCGACGATGCCGGCGCCGATGACGACCGCCGTGCCCGGCCGGCTGCTCATGCCGGCGCGGTCTCGCGACGCTCGGCGCCGATGCCGGCGGCGAACGGGTCCCGCGGGTCGAAGCGGAGCGTGGCCTCGGCGGTGATGAACGCCGTGCCGCGGATGTGCGGCACGAGCTGGCCATCCGGACCCGACGCCAGCCATCCGGTGAACAGCCCGCCGGCAATCCCCTCCTGCCGCCAGGGTGCGCCGAGCGCGAGCTCACCGCGTGCATGGAGCGTCGCCATCTTCGCCGACGTCCCCGTGCCGCAGGGAGAACGATCGTATTCCCCGCCCGAGCAGAGCACGTAGTTGCGGCAATCGGCGTCGGCGCGCAGGGGCGATGCGGAGATCTCGATGTGGTCGATGTCGCCACCGTTCGCACCGGTGATGCCGGCCGCACGCAGCGCATCCTGGATGGCGAGCGTGAAGCGCGTGAGGTCGTTGACGCGCGCCATCTCGACCGGCACCTGGTCCGCGTGCGTGATGTAGAACCAGTTGCCCCCCCAGGCCACGTCGCCGGTCACGCGACCGTAGCCGGGTACCTCCACCTCCACGTCGCGCGCGTGCACGTACGCCGGCACGTTCTGGATCGTGACGGTGCCGTCCGGCGCGAGCTCGGCGCTCACCGTTCCCACGGGCGTGTCGAAGCGCGCGGCGCCAGGACGGATGCGCCCGAGGTGCTCGAGCGTGCGCACGACGCCGATGAGGCCGTGGCCGCACATGCCGAGGTACGTGCCGTTGTTGAAGAAGACGATGCCGGCCACGGAGCCCGGCTCCACTGGCGGCGTGAGCAGCGCGCCCACCACGGCGTCGTGGCCGCGCGGCTCGCACACCACCGCGGTGCGCAGGTGGTCCTGCGACGCCCGCATGAACGCGAGGCGCTCGGCCATCGTCGCGCCGGCCGGCTGCGGCCACCCCTCGATCACGACGCGCGTCGGCTCACCCTCGGTATGCGAGTCCACGACGCGCATCGCCGGGGGCAGCGACCTGCCAGCCCCGAGGGGGTGATCGGTCACGGGTTCACCTGGACGGTCTTGATCTCCGTGTAGAACTCGCGCGCCGCCGGACCCTGCTCCCGGCTGCCCGAGCTCGATCCCTTCATGCCGCCGAAGGGCGCATGCGGATCCACGCCGGTGGTGTCGCCGTTCACGCGCACGAGGCCCACGTGAATGCGGTCGATGTAGCGGAGCGCCGCACGCAGGTCACGGGTGAACAGCGACGCGCTCAGCCCGTACTGCGTGTCGTTGGCGAGCGCGATGGCGTGATCGAGGTCGTCCGCCGTGAACTCGGCGAGCACGGGGCCGAACAGCTCCTTGCGCGCGAGCTCCGAATCCGCATTCACGTTGCGGATCACCGTGGGGGCGACCCAGTAGCCGTTCGCGAACTCCGCGGAGGTGGGCACGGTAGCACGGTAGAACGGCTCGGTGTTCAGGGCGCCGAGCACCGCATGGATGGAATCGCGCGACCGCTCGCTGATCACGGGCCCCACGGCGGCACTGGCTTCGGTGACGGGACCGAGCGGGAGGGACTCCACCTGACGCCGCAGCTCGGCGAGGAAGGGCTCTTCCACTTCCTTCGTCACCACGACGCGGCTCGTCGCCGTGCACTTCTGGCCGGCGTAGCGCATCGCGCCCGCCGCGGTGAGGGTCGCAGCCTGCGCGATGTCGGCATCCGGCATGACGATGACGACGTTCTTCCCTCCCATCTCCGTCTGGTAGCGGATGTTGCGCTGCGCCGCCTGGGCGGCGACCTGCGCGCCCACGTTGCCGGAGCCGGTGAAGCTCACGCCGCGCACCGCGTCCGCGCCGATGAGGTCGCGCCCGATGGCAGCCCCGGAGCCGAGCACCACGTTGAACGTGCCGGCCGGCATCCCCGCCGCCTCCGCCGACTCGGCGAGCGCCACCGCCACCTGCGACGAGGCTTCGGCGGGCTTGAGCACCACCGTGTTGCCGAAGGCGAGCGCCGGAGCCGCCTTCCACACCGGAATGGCGATCGGGAAGTTCCAGGGCGTGATGAGCGCCACCACGCCGAGCGGCTCACGCAGCGTGAACTGGAGCGAGCCGGCGCTCTGCGCGGGGATCAGCTCTCCGTTCGACCGGACGGCCTCACCCGCATAGTAGCGCAGGATCATCACGCAGCGTGCGACCTCGCCGCGCGCCTCGCCGATCGGCTTCCCCACCTCGCGCACGACGATCCGGGCGATGGCGTCCTGCCGCTCGCCGATCACGGCGGCCCACCGGTACAGGTGCTCGGCGCGCGCCGGTCCGGAGAGGGAGCGCCAGCCGTCGAGCGCCCGGCTCGCCGCGCTCACCGCACCCGTCACGTCGTCGGCCACCCCCTCGGGCACGTGGGCGATCACGTCGGTGGCGTCCGATGGATTGACGTCGTGGATCCATCGGTCGCCACGGCTGTCGGTCCAGCTGCCACCGATGAAATGACGCAGGCGGGGTACGGCAACCGTCATCAGGACCTCTGCGCGCGCTTGCGCGACTGCTCGTTGCGGTGCTCTTCCAGGAACTCGACGAGGGCGCGGCCCGCGCCGAGGATGTGCTCGCGCATCAGCTTCGCGGCGAGCTTCACGTCGCCCTTGCGGGCGGCGTTGGCGATGGCGCGATGCTCGTCGCGGGCGCGCGACTCGCCGTGGGTGAGTGCGAGCTGCATGCGCAGGTAGCGGTCGCTCTGCTGGTGCAGCTTGCTGACCATGCCCATGGTGAAGGCGCGGCCGGCCGGTGCGTAGAGCGTGGAGTGGAACTGCCAGTTGAGCTCTCCCCACTTGGCCACTTCGCCGGTGCGGAGGGCGAGCTCGTAGGCGGAGAGGATCTCGCGGGCGCGATTGCGATCCTCGGCGGTCATGTGCGGGATGGCACGGCGCACGAGGTCGCTCTCGATTTCGGCCCGGAGCTCGAACAGCTCGAGGATCTCCTGGAGCGACATCGTGGAGACGACGGCGCCGCGGTGCGGGCTGAAGGTGACGAGGCCTTCCGCCTCGAGCTGCCGGAGCGCCTCGCGCACGGGGATGCGGCTGACGCCGAGCTCCTCGGCGATGGCGTCCTGCCGGAGCGGCTCGCCCTCGGGATGCTCGCCGCGCAGGATGCGTTCGCGCAGCGCGTCCACGGTCATCCCGGTCAGCGTCTGGCGCTGGATGGGGAGGACCTGGCGGGCGGGTGCCGCGGTGTCGGGCGCGGCGGCCCGGGCGGCGGGGCGAGCAGGCGTGGCTGGCTTGCGAGGAGGCATGAACGGCTCCGGGTTCGTGGGTGCCGGAAATCTTATGTCCGATCGCGTTTGCCGCTGGCGGAGCGGCAGGGGAGCGCGAGGGCGGGACCAGCCAGCCAAGCGAGCGGATACATTATCCAAAATGGGATGCCGGCGCAACTCACCGCGCGCCGTCACAACCGGGCATGCGGAACGCGCCGATGCGCGTGGAATACTCCGTCGCACCACGCTTCAGGTAATCGCCCACGTACCAGATCGTGCAGTCGTCCAGCGGGTCGATCGCCGTCTGGGTGTAGTCCTGCCAGCGCATCGTGCTCTCCTGGGCCGCGGCCCCGGTGGCGAGGACCGCCTCGCGCAGCGTGAGGAGCCCTGGCGGATCATTGGCGAGACGGCCGGCGAAGCGCTGTCCGGCGAAGCCGGGCAGGCCACCGAAGGAGTAGCCGATGCCGATGTTCCCATGGGCATCCATCGCGGGGCTCGGCATCCAGCGATACGAGCTGTCGGGCGCGTAGCTGCCCTGCTGGTAGAGCACCGGCTGCCGCGCGGCGTCGAGGCGCAGCTCGTACCACCGCACCGCCCCGCCGCCGGACGCGCTCGCCACCGAGTGCGCGGCGACGATGGACTCCTGGTCGCCGATGCGGCGGTAGACGACACGCGCCATCAGCTTGTCCCCCTGCGCATCGAGCCGGCGGTCGGTCCCCGGCTGCGGCACGCAGTTCGTGAGCTGCCCCCCGCAGAGGTACCGGTACGGGGCGACGGGAATGCGCACCGGCCCGGCGAGCGACGTCTTCGCGGGGTCCGTCCAGTCGACGTGCATGGTCCAGGCGAAGATGGCGTCGTCGCCAAGAATATTCTTGAGTTGGGTGCCACCCGCGGCGAGCACGACGTTCGGCGCGCCGGCCGGCGGGCGCTGGCGACCGTCGAGGTCGGCGGCGTTGAGGAAGTTCACCCCGTCGATGACGACGCACTGCTCCGTGGCCGGCTCGCCACGCAGCATGCGCTGGCGGTCCGCGACACAGAGCTGCTTCTGCACCACGTCGTCGCCGGTGCTGGTCGGCACGTAATAGCCGTCCGGCCACACCGCGGGACGCGGATAGTCGGGGAAGAGCGGCCGGATGAAGTAGTAGCGATAGTACGGCCCGAAGGGATCGGCGCCCGTGCTCACGGCGTAGCACATGCCGTACGAGCCGGAATCCGCCGGCGGACGCGCGCGCGGGCGCGTGTCGCGCGGCGCATCACGCGGCGTGGGCGGCGCGGCGGGCGGCTCGTACAGCCGCACGGCCTCGCCGGGCTGTCCGGGGTGACCGATCTCGCTGCGCCGTGCCGGCTCGCCGGACCGGCCCGGGGCGGGCTCCACGGGGCGGCGCGGCGCGCGCCAGAACAGCGGCATCACGATGAGCCACCGGTCGGCGAGCTGGTCGTAGCGCACCACGGCATCGCCGTTCGGCCGCGCCTCGCAGGGCCCGCCGAACCCGCGAAAGACGTTGTTCGTCGGCACGGGCCCGTACACGGCGCGGCCCGTCTCGGCGAACCGACGTCCCTTCCTGGTGAAGATCGCCATGCGCGAGTTGACGATCTGCACGATGTGGTCGGGCCCGACGGCGAGGGAGTTGTCCGACGGGTTGCGCGCGACGGCGTTGCCCTGCGGCCCGACGAAGTCCTCGCCCATGCCGTCGAAGCTCGCCACGAGCTCGGCGGCGGGGCGACGGCCGGGCGCGGTCTGCTCGATGTCGTCGGCGCCCGGCGCACCGGCGGTGGGCGCGGCGGCGCCACGCAGCGCGCCGGGGCCCGGGCGACAGGCGGTTGCGACCAGGGCGAGGGCGACGAGTCGGGCGGCAGCGCGCATGACGGGAGGGGCGGAGGGAGCGCAAATGGCGTTCGCTATTGCGCCATTCGATTGCATATAGTATCCAATGTCCGCCGGACTCGCACGACCCGCAACCCCGCGCGCCCGTCTCCCGCCTCCACCGCGGAACGCCCATGCCCCGTTCGTTCCGTTCGCCATCGCGTCGGGCCCGCTGTCGCCGCGCTCACGTGCCCCGCTCGCGCCCCGCCTGACGACCAACCTGCCGGCCGGCGCTCGCTGCCGCCGCACGACTTCCCTCCCCCCGACCGACGATGCCGCTTGCCGACGTGAGTCACGCCCTGGACGCCAAGATGGTGCTGTTCATTGGCCTCGCCCTGAGCACCCTGTTCTACCTCGTGGTGCTCGTGATGGGGGTGCGCCGCGCGCGGGCCACCGCGGAGGAAGCGACGAATCCGACGCCGGGCACGATGGCCACCGGCTTCGTCGCCAACTTCTTCGACACGCTCGGCATCGGCTCCTTCGCGACCACGACGGCCATCTTCCGCCACTGGAAGATGGTTCGCGACGAGCGGATGCCCGGCACGCTCAACGTCGGCAACACCCTGCCGACCATCGCACAGGCCTTCATCTACACGCACCTCGTGCCCGTGGACCCGCGCACGCTCGTGCTCATGATCGTCGCCGCGGTGCTTGGCGCATGGCTGGGCGCGGGCGTGGTGGCCCGGTGGCCGCGGAGCCGAGTGCAGTTCGGGATGGGGCTCGCCATGCTTGGCGCGGCGGCCCTGATGCTGGCGGCGCAGCTCCAGTACGTGCCGGCCGGCGGCGACCTGCTGCGTCTCGACGGCACGCTGCTCGTGGTCGGCTTGATCGGCAACTTCGTGCTCGGCGCGCTGATGACGATCGGCATCGGCCTCTACGGTCCGTGCATGATCCTCGTCAGCCTCCTCGGGATGAACCCGACGGCGGCCTTTCCCATCATGATGGGCTCGTGCGCCTTCCTCATGCCCGTGGCGAGTGCGCGCTTCATCCGGGAGCGCGCGTTCGACCCGCGCGCCGTGGTCGGGATGCTCATCGGCGGCGTGCCGGCCGTGCTGGTGGCGGCGTTCATCGTGAAGTCACTCCCGCTGTCGGCCGTTCGCTGGCTGGTCGTGATCGTGGTGACCTATACGGCCATCACCCTGCTCGCCGCCGCACGCCACGAGCGGACGGCCACGATCGCGACCGACGCGGAGGCGGAGACGGCGTCGCTGTCATGATGGGGGTGCGCGGACGAGGGGCGTGGCGGCGGGCGCTGCTCGCCGCCGGGTGTGCCGGTGCACTCGCCTGCACCGGCACACGGCGCGGCGAGTCGACGCCACCAACGCCCGCGCCCGCGCCGATGCGCGCGATGCTCCTTGCACCCGACGCGCCGTTCTGGCGCGAACCGGCGCCAGCGACGTTCCGGGTGCGCGTCGAGACGACCCGAGGGCCGTTCACCATCGAGCTCACGAGGGCGCTCGCGCCGATCGGGGTGGACCATCTCTACCACCTGGTGCGCGCCGGCTACTACGACGACTCGCGGTTCAGCCGCACCGTCGCCGGCTGGATCACGCAGTTCGGGATCGCCGGCGATCCGGCGGTCACCGCGGTGTGGGCGCGCCGCCCGATCAAGGATGATCCGGTGCGGGCGAGCAACGTGCGCGGCTCCGTCATCTTCGCCATGACCGGCCCCGATACCCGCACGACGCAGGTCGTCGTCAACCGGCGCGACAACCTCAGCCAGGATGCGCAGGGCTTCGCGCCACTCGGGTACGTCGTGCAGGGGATGGACGTCGTCGACAGCCTGTACTCCGGCTATGGCGAGCGCTCGGGCGGCGGGATGCGGGCCGGCCGGCAGCAGCGCGTGCTTTCGGAAGGCAACGCCTATCTCGACCGAGAGTTCCCGCTGCTGGATCACCTGATCCGCGCCACCGTCGTGTCCACCGCGCGGTGACGCCCCCCGGGCGCGACATGGCTCCACGTGACGGGGAGCCGCGCCCGGCGACCAGAGGGTGACCGCGCCGGGGATCGCCGGGTCGTGTGACAATCGGGATCGCATACAATATCCAATCACCGGACGTCGATCCCGCCTGCGCGCCTCGCGACACGCCGCCCGTGCACGGCGTCGCACGCCGCGATCCGCCGTCGGTTCCTCCACCGTCGTCCCGTCCAGCCCGGCATTGTCCCAGGAGACCCTGATGCGACGATTCCTCTCCACCGCCCTGACACTCGCGGCCCTCACCGTGCCGCGTGCGCCACTCCAGGCGCAAGCCACCCTCACCATCACCGGCCGGGTCAGCGCGACCACCGGTGAGGCGCTC
>DASURL010000281.1:0-2004 GCA_036280075.1 Gemmatimonadaceae bacterium | reverse complement strand
GGCATCCTGTACGAGAGCTTCATCCACCCGGTCACCATCCTCACCGGGCTCCCCTTCGCCGCGTTCGGGGCACTGCTGGCGCTGACTGTCACCGGCCAGCAGCTCGACGTGTACGGCTACGTGGGGGTGATCATGCTGATCGGCATCGTGAAGAAGAACGCGATCATGATGATCGACTTCGCGATCGAGCGGGAGCGGTCGGAGCACATCCCGCCGGCGAAGGCGATCGTGGAGGCGGCGAGCGTGCGCTTCCGTCCGATCATGATGACCACCGTCGCCGCCATCGCCGGCACCCTCCCCATCGCCATCGGGCTCGGCGCCAGCGGCGCGTCGCGGCGCCCGCTCGGCATCGCCGTCGTGGGCGGGCTCGCCTTCTCGCAGATTGTGACGCTCTACGTCACCCCGGTCTTCTACACGTACCTGGACGACCTCCAGTCGTGGCTCGGCCGGCTCTCCCGCAGGCTCCCGTGGTCGTCCGAGCACGACGGCAGCGCCACGGGCGCGCCCGCGCCCGCCGGCGACTGACGTCATAACAGCATGAACATCACCACCGTCTTCATCAAGCGCCCGGTCATGACGTCGCTCGTCATGATCGCCATCCTCTTCTTCGGCATCGTCGCCTACCGGAAGCTGCCGGTGAGCGACCTGCCGAACGTGGATTTCCCGACGATCACTGTCACCGCCATCCTGCCCGGCGCCAGCCCGGAGACGATGGCGGCCACGGTGGCGACGCCCCTGGAGAAACAATTCTCCACCATTGCCGGCATCGACAACATGACGTCGACGTCGAGCCTCGGGCAGACGCAGATCGTCATCCAGTTCTCGCTCGACCGGAACATCGACGCCGCCGCGCAGGACGTGCAGGCCGCCATCACCCAGACGCTGCGCGGATTGCCGCAGGGGATCCTGCCGCCGTCGTACCAGAAGACGAATCCCGCCGACGCGCCCATCCTCACCCTCGCGCTCACCTCCGACCAGCTTCCCCTCTCGGCGCTCAACGAGTTCGCCGAAACGACCATCGCGCAGCGGCTGTCCACGGTGAGCGGGGTGGCGCAGGTGCTCGTGTACGGCGCGCAGAAGTACGCCGTGCGCATCCAGCTCGACCCGTCGCAGCTCGCCACGCGCAACCTGGCGCTCGAGGACGTGGCGACGGCGATCTCGAGCCAGAACGTGAACCTGCCGACGGGCGTGCTGTGGGGGCCGAAGACCGCGCTCACCATCCAGGCGTCCGGACAGCTCCAGTCGGCCGACGAGTTCCGCGACCTCGTGATCGCCTATCGCAACGGCGCGCCGGTCCACCTCAGCGAGCTCGGTCGCGTGACCGACGACGTGCAGAACAACAAGACGGCGAGCTGGTACGGGCCCTCGCGCTCCATCGTGCTCGCCATCCAGCGGCAGCCGGGGACGAACACGGTGGCCGTCGCCAGCAACGTGAAGGCGGCGCTCGAGCGGGTGCGGGGCGACATCCCGCCGTCGGTGAACGTGCAGGTGCTCTACGACCGCTCCATCTCGATCCAGGAGTCGGTGCACGACGTGACCTTCACGCTCGAGATCACCCTCGTGCTCGTCGTGCTCGTCATCTTCCTGTTCCTGCGCAACCTGTCGGCGACCATCATCCCGAGTCTCGCGCTGCCGATGTCCATCATCGGCACCTTCTCGGTGATGTACCTGCTGAACTACAGCCTGGACAACCTGTCGCTGATGGCGCTCACGCTCGCCGTCGGCTTCGTGGTGGACGACGCGATCGTCATGCTGGAGAACATCGTCCGGCACCTGGAGATGGGAAAGCCGCGCATGCAGGCGGCGCTCGATGGCGCGGCGGAGGTGGGATTCACCATCCTGTCGATGACGTTCTCCCTCGCCGCGGTGTTCATCCCGATCCTCTTCATGGGCGGGATCATCGGCAAGCTGTTCCACGAGTTCGCCGTCACCATCGGCGTCGCCATCCTCGTCTCCGGCGTCGTGTCGCTCACCCTCACGCCGATGCTCTCGAGCCGCTTCCTG
>DASURL010000280.1:0-6940 GCA_036280075.1 Gemmatimonadaceae bacterium | reverse complement strand
CGCCGTATCCACCGCCGAGAGCGCCTCGGCAGGGACGGCGAGCGGCGACACGGCGGGCGCCGGCGGGTCGTCGGTCGACGGCTTGCAGGCGGATGCGAGGAGCAGGATTGCGGGGAGGACGAGCCGACGGGACATGAGCAGAAGGCCGGAAGGTCAGAAGGTCAGAAGGTCAGAAGGTCAGAAGGTCGGAAGGTCGGAAGGTCGGGAGGTACGAAGCTCGGACGGTCTGATGGCGCATGGGCTATGGACCGTGGTCCATGGACCGTAGTCCAAACGCCATCAGACCGAAGTTCAGCTGGTCTTCCCACCTTCATACAATAGGAAGCGAAGTACCCGCGCTGGCAATGATGCGGCGCCGGAACTTCCCTGGCTCTATCTTGCCGCACTGCCGCCGAGGCACATTGGCGCCGCTTCAGCGAAATCCTGGTACCCGGTACCGGATACCGCGTACCATTTACCGGAGTGGCAGTTGACCCCACCGCAATCTTGCCCTTACTAGCCCTCGACGCCGGAACGACAACCACCCGCGCCATGGTCTTCGCCGACGATGGCGCCGTCCTGTCGCGCGTGCAGGAGCCGTTCGCGCAGCACTTCCCCCGCGACGGGTGGGTGGAGCACGACGCCAACGAGATCCACGACACCACGATCGCGTGCGCGCGCCTGGCGCTGGAGAAGGCGCGGCTGAGTGCGCGCGACCTCGCCGGCATCGGCATCGCCGTGCAGCGCGAGACGGTGGTGGTGTGGGAGCGCGCGACCGGACGACCCGTGTATCACGCCATCGTGTGGCAGGACCGTCGGACGGCCGACGCGTGCCGTACGCTCGCCGAGGACCGGCATGCGGTGGCGCTCGTGTCGCGCACCGGGCTGCTGCTCGACCCGTACTTCTCCGCCACCAAGCTGGCGTGGATCCTCGACCACGTGGACGGCGCGCGCGCGGCGGCGGAGCGCGGCGAGCTGCTGGCGGGGACGGTGGACAGCTGGCTCCTCTGGCGGCTCACGGGGGGGCGCGTGCATGCCACCGACGCCACCAACGCGTCGCGCACGCTGCTGTACGACATCCACGCACAGGAGTGGAGCGACGAGCTGTGCGAGCTGTTCAATGTGCCGCGGTCGCTGCTCCCCGAGGTGCGCGACAGCGCGGCCGATTACGGCCTCACCACCCCGGAGGTGCTTGGCGCGCCGGTGATGGTGCGCGCCCTCGTCGGCGACCAGCAGGCGGGCGCGGTGGGGCAGGAGTGCACGATGGCCGGCGAGGCAAAGGCGACGTACGGCACCGGCTGCTTCGTCCTGGTGCACACGGGGAGCACGCCGCTCGTGTCGCGCCACCGCCTGCTCACCACCACGGCGCTGCAGCTCGACGGCGTGGCCACCTACGCGCTGGAGGGGAGCATCTTCAACGCCGGCACCGTGGTGCAGTGGCTGCGCGACAAGCTCGGCCTCATCGCCACGGCGGCGGAGAGCGAGCGGGTGGCGACGAGCGTGTCGTCGTCGAATGGCGTGTACGTCGTGCCGGCATTCACCGGACTGGGCGCGCCATGGTGGAACCCGGAGGCGCGCGGGATGATCAGCGGCCTCACGCGCGACAGCGGCCGCGCGGAGATCGTGCGCGCGGCGCTGGAATCGGTGGCGCTGCAGACGCGCGACCTCTCGGGAGCGTTCGCCGACGACGGCGTACCGATCACCTGCCTGCGCGTGGATGGCGGGATGGCGGCCAACGACTGGCTGATGCAGACGGTGGCCGACCAGCTCCGCTGCACCGTGGAGCGCCCGACGGTGCTCGAGACCACCGCCTGGGGCGCCGCTCGCCTGGCTGGCATGCAGGCCGGCGTGTACCCGCCGCTGGGAGTGCCGGGACTCCGGCGCGTGGAACGGAGCTTCGAGGCGGCAGGGGAGGATGGGGTGGTGGACGCGCTGTACGAGGGATGGAAGAGGGAGGTCGGAAGGTCGGGAGGTCGGAAGGCCGATTGAACTTCAGTCTGATGGCCTTTGGACCATGGTCCATGGACCATGGTCTGTCGTCCATGCGCCATCAGACCGGCCGCGCTTCCCCCGTCCGGCCGTCCGACCTCCCGAGTGAGAGTCCCTCACCTCCTCACGCGTTCTTCCTCCTGTAGCGCGTCCTTCCGTATCCCCAGGAGCATCTCCATGAAGAAGTCTCTCGCCCTCGCGTTTGCCACTGCGCTCACGCTGTCCGTCGTCGCGCCTTCTGCCCAGGCCCAGGGGTGGAAGGACCGCCTGAAGCAGAAGGTCAAGCAGCGCGTGGACCAGCGCGCCGACCAGGCCACCGACAAGGGGCTCGACAAGGCCGAAGAGTCCATCACCTGCAGCGTCACCGACAAGGCGTGCGCCGAGAAGGCGCGTGCGGAGGGGAAGCAGGTGAAGATCGCCGGCCAGGATGGTGGCGGCGATGCCGCCGCGGCCGGCGAGGCGCTGCCGGGCCCGGGGGAGGGCGCGTGGCTCAACTACGACTTCAAGCCCGGCGACCGCGTGCTGTTCTTCGAAGATTTCTCGCATGACGAAGTCGGCGATTTCCCGCGCCGTCTCGAGCTGATGCAGGGGAACCTCGAAGTCGCCGAATGGCGTGGCGGGCGGTACCTGCGCTCGAACGGGATGGGCGAGATCGCGATTCCGCTGCCCGAGGTGCTCCCCGAGCGCTTCACGGTGGAGATGGACGTCTACAACGGCGGGCGCATGAACGCGTGGGGTGACGTGACGGTGCGCTTCACCGAGCAGCGTCAGGGCAACCTGGCGGTCGTGCAGCAGAACTGGACACGGACCGGCATCGTCGGCATTGGTCACGACGCCGAGACCTACGTGGGCCAGGAGAAGTTCAAGGACAAGTTCGTCCCGCTCCGCATCATGGTCGACGGCAAGTACGCCAAGGTGTACATGGGCGAGAAGCGCGTGGCGAACGTGCCGAACGTGGAGCTGGGTCGCTCGAAGAAGATCTGGGTGACCATCCCCGGGAGCGAGGAATCGCCGGCGTACGTCGGTAACATCCGCATCGCCGCCGGTGGGAAGAAGCTCTACGACGCCCTCGCGGCGTCGGGCCGCGTGGCGACGCACGGCATCCTGTTCGACACGGGCTCCGACCACATCAGCGCCGAGTCCACGCCCACGCTGAAGGAGATGGTCTCGATGCTCAGCGAGCACCCCGACCTCTCGCTCACCATCGAGGGGCACACGGACAACGTCGGTGACGCGCAGGCGAACCTCGCGCTGTCGGCGAAGCGTGCCGAGGCGGTGAAGGCGTACCTCGTGGGCAAGGGAGTGAGCGCCGACCGCCTGGCGACGAAGGGACTGGGTGCGACGAAGCCGGTCGCGCCGAACACGACGGCGGAAGGACGGCAGCAGAACCGTCGCGTCGAGCTGGTGAAGAAGTAGGCTCACCTCACGAGAATCCCACCATGCGAGCGTTCCTGAACGGAGCCGCGGCGATCCTGGTCGCCGCGGCGCTGGCCGGCTGCGCCGAACGGTCAGCCACGACCGCGAAGACCGGCGTGGCGTGGCTGGACCGCGACAACACGCCGGTGAACGTCGAGCTCACCTTCGACAGCACGAATGCGGCGAGCAAGATGATCGGCGAGGAGGGCGGGGTGGTGAGCACCTCCACCTCCGACGGCTCGTACTTCTCCCTCGAGATCCCGAAGGGCGCGCTGCACCGGCGCGAGAAGATCACGATGATCCCGGTGACGCGCGTGGACGGCCTGCCGCTCGAGAAGGGGGGCGCCGTGGCCTCCGTGCAGCTCGAGCCGGAAGGGCTCCGGTTCGACACGCCGGTGAAGCTCACCATCGAGCCGGCGACGCCGGTGCCGGTGACGGAGCAGGTGGGCTTCGCCTGGATCACGCACGGCACCGACACGCACCTCTATCCGGCGCAGGGCGACTCGCTCGCGATGGAGATGCAGCTCCTGCACTTCAGCGGCTACGGCTTCGGGAAGGCGCCGCCGAGCGATCCGGGGCGCATCCACCTGCTGTACGCGGCGCATCACATGGCGCGGCTCGAAGCCGAGCTGGCGAAGGCGACCGAAGCCGCACGGGCAAAGGAGCTCCTCGGCGAGAAGCCCGATGGCACGCTCGGCGAGACGTTCCGGAAGGTGATGGACGAGTACTACGACGCCATCGTGAAGCCCACGATGAAGATCGCCGAGACGGACGAGAAGATGGCGGAGTGCGCGCTCCGCTACTACCTCGACTGGCGGCGGAGCGTGGAGCTGCTGGGGCTCGCGCCGAACGCCGAGGGGGACTGGACACCCGACGGCCAGCCGACACCGCAGGTGATGCGGAAAGATCCGGAGATGGTGAACCGGATCATGGAGGGAGCGGCGTCGATGGTGACAATCTTCGACAACCTCGAGTCGCACGTGATGCAGCGGGCGAAGAAGGAATGCGAGCAGCAGCACGACCTGACGGCATACAATCGCTTCATCGCGCTGTATCGCACCCTCGCGCTGCTGGGCATCAAGGGGCAGCACGAGAGCGCCAACTTCGCCGACCTCCAGCAGGCGATGGGGGCGTGCAACCAGTGGGAGGTGGAGCTGTCGTCGTCCATCGACAGCAAGCTGCCGAGCGGCTCGTCACACTTCACGCTCTCGTCGACGGCGAAGTACGCCCCTGCCGATGGGACCCAGGAGGCTCCACTCAACTACGCGTCGCTCGAGATCAGCGGACGGCCGTGGAAGGACGTGATGGACGCGATGACTGGCGGGCATGGTGCCGAGGTGCTGCAGAAGCGTGAGGGCAACCCGTTCCGGCTCATGGACTTCACCGTCTCGAAGCGCGGCTCGCGGCATGGCACGGTGACGGTGGAGAAGGTGGACTGGAAGGTGGTGGAGCGCGACACCGTCGGCATCAGCTGCGGTGGCGCGGAGGAGAAGCAGAAGACAAACGTGGCCGACAGTCTGGACGTGACGCTGCGCATCGATCCCCCGACGGAAGTCGTGCACTTCACCGGCGACGCCCTGTCGTTCGATGACGACATGCACGAGTGGATGCGCTACTTCATGCAGTTCCGGAAGGCGGCAGGCCACGAGCCGACGTTCGTGCCGGGCGCCAATCCGGATGACGACTCCGGCGCCCAGCCCCAGTTCGTGACCGTGCGCGTCAAGCCACAGTCTCCGGGTGTCTGGTCGGCGGACTTGCGGACCCCGGAAGGGGTGACCAGTGAAGGGCTCTCGGAAACCGGACATCTCATCCTGAGGCATACACCAAAATGATCGCACGCATCCGGACGACCCTCCTCGCGGCGGCCGTCGTGCTCGTCGGCGCTCCCTCCGCACATGCCCAGAAGCTGTCGCCCGACGAAGTGGTCATCCGCAACTACGTGCTCACGATGCCCAAGGTGGAAGCGTGGGCCTCGGCCAGCATCGACATCGCCAATGCGATGAAGGCCATGCCGGCGAGCGAGCGGGCGCGGCGGAAGGCCGAGATGGAAGCGCAGTCGCAGTCGGAGAAGGACGAGTCGATCGCCGGCATGGCGGCGTCGCTGGAGCGGGTGCCGGAGATCCGACGCGCCTTCCGGAAGGCGGGGCTCACCACGCGCGAAGGGATGACGCTCTCGCTCGTCCTGATGCAGGCGGTGATGTACGATCAGATCGCCGCCACCAATCCGGACGCGAAGGTGCCGTACAACATGAATCCGGTCAACGTCGCCTTCGTGCGGAAGAACAAGGCGCAGCTCGATGCGCGCCTGAAGGCGGTCCAGGACGCCACCAAGGCCGCGGAGGAACAGGACAGCGGGGACAAGTCGTCGGACGAGCCGTCACCCGACGATCCCGACGAACCGTAATCGTCAGCGGCTCTCGTACTTCCAGTTCCGCGCCTTCCCCTCGGCCAGCCACTCCACGGCCTGCGCGACACGCTTCGCCCGCGTCTCCTCGCGCTTCGCCTCGGTGATCCAGGTGACGTACTCGCGGCGCTGGCCGGGCGGAAAGCGCTCGAACGTCGCCGTGGCGCGGCGATTCTTCTTCAGGGCGGCGGCAAGATCGGAAGGCACCGTGGCCTCGGGCTTCGGTGCCTTCTTCGCCTTCGTGGCGACGGTGCCGTCCTCGTTGAGGCGCATCGCCGCCTTCAGGTAGCCGGTGAGCACCTTCTTGCTCGGCAGGTCCTTCACCGACGTGAGCTTGCCGAGATTTCCCATCGACGCGCCGCCGTTGGCGCTGTTGGGGGCGAGGCCGGGAATGAGCGCCCCCTTCCAGAAGCCGAAGGTGGCGTGCTGCCTGAACGCCGCCATGTTGCACATCACGCCGTGGTAGTCGAAGAAGGGCATGCTCCACTTCATCGTCTCCTGCACGTCGGGGCACGCCGAGTGGACCACCTCGCGCAGGTGGGTGAGGATCGGCTGGGCGAAGTCGGCCGACTTCGCGATGTACGCGTCGACGCGGGGATCGCGGGTGCCCATGGGCGGTCTCCTGGTGGCCTGACGGGGAGGGAAAGTACGCCTCCCGCGGTCATCCCGCACGGGCGAGAGCACGTGTCGGGACCTACCCTCCGGAACTCGACTCCGCGCACCGAGGGCCAGCCTCGACACCCCAGCGGCCTTTCAATGATTCGAACGGCCCCGGGACGCTGCTCGGCGCATGGAGTGATCCCGGCCGCGGGAGATCCTGTCGTTTCAAGGTCTTTCCGCCCTGTCCTCTCCCACTGCAGTTCAAAAGGGATCCGTCGGAGGTGTCTGGCGCAGCGCTGGTGCACGGTGCAGCGTATCGGGTGCATGGCTCCTCCATCCACCTCCGCCCGTCACCGCCCCGCATGACCGAATTCTCCCGCCGCGACTTCCTCCGTCGCGCTACCCAGGCCGGCGCAGCGTTCGCCGTGGCCGCGCCGTCGCTCGAGATGCTGCTCAAGGCCAGCGCCAGTGCCGCGACACTCGACGCCCACGATGCCGCGACGCTCGCGAAATACGCCGACCCGGAGCGCCTGCAGCAGCTTTCCGCCCTCG
>DASURL010000279.1:0-7568 GCA_036280075.1 Gemmatimonadaceae bacterium | reverse complement strand
ATCACCGCGTGTGTGCCACTCCCCCGAGCTTCTCGCAGCTTACCACGGCCTTCCTCGCCTCCGTGTGCCCAGGCATCCCCCACATGCCTTCCTTCGCTTGACTACATAAATCGTAGCAAGCAGATCTACGCGCATTGCCTTGCAATCTACCCTACCAATCTTCGCGCACCCTCTCGCGACCCGCCGGCATGTCACCGGTGAATCGTCCGAGTGCACTTGAAGCTCGGTAAAGATTCCATTTCCCACGAATCGATCGCCGGCCAAAAGACCAGACCGACGACCCATCCTCTTTCCTTCACTTTTCAATCAGCGGTCCGCGATGAAACTCTCGCGGCGAGCCTTGCATTGTAAACGCGTGAGGTGATCGCGGCAAGTGCCGAACTGCATCATCCCATCACGTCGCCTTCGCCCACTCACATCGAGCAATTGCGCGCTCGAACGTGGATCAGCGAAGGGTTCGCAAACTACCCAATCCGGGCACTGAATTCAAGGGGAGCAACGTCGGCAGATCCGGCGCTCGCTCCGCATCGCGCACGCACCGTTAGCATTCACGGATGCACAACGCGATCGTGTCACAGCGCGGCGCGCGACGGTGGGAGGCGGGGCATCCGTGGATCTACCGCAGCGACGTCGTCCAGCCTCCGGAATCGGAAGCCGGCGCCGTCCGGGTTTCCGATCCGCGCGGCAAGCCGCTCGGCATCGCGCTCTGGAGCCCACGCTCGGAGATCTCGCTGCGCCTGCTGGATCGCGATGCGGACGCGGCGATCGACGCCGAGTGGTGGCGACGACGTCTCGAGCACGTGCTCGCCAGGCGAGCGGGCCTCGACGCGGAGGCGAACGCGTACCGGCTCGTGCACGGCGAGGGAGACGGCCTTCCCTCGCTCGTGGTGGACCGCTACGACGAGTGGCTCGTCGTACAACTGATGAGCGCCGGGCTCGAGCACTTCCGTGGCGACATCGTTAGCGCGCTGCGCGAGATCGCGCGACCGGCAGGGATCCTCGCGCGCAACGACGTCTCGTTGCGCGTCAAGGAAGGGCTCGGCACCGACGTGGAGCTGCTCGATGGTGCCGTGCCCGACGAGGTGGAAGTGCAGGAGCACGGCGTTCGCTATCTCGCCGCGCCATGGCGCGGACAGAAGACGGGCGCCTTCCTCGACCAGCGGGAGAATCGTGCGCTCGTGGGGCGAGTCGCAGTCGGACGAGCGCTCGACTGCTTCAGCTATCATGGCTCCTTCGCGCTGCATCTGGCTCGCCGCGCCGAGCACGTCACCGCACTCGACGCATCGGCGCACGCGCTCACCCGCGCAGCGGAGAACTTCCGCCGCAACGGGCTCGACAATGGCACCTTCATCGAGGCGAATGCCTTCGAATACCTGAAGGCCAGCGAGCGCGAGCGCGTGCAGTTCGACACGATCGTGCTCGACCCGCCCGCGTTCGCCAAATCGAAGCCGGCCCTCGCCGCGGGGCTGCGCGGCTACAAGGAGATCAACCTGCGCGCGATGCGGCTGCTGTCGCCTGGTGGATTGCTCTTCACGGCGAGCTGCTCCTTCCACCTCACGAAGCCGCTCTTCCTGGAGATGCTTCAGGCGGCCGCAGCCGACAGTGGACGACGCATGATCCTGCGCGAGCTCCGCGGCCAGCCGCTCGACCACCCCGAGGTGCTGACCATCCCCGAAACCGGCTACATCAAGGGAGCGCTGCTGCAGGCGGAAGACTGAGAGAAGGGGAGAAAGGGAGACGGGGAGAAGCGCAGTTCCCAGTCTCCCCTTCCCTCAATCCGCCTGACAGTGTGGACAGTAGTAGGTGCTCCGCCCTGCCTGCACGATGCGCTCGATGGGAGTGCGGCAGCGGCGACAGGGTTTGCCTTCGCGATCGTAGACGTCGAGCTTCACGCGGTCGGCGGACGTGTACCGCGAGCCGGTCGCGCGCTCGATCACGGCGGCGATCGCGGCGCGCAACTTCTTCACCCGCGGCGGCGCGAGGTCGCGCGCCGGGAGACGCGGGTCGATGCGCGCGCGCCAGAGCGACTCGGCGGCGTAGATGTTCCCGAGGCCGGCGACGAGCTTCTGGTCCAGCAGTGCCGGCTTGATGGGCCCGCGTCTCGTGGCAAGCGCGTCGCCGAGCTGCCCGGCGGTCCAGCCCGGATCCGCGGCGTCGGGGCCGAGTCCGAGGGCGAGATCAGCGCCGGCGGGGTGGACATCGATCGTGGCGAGTGCGCGCGAGTCCACGAGGACGAGGCGGGAGCCGTCGGTGAAGTCGAGCACGGCGCGCGCGAACTTCGGCAGCGGGTCGTCGACCATCGTGGCCTCCCAGTCGCCGTTCATGCGGAAGTGCACGTGCAGCACGCGGCCGTCGTCCAGGTGCAGCAGCTGGTGCTTGCCGCGCCGCTCGACACGCGTGATGCGCGCACCCTGCAGGGAGCGGCTCACCCGCGGGCTCACCCGCCGACGGAGCGATGGGTGAAGGAGCTGCAGCCCGGCAATCGCGCGCCCCTGCGCCCTGCGTCGCAGTTCGTCCACCGCCGCCTGCACCTCCGGCAACTCGGGCATGCGTCCTCACTCCGGCGTTGACAGCATTCACACGTTCGACACAAACTGCGCCGATGCACACGCCAACTCAATCCGAGGCGATGCTCCCCGACGTGACGAAGAACCGTTCGGCCGGGGTACGTCGCGCATTGGTGGTGGTGCTGCTGCTCAACGCCGCGTCGGCGGCGCTCAAGGTTGCCGTCGGTGCGCGCACCGGCGCGCTCACGGTGCTCGGTGCGGCGCTGGAATCCACGCTCGACATGCTGAGCAACGGGGTAGCGATCGCCGCGATCTCCGTTGCGGCGCGCGAGCCGGACGAGGACCATCCGTACGGTCACGAGAAGTTCGAGACGCTCGGCACGCTGGCGATCGTCGGCTTCCTGTCCATCACCTGCTTCGAGCTGATCCGCCGCAGCATCGGTGAGCTGTCGGGCGAGGCGGTGCCGCCGCTGGCGCGCTCACTCGACGCGGTCCTGCTCCTCCTCTCGCTCGCCGTGAACGTGTTCGTGGTGCGCTACGAGCAGTCCCGCGGCCGGCGCTACCGCAGCGCCCTGCTGATGGCCGACGCGTCCCATACGTCGAGCGACATCCTGGTCACGGCGCTCGCGCTCGCGTCGTTGCTGCTGTCGCACCTCGGCTATCCCCGCGCCGACGCGCTGCTCGGCATCGTGGTCGCGCTGCTCATCGCGTGGAGCGGATACCAGATCCTGCGCGACTCCATTCCCGTGCTGGTGGATGCGCGCGGAGTGGAGGCGTCACAGCTCATGGCGATCGCCCGTTCGATCCCGGGCGTGGAAGGGGTGCGCTCGGTGCGGTCGCGGCGAACGTCCTCGGGGCACCTGTTCGTGGAGCTGACGATCCTGGTGCGGGGGCAGACCAGCGTGTCGCTGGCGCACGACCTGACCGACGAGGTGGAGGCGGCGATCGGCCGCGAGCTGGGCGGTGCCGACGCCATCGTGCACGTGGAGCCGGCATGAGGGAATGACGGCAGGTGACGACCGGGCTTGCGCGCGGCTCGGGGAATCCTAGCTTACGCTCGTCTTCCTCCCCACTTGCATGGCGCAGCGCCCGTCCCGATCGCTCAAGCACGAATACGAGCTCTTCGTCGAGCGAGAGATCGAGAACTACAAGGAATCGGTGCCGCGCAGCGTACTGCTCTCCATCGGAGACGACGCGGTGCGAGCGCTCGCGGCGCAGCAGCAGTTCGCGCTGACGGAGCTCCTGCTCGTCGACGAGGTGGACAAGATCATCTTCAAGCGCCTGCGGCTGCCGGCCTACACCACCTGGCGGAAGCGGCGCATCCGCCTGCTCGAGGAGATGCGCCGTCCCGAGCACTGGGGGCTGCGGGCGGACGACATCGTGGTGCGCGCCGCGCAGTCGGTGAGCGCATCCTCCCGCGTGCTGGTCGCGGGCACGCAGGTGGAGACACCGGCGTTGTACCTCGCCGCCAACGGCTGCGACGTGACGGCGCTCGCCGACCACGACGCGGTGCAGCGCGTGCTCGACGCCGCGGAGGAGGTGGGCCTGGCCGAGCGGGTGCACGCGAGCGCGATGGCGCTGGATTCGTTCACGCCACAGCACACGCTGACGGCGGTGATCTACTCGCCCGCCGCCTTCGCGGGATTGAGCGCCCCGGAGCGGGCGCGCGTGATCCAGGTGCTGCAGAGCGCCACGGTGGATGGGGGCGTGCATCTGGTGCAGACGATCGCTCGCGGCAAGCGGACGCCGGTGTCGCTCGAGGAGCTGCAGCGTCGCTATCGCGGCTGGGACGTGACGGTCGAGGAAGGCGCTCCCGACACATTCCTGGCGCGCAAGCTCGCCTGATTGCCGCTGGGCCGATTGCGTGTTGAAACGACACGACTGATCACCATCCGGCACGTGTCAGAACGACACAAATCGCCGGACCCGGCCGAGGCGCATTCCGCGCAAGTAGCTATTCCACAACGATTTGCGATTATCCTGCGAGCTGGCCTCGGAGGTGCTTTGGGAGGCGGTGCCCCCGACCGTTCCGGGGGCATTTTCTCTTTCGCAGGCACTACCATAATGAAGAAGGCCGAACTTCCGCAGGCCGACGAGCCCGTCGGCATCGTGATCTCCCGCGGCTCGGAGCCGGAGAAGGCGCCGCGATTCAGCGCATACGAATGGTCGCCGGGCCCGGACGACGAGCTCGAACCGGAGCTGCAGCCCGCCTGACGCGGGCAGCCACAGCAGCGATGAAGCGCCGCGGCAGTGCCGCGGCGCTTCGCGTTTCCATGGGCTCGGTACGCGCCTTGCCCCCCGGCCTTCCGTGAAGCACACCACATCCTGGGACACGGAGCGCGCGCAGCTCCTCGGCCGACGCATCTCCGAGCTCGGGTTGGCGATCGCCGGGTCGCGGGTCGAACGCCTGGTGACGCGGCTGCATGCGGAGCTCGCGGAGCGCGGCATCGCCTTTCGTCCCACGGTCTACCTGAGCGACCAGTGGGGATGCCCGGACGACACGCCGCTCATCGGCGTCCCGTTCTACCTGGCGGACGAGCGGCTGGAACGGATCGAAGCGGAGCATGCGGGGGCGGTGGAGGGCGACGACGAGGCGATGCGCTACCTGCGCCACGAAGCGGGGCATGCGCTCAACTATGCGTTCCGGTTGTACGCTCGTGAGGAATTCACGCGCGTGTTCGGTGACTACGGCCGCCCCTACGACGAACACTATCGCGCTGACCCGCTGTCGCGCGACCACGTTCGACACATCCTCGGCTGGTACGCACAGAAGCATCCGGACGAGGATTTCGCGGAGACGTTTGCGGTGTGGCTCACCCCCGACACGGATTGGCGCTCCGACTACGCCGGCTGGGGAGCGCTGCGAAAGCTGGAGTGGGTGGACGAGGTGATGCGCGACGTGGCCGCGCTCGCGCCGGAGGCGCCCGCGATCACCGAGGATGACCTGCCCGTGGCCGCGATGCACTGGACGGTCGGTGAGCATTACGCGGGGGACGAGCGCCTGCAGATCGGCGATGCGCGCCAGTTCGACGCCGACCTGCGACGGGTCTTCGCCAGTGGAGCGGACGCGCCCGCGGGGGAGGATGCCGCCAGCTTTCTCAGGCGACACGAAGGCGAGCTGGTGGCGCGTATCGGCTACTGGGCCGGTGTCGGCCCGACGGTGGTGCGCTCGCTGATGCGAGCGCTGGCGGATCGCGCGGCGGCGCTGCGACTGCGGGTCGCCGGGCTCGACGCGGCGACGCTCATCGAGCTGACGGCGTTCGGGACGACGGTGGCGATGCACTGGCGATACCAGCAGGTGCGGCCCCTCACACCGCGCGGAGGCGCACAATGAAGGTCGTCCTGTTGCACGGCGCGGATGCGGCGGAACCGCCGGAAGATCCGGTACTCGGGCAGATCGAATCGGCACTGCGGCGGCTCGGACACCAGGTGGAGCGTGTACCGGTTGGCGGCGACGTCGAGCGCGTGGTGGCGATGCTGCGCGCGGCGGCCCCCGAGCTGGTGTTCAACCTCGCGGAATCGTTCGATGGCAAGAGCGCGCTGGAGTCGAATGTCGCCGCGCTCCTGAACCTGCTCGACCTGCGCTACACGGGATCGAGTCCGGCCGGCCTCCTCATGGCGGGAGACAAGAGCCTGACGAAGCAGGTGCTCGGCTTCCAGAAGATCCGCACGCCGGAGTTCGCGACACTGTATCGGGGCGCCCTGGATCACGCAGGCGACCTGCGGTTCCCGTTGATCGTGAAACCGCCGCAGGAAGATGCATCGCTCGGGATCACCTCGAAGAGCGTCGTGCGTGACGTGCGCGAGCTGCTGGCGACGATGGATGCGTTGCAGCGGGAGTTCCAGTCGCCGGTGCTGGTCGAGGAGTTCGTGGAGGGGCGCGAGTTCTACGTCGGCGTGCTGGGGAACGTGTCGCCGCAGGCCTTCCCTCTGATGGAACTGGATTTCAGCGCCTTTCCGAAGGATCGCCCGCACATCGCCAGCTACGAGGCGAAGTGGGGTGAGGGGGGCACGGGTGCCGAATCCGAATCGGGCGCGGAGTTCAGGGGGACGAAGTCGATCTTCCCGCAGGACCTGCCGGCCGCGCTGGTGGCGCGCGTGCAGGCGGTGGCCGTGCAGGCATTCGGCGCGCTGCGGCTGCGCGACTACGGGCGCGTGGACCTGCGCGTCACGGCGGAGGAGGAGATCCACGTGATCGAGGTGAACCCGAACTGCTATCTGGAGCGACAGGGGGAGTTCGCGCGGGCAGCGGAAGCCGCGGGGCTGACGCACGAGGAGCTGGTAGGGCGGATCGTGGAGCTCGCGCAGGCGCGATATGCGAGGTGATTTGGGACCGGGAGAAGGGGGGAAGGGGTTAAACGAAAGAAGCCGGCGCTGAGCACCGGCTTCTCCGTATCCGACGAAGAACGTCTTACCGCGAGGACTTGCGGGCGGACTTCTTCGCGCCGCGCTTCGCCGTCTTCTTGCGCGCGCTGCTCTTCTTGGCGCCCGACTTCTTGGCACCGGCCTTCTTGGCCGACGACTTCTTGCGGGCGGATCCCTTCTTGGCGCTCTTACGCGCGCTCTTCTTTGCAGCCATGGTAATCTCTCCAGTCAAGGAGTGGAACGCTCGATCGAACCCCCGGTGGTTCGGACGAGCCAGCGGTCAGCGCCGAAGCGCCTTCCCGCCGCTGCACGGTTTCATGGCGAAACCGTGAAGACACAGCGACGCGATCATACTGCGTCGCTCAAGCTTGTAAAGTTGAAATCCCTGACCTTCAGCGGTGGAACCATGATCGCCTGTCCTGGTCCGCCATCCTCGCTGGCGCTGACGCGCACCGGCGTGCCGAGTGCCTCGAGATTGTTCAGCATGAAGACGGGCGAGTCGTTGAACCGCAAATTCTTTACCGCGCGGGTGATTTTCCCATTCTCGATCAGGAAGGTGCCGTCGCGGGTCAGTCCGGTGTACAGGATGGTGCGCTGATCGACGGGTCGCAGATACCAGAACCTGGTGACGAGAAGTCCACGCGGGGTGGAAGCGATCATCTCGTCCATGGTGCTCGAACCGCCGCTCATCTTCAG
>DASURL010000278.1:0-10221 GCA_036280075.1 Gemmatimonadaceae bacterium | reverse complement strand
GGGCCTGATCAAGGAAGGGAAGAAGTACGCGATCCTCACCGACATCCTCGGCACCGAGGACCACCTCGGCGACATGGACTTCAAGGTCGCGGGCACGGAGAACGGCATCACGTCCATCCAGATGGACATCAAGATCGAGGGGCTCGACCTCCAGATCATGAAGGAAGCGCTCGCGCAGGCGAAGGAAGGCCGCCTGCACATCCTCGGCGAGATGAGCAAGGCGATCTCGGCGCCGCGCGCCGACCTCAGTGCCTACGCGCCGCGCATCGTGACGCTGCAGATCAACCCCGAGAAGATCGGCGACCTGATCGGGCCGAAGGGGAAGACGATCCGCGGCATCCAGGACGAGACGGGCGCCGAGCTCACGGTGGACGACACCGGCCTCGTCACCATCGCCGCCGTCGGCGGCGACGCGATGCAGCGTGCGCGGCAGATGGTGCAGGCGATCACGGCGGAGCCGGAGATCGGGGCGACCTACGAGGGCACGGTCAAGACGACGACGGCGTTCGGCGCGTTCGTGGAGATCATGCCGGGCACCGAGGGCCTCGTCCACATCTCCGAGCTGAAGCACGGCCGCACGGACAAGACCGAGGACGTGGTCAACAAGGGCGACCGGGTGACGGTGAAGCTGCTCGATCGCGACGAGCGCGGCCGCCTGCGCCTGTCCATGAAGGCGCTGCAGCCGAAGCCGGAAGGCATGCCGGAGGAGGAACCGCGTCCTCCGCGCGCCGAGGGGGAGCGTCCCGCCCGCGAGGACGGCGAGCGGCCGCGCCGGGGCAGCCGGGGCGGAGAGCGCTCGCGCCGCTAGTGAAGCGCGGCGACACGCCGGCGGACTCGTTCCGCCGGACGGTGCTGCCGAATGGACTGACCGTACTCTCGGAGCACATGCCGGGAGTGCGGTCGGTCGCGTTCGGCGCCTGGGTGCGCGCGGCATCCATCCACGAGCCGCGCGAGCTGATGGGGGTGTCGCACCTCCTCGAGCACATGGTGTTCAAGGGGACGGAGCGGCGCTCCGCGCGCCAGATCGCGCTGGAGCTCGAGGCCCTCGGCGGCTCGCTCGACGCCTACACGTCGCGCGAGCATACGGTGTATCAGGCCCGCGTGCTCGACGAGCACCTCGACGTGGCGGCGGACGTGATCGGCGACTTCGTCTTCGCCCCGCTGCTCCGCCGCGCCGACCTCGAGCTCGAGCGCAAGGTGGTGCTCGAGGAGATCGGCATGGTGGACGACACGCCCGACGACCTCGTGTTCGAGCTGCACGGCGAGGCGCTGTGGGGGACGCACCCCTACGGCTACTCCATCCTCGGCACGCGCGACACGGTGTCCTCGCTCGGCACCGGCGATCTCGAGGCGCTGCATCGGCGCGCCTATCATCCGCGCCAGCTCGTGGTGGTGGCGGCAGGAAACGTGGACCACGATGCGCTGCTCGCGACGCTCGAGCGGACCGGCTGGACGTCGCGCGACGCGAGCGACGCCGCGCCCGCGCCGGTGCCGCCGCCGGTGGCGCAGGCGCCCTCGCGCCGGCACGTGGAGCGGGCCGGCGTGCAGACGCACATCGTCGTCGGGAGCACGACCGTGCCGCACGAGGACGCGCGGCGTCCGGCGGTCGTCCTTCTCAGCTCGCTGCTCGGCGGCGGGATGAGCTCGCGGATGTTCCAGCGCGTGCGCGAGGAGCTCGGGCTCGCGTACGCGGTGTACACGTTCCAGTCCTTCCACGCGGACGTGGGCACGCACGGCGTGTATGTCGGCACGAGCCCGGACACGGCGGCGCAGGCCCTCGCCGCGATCCAGGAGGAGCTGGCGACGGTCGCCGCGCACGGCCTGCCGGCCGACGAGCTGGCGATGGGGAAGAGCCAGCTCAAGGGGCAGCTCACCCTGTCGCTGGAGAGCGTGTCGTCGCGCATGTACCGGTGCGCGAGCGTCGAGCTTTATGGCGAGCCGTACCGCTCGCTGGACCAGATGCTGGCGCAGATCGACGCCGTGACCCCGGAGCAGGTCGGCGACGTGGCGCGCGAGTTCTTCGATCCCGCGCGTCAGACGGTTGTTTCTTTGGGACCGGGCGACGACTTTTAGAGCGCGCCTCCGGCGCGCGTTCGTCGGGTCGTCGGTTGCTCGCTGAACGGCGGACCTCGGGACGCAGCAGCTGTCCGAGGCGCGCCGCGAACCGACGGGCCGACGCACCGAGCAACTTCCCTGATCATCCGACCAACCATCCATTCCATGAAGATCGGCGTCCCGAAGGAGATCAAGACCAACGAGAACCGCATCGCGCTCGTGCCCGCGGGTGCGGAGGCGCTCATCACGGCCGGCCACTCGGTGCTCGTCGAGACGGGCGCCGGCGCCGGCAGCGGCTTCAGCGACGCCGATTACACGGCGGTGGGCGCGAAGATCGCCCCCGATGCGGCGACCGTGTGGAAGGACAGCGAGATGATCATGAAGGTGAAGGAGCCGATCAAGTCCGAGTGGCCGCACATGCGCAAGGACCAGCTCATCTTCACCTACTTCCACTTCGCGGCGGACGAGGAGCTGACCAAGGCGCACCTCAAGAGCGGCGCGGTGTGCGTCGCGTACGAGACGGTCGAGCTGCCCTCGCGCGAGCTGCCGCTCCTCACGCCGATGTCCGAGGTGGCGGGGCGCATGTCGGTGCAGGAGGGGGCGAAGTACCTCGAGAAGCTGTACGGCGGTCGCGGCGTGCTGCTCGGCGGCGTGCCGGGCGTGGCGCCGGCGAAGGTGGTGATCCTCGGCGGCGGCATCGTCGGCATCAACGCCGCGAAGATGGCGGCGGGGATGGGCGCGAAGGTCGTGATCCTCGACATCTCGCTCGAGCGCCTGCGCTACCTCAGCGACGTCATGCCGGCGAACGTCCAGACCATCTACTCGAACCGGCACAACATCCTCGAGCAGATCGAGACGGCGGACCTGGTCGTCGGCGGCGTGCTCATTCCGGGTGCGAAGGCACCGAAGCTCGTGCGCCGCGAGGACCTGAAGCGCATGCAGCCCGGGTCGGTGATCGTGGACGTCGCCGTGGACCAGGGCGGGTGCGTGGAGACGGTGCATGCGACGACGCACGAGAACCCGACGTACGTGGTGGACGGCGTGATCCACTACGCGGTCGCCAACATGCCCGGAGGCGTGCCGCGCACGTCGACGCTCGCGCTCACCAATGCCACGCTGCCGTACGCGCTGCAACTGGCCAACAAGGGCTGGAAGAAGGCGCTGCGCGAGAACCCCGCGCTGCTGAAGGGCCTCAACGCGGCCGAGGGCAAGGTGACGTACAAGGCCGTCGCCGACGCGTTCGGCATGGAGTTCCACGATCCGGCGGCGTTCGTCAGCTGACGGTGTGACGCAGCACACGACGGCGTCGCGCGGCGACGCCGTCGTCGCGTAGGTTGTGACGACACAACGCCTTGCCCGTCATCTGCGCGCAGGGTAGTTTTCGTCGCTTTCACCCCACGTTCGAGTACGGCCCGTTCCCCTGCAGTCGGACGGGCGCCCCAACCCCGGATTGATGCGCTGGCCCCTCTTCAAGGCGGGAAGTCTCTTCCCCGCGAACGCGATCGGAGTCGACCTCGGCACGGCGAACACGCTGGTCTACGTGAAGGGCGAGGGAATCGTCCTCAACGAGCCGTCGGTCGTCGCCATCGACCGTGAGTCGAAGCAGATCAAGGGTGTCGGCCTCGAAGCGAAGCGCATGCTCGGCCGCACGCCCGAAGGCGTCATCGCCGTACGGCCGATGAAGGACGGCGTGATCGCCGACTTCGACGTGACCGAGAAGATGCTGCGCTACTTCCTGAAGCTCATCATCGACAATCACGTCTTCAAGGTGAAGCCGCGCGTCATCGTGTGCGTGCCGAGCGGCATCACGGAAGTGGAGAAGCGCGCCGTGCGCGACTCCGCGCTTGGCGCGGGCGCGAAGGAAGTCTTCATGGTGGCGGAGCCGATGGCGGCGGCGATCGGCGTCGGGCTGCCGGTGGAGACGCCGACGGGCAACATGGTGATCGACATCGGCGGCGGCACGACCGAGATCGCGGTCATCGCGCTGTCCGGCATCGTCAGCGACACGTCCATCCGGACGGGCGGCGACGAGCTCGACATGTCGATCGTGCAGTTCATGCGCAAGAACTACAACCTGCTGATCGGCGAGCCGACGGCGGAGCAGATCAAGATCCAGATCGGCAGCGCGGCGCCGATCGGCGATGAGCGCGAGATGGAGGTGAAGGGACGGGACCTCGTGAGCGGCATCCCGAAGACCGTCCGCGTGCACTCCAGCGAGATCCGCGAGGCCATCCAGGAGCCCATCCAGCAGATCGTGGACGCGGTGCGTCGCGCCCTCGAGATCACGCCACCCGAGCTGGCGAGCGACATCGTGGATCGCGGCATCGTGATGACCGGCGGCGGCGCGCTCATTCGCGGGCTCGACCTCCTGCTCAGCCAGGAGACGGGACTGCCGATCCACGTGGACGAGGATCCGCTCACCTGCGTGGTGCGCGGCACGGGCCGCATCCTCGATGACGAGGAGAAGTACTGGTCGGTCCTGAGTACCTGAGGCCGGGGTGGCGCGCACGGGTCGAATCAGTTCCCGCACGGACGTCGTCCTCTTCGGCGTCTGTGTGGCCCTCTCGCTCATCGCGATGGTGCTCAACCAGCGGCTGCGCGAGCCCGTGGCGAGCGCCCTGCGGCGCACGCTCGTCGCCCCGCTGCTGCAGCTCCAGGAAGGTTCCGAGCGGTGGCGCGCGGCGTACCTGTCCAGCCAGCGCGAAGAGCTCAAGCGGGACACGCTCGCCCTGGCCGCGGCACGCGTCCCGACGCTGGAGAGCGAGAACGACCGGCTGCGCAAGCTCCTCGGCCTGGGCAACGCGCTCAAGTGGGGGTTCATTCCCGCGGAGGCGCTCCAGGGGCGGGGACGGGCGGAAGACTTCACCGTCACCCTGAGCGCGGGCGCGAACGCGGGCGTGCGCGAGCGCAGCCTGGTCGTGGCGCCGGAGGGCATCGTCGGCCTCGTGCAGACGGTGGATCCCACGCTCAGCCTCGCCATCCTGTTCGCGCATCCGGACTTCCGCGTGAGCGCGATGTCGGCCGACGGCAGCGTGTTCGGCATCGTCCAGCCGCACGTCACCGGCAGCGGCTCGACGCGGGATCCGGCCTTCCTCCGCTCGGAACGATACCTGCTCGAGATGCGGGGGGTCCCCTTCCGCGCGACGCTCAAACCCGGCGCCGTGGTGTACAGCTCCGGATTGGGGGGCATCTACCCCAAGGGCATTCCAGTCGGCGTGGTGATGGGAGAGATCAAGACCACCGAAGCGTGGGCGAGGACGTATATCCTGCGACCGGCGGTGAACCCGGCGGAGCTGAGTGCGGTGATGATCCTCACGCCGCAGCGGGCCGCTGCGGGGCTCACCAACGTGTGGGCGGGTGTGGGCGCCGTGGATTCGGCGACGCGCAGCATCGTGCTCGCTGGCGACTCGCTGGCGCGCCAGGCCGCGGCGGCGGAGGCGGCGGCCCGTCGCGCGGCGCTGGATTCCGCGGCGCGCCTGCTGCGCGATTCGCTCGGACGGGACACGGCGGCCGCGGTTGCCGTGCCGGCCCCGGTCGCTCCGGCGCGTCCGGCGCCGGCCCCCGATTCGGCGGCGGCCGCGCGTGCCCGTGCACGCCGCGACAGCATCCAGCGCGAGCGCGCCCGGGCGGACAGCCTGGCGCGCCAGATCCCGGGCGCGCCCGCGACGTCGCGCCCGACGCCCACGCCGGAGCCCGCGCGATGAACTGGAGCGCGACGATTCGCACGGTGCTGCTCTGCGGCATCCTGATCCTGCTGCACTACACGCTGCGTCCGCTGCTCGCGTGGCGCGCGTCCGCCGACTTCCTGATCATCGCGCTGCTGCTCGCGTCGGTGCGGGTTCGCCCCGGCGTCGCGGCGCTGTTCGGCTTCATTCTCGGCCTGGCCTCCGATTCCGTCGCCCTCGGCGCGTTCGGCGCCGGCGCGCTGGCCATGACGCTGATCGGCTTCGGCTGGTCGCGGCTGAAGGCCGTGTTCTTCGCCGATCACGTGCTGCTGAACGGGTTCTTCCTGTTCCTCGGCAAGTGGGCCTACGAGATCCTGATGAACCTCGTGGAGCGGCGGTTGCACGGCGCCGAGCTCCTGATGCAGATCCTGGTGTGGTCCTCGCTGTCGGCGGCCGTCACGGCCGTGGCGGGGGTGATCGCGCTCATGCTGCTGCGCCCCGTGCTGGAAACGCGTGCGGCATGAGCTTCCATCCCAACGATCTGCGGCGCCGAGGCCGGGCCGCAAGCACCCTGGTGGTGTTGCTGATCGTCTTCCTGACGTCGGCGTTCTTCCGTAGTCAGGTCCTGCAGCACCAGAAGTACACGCTCCGGGCGGAGACGAACCGCCTTCGCGAGCTGCCGCTGCCCGCGCCACGCGGCGTGATCTACGACCGGCATGGCCGCATCATCGCCGATAATGCCATCGGCTATTCCGTTGCCGTGCTGGTGCAGCGCGAGGATTCGCTCCGCGCGCTCCTCGGACGGCTGGGCGGCACGGTGAACCTGTCGACCGGCCAGGTGGAGCAGGCGGTGCGTCGCTTCCGCCGGGCGCCGACGCGCCCCACGGTGATCCTCCCCGATGCCGCCTTCGACGTGGTGAGCGTGCTCGAGGAGCATCGGGCGGAATTCCCGGGGCTGATCATCGAGAGCTCGCCGCGGCGCTTCTATCCGGACGGCGCCATCGTCGCGCCCTTCGTGGGCTACACGGGCGAGGTCAGCGAAAGCGAGCTCGCGCAGCCGGCCTTCGCCGACTACAAGGCCGGCCAGCAGGTGGGCAAGCAGGGGCTGGAGAAGCAGTACGAGTCCGTCCTGCGAGGGCGCGAGGGCAGCCAATACGTGGAGGTGGATGCTCGTGGCCGCATCGTCCGCCAGGACGGCGCGCGCGCGGACCTGCCGCCGGTGGCCGGACCGCCGCTGCACACGAACATCGACATGGAGCTGCAGCGCTACGTCGCGGGAATCTTCGGCGATTCCCTGCAGGGCGGTGCCGTCGCGATGGACCCGAAGACGGGGGCCGTGCTCGCGCTCTACAGTGCGCCCACGTGGGATGGCAACCGGTTCATCGGCGGGATCCCGCAGCAGTACTGGGACTCGCTCCGCACCGACGAGCGGCGTCCGCTGTACAACAAGGCGCTGCAGGGCACCTATCCTCCCGGCTCGACGTTCAAGCTGGCGACGACCGTGCTCGGCCTCGAGACGGGCGCGGTGACGATGAACGACCGCATGCCGATTCCATGCACGGGCGGCATGCAGTTCGGCTCGCGCTACTTCCGCTGCTGGGACAAGCGCGGTCATGGCAACCCGACGCTGGCGACCGCGATCGCGAAGTCGTGCGACGTGTATTTCTACCAGCTCGGCCTCAAGCTCGGCCTCGCCCGCATGCTGGCGGGCGGCGTCTCGCTGGGCATGAACGACAAGACCGGGATCGACCTGCCGGAGGAGCGCCGTCCGCGGTGGCCCGAGGCGGTGGAGTACTTCAACCGCCGCTACGGCAAGTCCGGCTGGACGCAGTCCGTCATCCTCAACCTGTCCATCGGTCAGGGTGAGAACTCGCAGACGATCCTGAACATGGCGCGGTTCTACACCGCGCTGGCGACCGACGGCAGCGCCGCGGTGCCGGAAGTGGCGCGCGTCGAACAGCGGCGGCAGAAGATCATGAACCTCACCCCCGAGCAGCTCGACCAGGTGCGCGGCGCGCTGGTCGGCGTGGTGGAAGGGGGAACGGCGTCCGCCTCCGCGATCAAGGGCGTGCAGCTCGCGGGCAAGACCGGCACGGCACAGAGCGGCAAGTGGGTGAACGGCGTGGAGCTCGACCATGCCTGGTTCGTGGGCTTCGCCCCGGCGAACGACCCGAAGATCGTCGTCGCGGTGATGATCGAGTTCGGTGGCCACGGCACCCGGTCGGCACGCATCGCGTCCAGCATCATCGAGAAGTACCTCAAGGTGGCGCCGGTGATGCAGCAGATGGCGGACGGCTGAGATGAGCACGAAGCGCTTCCCCGTCGACTGGCCGCTGGTCATCGTCGCCCTGCTGCTGTCGATCTACGGCATCTCCATCGTGTACTCGGCCGGGCAGACCGACATTCCCACCGCGGTCGCGCGACTGTGGAAGCTGCAGGCGATCTGGTTCCTCGTCTCGCTGGGGGCAGCGTATGGCGTCTCGCGCTTCTCGGTGCGGATGCTGGACTGGATCACCTGGCCCGCGTATGGGCTGACCATCGTGCTGCTCCTCGCCCTCGTCTTCATCGGGAAGGGCGCGGGCACGGCCGCGAGCACCAAGAGCTGGCTGGCCATCGGCGGCGTCCGGATCGGGCAGCCGTCCGAGCTGGCGAAGATCACCGTCGTGCTCGCGCTGGCCAAGGTGCTCGCCGGCTACAAGGAGCCGCCGCGGTCGCTGCTCGAGCTCTGGAAGCCGGCGCTCGTCGTGGGCATTCCCTGGGCGCTGATCATGCTGCAGCCCGACCTCGGCACGGGCATCGTGTTCGTCGGCTTCGCCTTCGCGATGCTCTTCTGGGCTGGCGTATCGTGGCCGCTGCTCGTGCTGGCCGCCAGCCCGGTGGTGAGCCTGATCTTCGCCTTCAACCCGATGCTGTGGGGGGCGTGGTTCTTCCTGCTCCTCGCGCTGGTGCTCTGGTACAAGCCGTACATGTACGAGGGGATCTTCCTCGTCGTCATGAACGTCATCTTCGGCGTCGTGTCGCCGATCGTGTGGGACAAGCTGGCGCCCTATCAGCAGAAGCGGCTGCTCGTCTTCATCAATCCGGACATCGACCGGCGGCAGGCTGGCTACCACGTCATCCAGTCGCAGATCGCCATCGGCTCCGGCGGCTGGTTCGGCAAGGGCTTCACCGAGGGGACGCAGAAGCGCCTCGCCTTCCTCCCTGCGCAGCACACCGACTTCATCTTCGCCGTGGTCGGCGAAGAGCTCGGCTTCGTCGGCGTCACGCTCGCCTTCTCGCTCTTCCTGCTCCTCTTCCTGCGCGTCACGAAGATCGCCGAGCGGGCAAACGACTCGTTCAGCAGCCTCGTGGCGTTCGGCCTGCTGGCGAGCTGGCTCGTGCACGTGCTCGTGAACGTGGGCATGACGCTGAACCTGATGCCCATCACCGGCATTCCGCTCCCCTTCTTCAGCTACGGCGGCAGCTTCATGCTCGCCAGCTGGCTGGCGATCGGGATCCTCGTCCGCATCTCCGCCGAGGGACGCGGCGGCAGGAACGGTCCATTCGCGGTGTGACGCGCGGAGGACGGCGGCCGAGGCAGATCCGCGGTCCAGTCCCTTGCCCGTAACCCTCACGGCGGTCACATTTTCCAGTCATGGCCTGGTTCCGGAAGGAGAAGAAGCCTCGGCTGCCACAGCGCGAGCGCCTGGAGATTCCTCCCGATGTGTGGGAGAAGTGCGAGGCGTGCGGGCACACCGACATCCGCGAGAAGTTCGTTCGCAACTTCAACGTCTGCCCCAACTGCGATTACCACCGTCGCATCCGGGCCAGCGACTACGGCACGCTCCTGCTCGATGAAGGCTCGATGGAGGAGCTCGAGCTGAACATCCGCTCGGTGGATCCGCTCGGCTTTCCCGAGTACCCGGCACGGCTGCGGAAGGCCACCGGCAACGCCGGCGAGGGCGATGCGCTGCTCGCCGCGACGGGCACCATCGAGGGGCTGCCGACCAATCTCGGCGTGATGGACTTCGCGTTCATGGGCGGCTCGATGGGCTCGGTGGTGGGCGAGAAGATCGCACGCCTCGGCCAGCGGTCCCTCGAGCGCAAGCATCCGCTCGTCGTGATCTGCGCCTCCGGCGGCGCCCGCATGCAGGAAGGAGTGCTCTCGCTGATGCAGATGGCAAAGGTGAGCGCCGTGCTCGCCCAGCTCGCCGAGCGCCGGCTTCCGTACATCGTGATCCTGACCAACCCCACCACCGGCGGGGTGAGCGCCAGCTACGCGATGCTGGGCGATGCCATCCTCGCCGAGCCGGGAGCCGTGATCGGCTTCGCCGGTCCGCGCGTGATCAAGCAGACGCTCGGCCAGGACCTGCCGGAAGGATTCCAGACCGCGGAGTTCCTGCTCGACCATGGCATGGTGGACCAGGTGGTGCATCGTCGGGAGCTCAAGCACACCGTCGGGCAGCTGCTGCGGCACATGAGCGGTCGACCCGCCGCCACCGGGTGGGCGTCACCCTGACAG
>DASURL010000277.1:0-4747 GCA_036280075.1 Gemmatimonadaceae bacterium | reverse complement strand
GGTGCCCATCGGCGCGACGACGCTCTCGATCCCTGCACCGATGAGACGCACCACGTCGAAGTAGCCTTCCACGACGAGCATGCGCTCGTCACGCCGTGCCGCCTGCTTCGCCCAGTTGAGGCCGTAGAGCAGCTTCCGCTTGCTGAAGATCCGCGACTCGGGGGAGTTGAGGTACTTGGGCTCACCGGGTCCGAGCAGGCGTCCGCCGAAGCCGACCACATGGTTGGTCAGGTCGTAGATCGGGAAGATGAGCCGGCCGCGGAACCGCGGGCGTGGCTCCGTCGCTCCTTCCGGAGTGGTGAGCAGCCCTGCCTCGCCCTGCCGCTCGTCATCGAAGCCGAGCGTGTTGAGGTAGGCGCGCATCAGGCCGATCTCGCGCGGCGCGAAGCCGATGCCCATGCGGTCGGCGAGCTCGCGCTCGATGCCGCGCCCGGCGAGATAGTTTCGCGCATCCTCGCCGAGTGGATCGTTCCACAGCACATTCCGGAAGTATTCCGCGGCCGCACCGTTCACCTCCCAGAACGGCTCGCGGTCGTCCCTCTCCTCGCTCCGGCGCGACGTCGTCTCCACCACCTCGATCCCCGATTTCTCGGCGACCATCTTCACCGCGGTCGGCCAATCCACGCCGAGCCGCTTGGTGAGGAAGCTGAAGACGTCGCCGCCCTCGTGGCAGACGAAGCAGTAGTACATCTGCTTCTTCGGCGAGACGGAGAAGTTGCGGTGCGTCCCCTGGTGGAACGGACACGGGCCGCGGTAGTCCGATCCCTGGCGCTTGAGCTCCACGTACTCGCCGATCACGCCGACGATGTCGGCCGACTCGCGGACGCGCTCGACGGTCTCGTCGGGGATCACGCGAACACCGCGATGGTGACGCCCGCGCCGCCCTCGTTCCAGGCGCCCATCCGGAACTCGCGCACGCGGGTGTCCTTGCGCAGCATCTCGTCCACGACCTGCCGCAGGGCACCAGTCCCCTTGCCGTGGATGATGCGCAGGCTCTTGAGGTCGGCGCGGATCGCGCTGTCGAGCGCCTGCAATACGGCGCTCTCCGCCTCGTCGGCACGCATGCCGAGGAGGTTGATCTCCGTCGACGCAAACACCTCCGGCGCGTCGCCGATGTAGCTGACGGCCGCTTCCGCCGGCTGGTTCGCCGTGCGTCGCAGCGTGTCCAGCTTCACGGTGAGCTTCATCGACCCCACGGCGACGACAGCGTCCTTGCCGCGCACGCTCACGACACGTCCGAGCTTCCCGCCGAGCGTGCCGACTTCCACCGCGTCGCCTTCGGATACCGTGTCCCGCGTGCCATTCCCGGGCGTCGCCGTGGCGGCACGCCGGGCGACGGCGCGCTCCTCCGCCTCGAGGCGGTCGAGCACATCCGCCTGCTTCGCGGCCAGCTCCTCGGCGCGACGACGCGCGTCGCGCCCCATCTCGTCGATGGCGGCATCGGCCGCCTCGGCGCCCTTCTTCTTCAGCTCGCGGATGGTGCGCTCGATCTCGTTACGCGCCTCCAGCACGTAGCGACGCGCCTCCTGGCGGCTCGCCTTCTCCACCGTGCGCTCGCGCTCGCGCACGTTGTGCTCGCGCCTGATCACGGCGGCAATGCGCGTGCGTGCGTCGTCGGCCATGGCGACCGCCTCGCGCTCGCGATCCGCGAGCTCCTGCTCCTTCTGCTCCAGCCGCTCGATGAGCGCCGCCATGTCGCGCTCGGCCTGCGGCAGCCGCTCCTCCGCGCGGGCGACGATCGCCTCCGGCAGCTCGAGCCGGCGTGCGATGCTGATGCCGTATGACCGGCCGGGCACGCCCTTGATGAGCCGATAGGTGGGCGCGAGCTGCACGGCGTCGAACTGGAGCGATGCGTTCACCACGCCCGGCACCTGCGTCGCCAGCTCCTTGAGCTGGCCAAGGTGAGTGGAGGCGAGCGTCGTCGTGCCGCGCGCGGTGAGCGACTCGAGGATCGCCCACCCGAGCGCCGCGCCCTCCTGCGGGTCGGTGCCCGAGCCCAGCTCGTCCACCAGCACGAGCGAGTTCGCCGTGGCGCGACGCAGGATCTCCGACAGGTTCTTCAGGTGCGCCGAGAAGGTGGAGAGACTCGCCTCGATGGACTGCTCGTCGCCGATGTCCGCGAGCACGTCGTCGAACACGGGAACGCGGCTCTCCGCACCGACGGGCGCCGGGATGCCGGCCTGCGACATCACCGAGACCAGGCCGAGCGCCTTGAGGAGGACCGTCTTGCCACCGGTGTTGGGCCCGGAGACGAGGAGCGTGCGCTCGTCGGCACCCATCGCAAGGTCGAAGGGGACGACGTCCACGCCCTTGGCGAGGAGCAGCGGATGGCGCCCGTCGCGGATGGCGAACCCCTCGCGCGCCGGCACCAGCTCGGCCGGCGTGCACTGGTACTGGATGGCGTAACGCGCCCGCGCGTGGAGCGAATCCAGCTCGGCGAGCGCATCGAACGAGTCGGCCATCGCCTCGCGATGGGGACGCAGGCGATCGGTGAGCTCGCGCAGGATGCGCTCGACCTCCTCGTGCTCCTCGGCCTCCAGCTCGCGAATGCGGTTTCCGTATTCCACGGCCGCCGGCGGCTCGACGAACATCGTGCCGCCGGTACTGGAGGTGCCGTGGACGATGCCGCCGACGCTCCTCACGCCCTCGCGCCGCACGGGGATCACGTACCGTCCCTCGCGCAGCGTGACGGACATGTCGGGGGCGCGATGATGCGCCTCGAGCCCGTTCATCACCCGCTCGAGGATGCGAATGAGCTCACCGTGCGACGCACGCAGCTCGCGGCGGATGCGTCGGAGCGCCGGCGAGGCGTCGTCCTTCACCACGCCGTCCTCGCCGACTGCGCGCGTGATGTCGTCCTCCTCCGCGCGCGCGACGACCATCCGATCGGCGAAGGGGGCGAGCACGGCGCGGATCACCGCCGGACGGCGATCGTCGCGCAGCGTGTCGCGCGTGCGCCGTGCCGAGCGAAGCAGGAGCGCGCCCGCCACGAGCTCCGGGCCGGTCCACAGGCTGCCGATGACACGGAGGCGGTTGATGGCGCCTTCGAGCTCCGGCACCGGCTCGGGTGACCAGGCGAGCTCGCCTCCCAGCAGTGAGCGAACGGCGCCGACCCGGCGGTGCTCCCCTTCCAGCCACGCGATGTCGCTGTGCGGCCCGAGCGCCCGCACGCGCGACGCGCCCGGCGCGGACGCCGCCCGCTCGGCCACGAGGTCGAGGAGGCGCGGAAGCTCGAGGATGCCGAGGGCGTGGGCGTTCATGATGCGCGGCGTCTCGTCATCTCCACGGCGCGGGCCGGACGGTCGGACCGTCAGACTGTCCGACTGTCAGACTCCTTTCGCCAGCTCCTCGCGCGCGATCGCGTTGATCGTGCTTCCCTCGGCGCGACCCTTGAACTGCGGAAGCACCTTCCCCATCACGGCGCCGATCTGCGTCGCCCCGGCGGCGATGGCGGCGCGCACGGCGGCGCGCAGCTCGTCGTCGCTCACGGCGGCGGGCAGGTACTGCTCGAGGATCACCACTTCCGCGCGCTCCTTGTTGGCGAGATCCTCGCGCTTGCCAGCGTACATCTCGATCGATTCGCGGCGGCGCTTGATCCCCTTGCGGAGGACGTCGACCACCTCGTCGTCGGTGAGGTCGCGGCGCAGCTCGATCTTCCGGTTCTTGGCGTCGGAAAAGATGGTGCCGAGCACGAGCACCCGCGGCTTGTCCTGCGACTTGCGGGCGGCGTTCAGGTCGGCCTGGAGGGTGTCGAAGAGGGACATGAACGAAAGCTACTCGGGGCTCACCCCGGGGGCCACTTGAGGTGGCGCCCGCCAAGGAGATGCACGTGCACGTGATGAACCGTCTGGCCCGCGTCGGCGCCGGTGTTGATCACGGTGCGGTAGCCCGACGCCTGGATCCCCTCCGCCTTCGCGATCTCGGCGGCGGCAAGCAACAGCCGGCCGAGCGTCGCGGCGTCGGGCGAATCGCTGAGCGAGGGCACATGGGCCTTCGGGATGACGAGGACGTGCGTGGGCGCCTTGGGATCGATGTCGCGGAAGGCGAGCGTGTGCTCGTCCTCGCGGACGATCGCGGCGGGGATCTCGCGGCGCACGATGCGGCAGAAGAGGCAATCGCTGGACATGGTCACCACGGGTGCGAGCGGACGATGGCGAGGGCGGCGAGGGCCGCCGTCTCGAAGCGGAGCACGTTGGGGCCCAGGGAGGCGGGACGCCAGCCCGCCTGGAGGAACGCGTCGCGCTCGTCCGGGTCGAGGCCACCCTCGGGGCCCAGGCCGAGCGTGAAACGTGAATCGTGAGACGTGAAGCGTGACAACGCATGCGCCAGCGGGTCGCCGGCGGGGTCGAGGAGGATTCCGATTTCGGCGTTCGCGGTGCCTTCGAGCGCAGCGTCGAGGGTGGATTCCGGAAGGAGCTCCGGAAGCCAGGCGCTTCCGCTCTGCTCGAGTGCGGAGATCATGCGCGCGCGCATCTTCTCCCGGAATGCCTCGCCCTCACCTCGCGGGCTCACGCTGCGGGATCGGCGATACATCACCGGACGCCAGGCGCCCAGTCCGAGCTCGGTCGCCTTCTCGGCGAGCCAGAGCATCCGGTCGCGATCGCCGACAGGAGCCCACAGCTCCACGTGGCTCGGCGCGGCAATCAGCTCCACATCCTCTCCCACGGTGGAGACGACGAGCCGCTTCTTCGCGAGCTCAGTGATCGTGGCACGAACGCGGCGCCCGTCCCCACTCGTGAGGCGCACG
>DASURL010000276.1:0-30215 GCA_036280075.1 Gemmatimonadaceae bacterium | reverse complement strand
AGCGCGCTGCAGCCGGGCGCGCAGGTGGAGACGACGCACGTCGCCAACCCGTACGAGAACAATGCCTACGCGGTGTCCGAGGGACAGCGCCTGTTCGGCGCCTACAACTGCGTCGGCTGCCATGCGAACGGCGGTGGCGGCATGGGTCCGGCACTGATGGACGACAAGTGGATCTACGGCAGCGCGCCGGAGAACATCTACACCACCATCATCCAGGGGCGGCCGAACGGCATGCCCTCCTTCGCCGGCAGGATCCCGACCCCGCAGGTGTGGCAGATCGTCGCCTACGTGCAATCGCTGAGCGGGATGAACCCCGCCGGCACGCGGTCCGCGCGCACCGATGACATGATGATGTACGACGGCTCGCAGGCGCTGCCGAAGCACGTCGCGCCGAAGCAGTCGTTCCGTCCGCCCGCCTCGGAGATGCCGTGATCCTCCAGGTCAACCAGTCCGTACTCCACGCCGCCGGGCCACGCTCCGCGTCCACGGAGCACTTCTGGTGGTTCGCCTTCGTGACGGCGGCCGTGGTGTACGTCCTCACGGTGGGCACGCTGTTCTGGGCGCTGTCGCGCGCCCGGCGGCGCGAGCGCGAGGGAGAGCTTCCCCCGCTCGATGCGCACGACCACATGAAGCGGAGCGTGGGACTCGCCATCGGCGCGTCGGTGCTGATCCTGCTCGTCTTCCTCGGCTACGACCTCTCGCTCGCGCGCACCCGCGACCCGGTGCCGACGAAGCACCCGATCACGATCGAAGTGACCGGGAAGCAGTGGTACTGGGACGTCACCTACGCCGACACCTCGCCGCACGGCCGCTTCACCACGGCGAACGAGATTCACGTCCCCGTCGGCCAGCCGGTCCTGTTCCTCCTCTCCAGCAGCGACGTCATCCACAGCATGTGGGTGCCGAACCTCGCCGGGAAGAAGGACCTCATTCCCGGCTACACGCAGTCGCTCTGGTTCCAGGCCGACACCGCCGGCGTCTATCGCGGGCAGTGCGCCGAGTTCTGCGGCGAACAGCATGCGAAGATGGCGATGGAGATCGTCGCGCAGCCGCTGGATGCATACCGGCACTGGGTCGCGTCGCAGCAGGGACCGGGCGCGCCGCCCACGGATTCCATCACGAAGCGCGGCCAGGAGGTATTCCTCACCGCGCCATGCGCCATGTGCCACGCCATCGGCGGCACGCCCGCCGGCTCGCATGCCGGACCCGACCTGACGCACCTCGCCAGCCGTCGCACCATCGCCGCCGGGACGCTCCCCAACACGCGCGGCAACCTGGCGGGATGGATCATCGATCCGCAGCGCATCAAGCCGGGCGCGAAGATGCCCCCCAACATGCTCGAGCCGAAGGATCTCGAGGCGTTGCTCACCTATCTCCAGAGCCTCAAGTGAGCGAGCAGATCGTCACCTCACCACTGGCCGACCTCACCACCCGCCCCGGCCTCGCCGACGAGGCGGAGCTGACGGAGCTCGCCGTGACGTGGGCGCCCCGCCCCGGCTTCTGGGGCTGGCTCACCTCGGTGGACCACAAGTCCATCGGCAAGCGGTACATCGTCACGGCGTTCATCTGGTTCATCCTCGCCGGCGTGAACGCGGGGCTGATGCGCATCCAGCTCTCGCGCCCCGAGAACGGCTTCATGGGTCCGGACCGCTACAACCAGGTCTTCACCACGCACGGCACGGCGATGATGTTCCTCTTCGCCGTGCCGGTGATGACGGCGTTCGCGCTCTACCTCGTGCCGCTCATGGTCGGCGCGCGCGACCTGGCCTACCCGCGCCTCAACGCCTTCGGCTACTGGGTGTTCCTCACCGGCGGGCTGTTCCTGTTCATCTCGTTCTACCTGAACATGGGACCGAACACCGGATGGTTCGCCTACACGCCGCTCTCGGGTCCCGAATACTCGCCGGGCAAGCGCGTGGACGTGTGGGCGCAGGTCGTGACCTTCACCGAGATCGCCGGCCTCGTGGCAGCGGTGGAGATCGTGGCCACGGTGATGAAGCTGCGCGCGCCCGGCATGTCGCTCAATCGCATCCCGCTCTACGTCTGGTCGGTGCTCGTCGTCGCGGTGATGATCATCTTCGCCATGCCCGCCGTGGCGATGGCGAGCACCATGATGCTGGCGATGGACCGCCTGGTGGCGACGCACTTCTTCAACCAGGCGGAGGGGGGCGATGCGCTCCTCTGGCAGCACATGTTCTGGTTCTTCGGCCACCCCGAGGTCTACATCATGTTCATCCCGGGGCTCGGCTTCATCTCCTCCATCGTCGAGACGTTCACGAAGCGGCCGGTGTTCGGTTATCCGGTGATGGTGATGTCCATGGTGCTCACCGGCTTCGTGGCGTTCGGGCTGTGGGTGCACCACATGTTCGCCACCCCGATCCCGCTGCTGGGGCGCACCTTCTTCACCGCGGCGAGCGTGCTGATCGCGATCCCCACCGGCGCACAGATCTTCTGCTGGATCGCCACCATCTGGTCGGGCCGGCCACGCTTCTTCACGCCGATGCTGTTCGCCGTCGGCTTCGTGGTCATCTTCATCATCGGCGGCGTGACGGGCGTGATGATCGCGTCGGTGCCGTTCGACCTCCAGGTGCACGACACCTACTTCATCGTCGCCCACTTCCACTACGTCATCCTCGGCGGCGTCGTCACGCCGCTGTTCGGCGCCTGCTACCTGTGGTTCCCGAAGGTGACGGGGCGCATGCTGAGCGAGCGGCTCGGCAAGTGGCATTTCTGGCTCTGGTTCATCGGCGTCAACGTCACGTTCTTCCCGATGCACATCCTCGGGCTGGAAGGGATGCCACGGCGCGTCTACACCTACCTGCCGGAGATGGGCTGGGGGAACCTGAACCTGCTCGTCAGCCTCGGCGCGGTGGTGATCGTGTCGAGCGTGGTGGTGTTCGTGATCAATGTGCTCACGAGCTGGCGCGGGGGCGCGGTGGCGGGCCCCGACCCGTGGGGCGGCCCGACCCTCGAGTGGGCCGCGGCATCGCCGCCCCGTCCGTGGAACTTCCACCACGTGCCGGTCGTGGAAGGACGCTCGCCGATGTGGGAACAGGGGGACGAGCTGCCCGTCGCCGAGGGTCTGGCGACGCACAAGCGCGAGATGCTGGTCACCACCGCGCTCGACGCCGTGCCCGACAGCCGGCACTCGCTTCCCGAGGAGAGCATCTGGCCATTCATGATGGCGGTCGCGGTGGCGGTCACCTTCATCATCGCCATCTACACACCGTGGGCGTATCCGGTCGGCTTCGTCCTCGGGGTGATCGCCTTCGCCGGTTGGGGATGGCCGCGCGGTGAGCACCCGAACGAGCAGGTGACCGCGGGACGTATCCCCCGCACGGAGCCCGAGCCGACATGACCAGACGCGCACGCGCCGTGATGAACCTCTCCGCGCTTCCCGACGTGGTCTTCGGGGCGCGCGACATCATGTGGTGGGGCACGCTGGGCTTCATGGTGATCGAGGGATTCACCCTCGTCCTGACCGCCGCCGTCTACCTGTACATCCAGCAGAACTTTGCCGCCTGGCCCCCGGAGGGCACCCCGAGTCCCTCGCTCGGCATTCCCACCGCGCAGCTCATGGTGATGCTGCTCAGCCTTCCGCTGGTATGGTGGATCGGCCGGGCAGCGCACGCCTACGACCTCGGCAAGGTGCGTATCGGGCTCACCCTCGCGTCAGTGGTCGCGCTCGCCTTCGTGGCGCTGCGCATCCTGTCGGCGATCTACTCGCTCAACGTGAAGTGGGACTCCAACGCCTACGGCTCGGCGCAGTGGCTCATTCTCGGCTCGCACTTCACGCTGCTGCTGATCGAGTTCATCGAGGTGAGTGGGATGGCGCTGATGTTCTGGCTGGCGCCCGTGGAGGAGAAGCACTTCTCCGACGCCGCCGACATGGCGTTCTACTGGTACTTCATGGTGCTGTCGTGGGTCCCCCTGTACGTGCTGTGCTTCCTCGTGCCCCGCTGGATCTGAGCGATGAGCAATCACGATCGTGAGCCGCGGAGGCCATTGCCCAACGAGCGGGAGCTGCGGCACGAGGTGCTCGGCCATGGCCGCGAGCCCGCGCGCGTGCTGCAGTGGCTGGGGTTCTTCCTCGCGCCCGCCGTGTTCTTCGCCCACCTGCAGATCGCCTACGTGATGATTCCGTGGGGATGCACGGTTCAGAACGAGCTGTGGCAGCACGTCGTCGGGTTCATCGCCGTGGTGCTTTCCCTCGCCGGCGTGGCCGCGGCGTGGATCGCCCGTGCACGGACGCCGGAAGCGGGAGCGCAGCCGCCCGGACACCCGGTGGAGGGACCGGGTGCGCTCTTCCGCACGCGCTTCCTGGGCGACACGGGGCTCGGCATGAGCGCAGTGATCACGCTGATCCTGCTCATGCAGTGGATCGCCGGCTTCTTCATCTCGGTCTGCCAATGACGGGCGGAGGTCGGACGGTGAGAAGGTCGGATGTCCGCGCACGTCGCCTCGCGACGAAGCGGACGTTTCGCGGCGGCGCACTCCTGCTGCTGGCGGTGCTCGCGACTGCGTGCGGCGACGAGCGCTATCACGACGACGCGGTGGCCAACATGGTGGGAGGCAACCCTGATCGCGGGCCGCTGCTCATCCGCAGCTACGGCTGCGGCACCTGCCACACGATCTCGGGGGTGACTGGCGCGAACGGGCTCGTAGGACCGCCGCTCACCGGCATTGCCGAGCGTGCGTACATCGCCGGCGTGCTCCCCAACGCGCCGGAGAACATGGTGCGCTGGATCGAGAACCCGAAGGCGGTCGATTCGCTCACCGCGATGCCGGTGCTCGGCGTGTCGCCCGCCGACGCGCGCGACATCGCCGCCTACCTGTACACCCTGCGCTGACGATGACCGTCCGGCTGATCTCCTGCGCTGCCCTGCTCGCGCTCGCCGCCTGCTCCGACTCGGCGATGCGCAAGCCACCCGTGCCGAATGCGGGCGGCGTGACCGACAGCGCGCCACCGGCCGACGGCGTCCAGACGGGCGTCTCCGTGTCCGAAGCGCGCTTCGTGCGCAACCTCATCGGCTTCCAGGGGCCGGAGTCGGTGCGCTACGACCCCGAGCAGGACGTGTTCTTCGTCTCCAACATGGTAGGCTACGGTTCGGCGAAGGACGGCAACGGCTACATCTCGCGCGTGAGTGCGGCGAACCCCGACTCGGCGCAGGTGTTCGCGCAGGGCGGGAAGAACGGTGTGGTGCTCGACTCCCCGAAGGGGATGGCGATCCATGGCGACACGCTGTGGGTGGCGGACATCAACATCCTGCGCGGCTTCGACCGCCACACCGGCGCGCCACTCGCCAACATCGACTTCACGCCATTCGGCGTGCTTCAGCTCAACGACGTGGCGGTGGGTCCCGACGGCATGGTGCGCGTCACCGACACCGGCATCATCATGGGCCGCCTCGGCGTTCAGCACGTGGGCACCGACCACATCTTCGTCGTCGGTCCGGGCGGGCAGGTCTCCGCGCCGCAGCAGGGCCCCGAGCTGCATCAGCCGAACGGCATCACCTGGGACTCGGCGGGGAAGCGGTGGATCGTTCTCTCCTTCGACCGCCTGCAGGGACAGATCGCCGAGCTGCCGCTCGACATGAAGACGCGGACGGTGATCTTCCAGTCGCAGGTGGTGACGCAGCTCGACGGCGTGGAGATGCTCCCCGATCACGCGATCATGTTCACGAGCTGGGCCGACTCGAGCATCCACGTGCTCAAGGGCACGAGCGAGAAGAAGATCATCCGCGGCGTCCCGGTGCCGGCCGACATCGGCGTGGACACCCGACGGCACCGGCTCGCGATCCCGCTGTCGAACCTGGGTCGCGTACAGCTCTGGGATATCTCCACAATCAGCTCCCGCTGAAGCGGAGTTGGAGAGCAGTTGGTGGTGATTGGTCGGGAGTGCGCACGGCGCAGCTCAAAGTGAAAGCTGTAAGCTCTCAGCTCGACTCGTCGCTCCTCACTGACCGGCCGCTCGTGTCGCCAGGGCGGGAAAGGATCGGACCAACGGAACGGCAACGGCGTTCGGCACCTCGCGGTCGGCCTGGCGGTACGGGCGTCCCGAGGTCCCCAACGCCGTTCGCAGTTCCGCCTCACCGTTCCATTGTGAGCCCGGCGCGGTGCACTCTCGCAGGGGGGAAGCTACAAGTGAAACAGTCAGCTTAAAGCATTCACTTTAAGCTGCGCCGTGCGCACCCCCGACTCTCCCACTTTCAACTCGAGACCGGCGAACATGAGCGGATGAGGGGTCAGAGCACACTCCCCCGATGCGGCGGCGGCTCGCGGAACAGCCGCTTGAACCACGCCCAGAGCCCCGTCTTCCTGCGCGAGTGGGCTTCCTCCACGCCGCCCACGTACGAGCGGAAGAGCATCTCCACCGCGCCGACGCGCAGGGTGGCGCCCGTGTGCAGCTCGCGCTCCCCGGCCACGCCGTAGCCGTCGACGAAGGTGCCGTTCACCGACCGGAGGTCCACCACGTACCAGGTGTCGCCCTTGCGCAGCAGCGTCGCGTGGGCGGACGACACGCTCTCGTCACGGAGGCGGACGTCGCTCTGCTCGCCGCGGCCGATCGACGCCACCGGGCGCTCGATCTGGAACGATGCGCCGGCGAAGGGGCCGCGGATGATCTCGAGGCTCGCCGTCGGATGGCGGCGGCTCGATGAGCGCGTCTGCTCGGCGGCGAGCACGCTGCGCAGGCTCGACATGTCGAGGATCGTCGTCGGCGCTCGGCTGGCCGCCGCGGGCGTGGTGGCCTCGGCCTCTTCCACCTCGTAGCGGATCTCCTCGTCGTGCATGCGGAGCACGTCACCTGGCTCGAGCAGGTGCGTGGCGCCCATCCGCTCGCCGTTCACGAGCGTCCCGTTCGAGCTCTCGTCGGTGAGCAGGTAGCCGCCAGGCACGGGCGCGATCGTCGCATGGCGGCGCGACACCCCGTTGTCGGGGAGCACGACGTCGCACTCCAGGTCGCGGCCGATGGACACCCGATGACCGGTGAGGGCGAAGCGCTCGCCGCTCTTCACGTTCACGAGGTGCGCGATGGGCGCTGGCGCGGCGGTGCCGGTCTCGCCGCTCACGGATGCCGCGTGCTCACCGGACCGCGATGCAGCGGCGTGGTCCGCCGAACCACCGAACGCGTCGTACACGAGGCGGATGCCGGCAACGTCGATCGTCGCGCCGTTCCGCAGCTCCGCCGGCGCCACGCCGAGCGGGACGTCGTTGAGGCGCACGACGACGGCCGCGGTCACGCGCTGGATGATCGCGGGACCGCTCTCGGGGAGGGTGATGGTGGCCACAGCGGGCTGGAACGCCAGCCCGGCGATGGGCAGCGCGTCCGCCCCGCGCCCTCCAAGGGTATTTCTGCCCGGACGAAGCACGGAGTGCTCGGCGCCCGATTTCAATTGCGGCATGGCAGCCGTGAGCCTCTCGGTAGTCTCTGCCGTGAACGGGCTGCGGCGGGGCAAAAGCAACTGCGACGTCGCCATCTTCCTCCTCCCGGCAAGCTGAGCCACAAGCTGTCGCCGGGAGCCCCGATCGAGCCGTGACCCACCTCACCATTCGGGCAGGCGGGTCCGGCTCGGGTGGGGAGATCGTGGGACGTCAGGCGTTCCCTTCGCGTCGGCGGGTGGCCCATCCCTTCTTCGCGGCGCGGCTGCGTTCCGCATGGCTCATGCTGCCGCTGCTTGAGTCTCGCTTCCCGCGCCCCGACCCCCCCTCCTTGTTGCCGCCGCCCGTCTGCTTGTTCACCGTCGCCCAGGCACGGCGCTCCGCCTCGTCCTTCCCCACACCGCGCTTCTCGTAGCCCTGCTCGATGTGGTCTTCCATCCGCTTCTGCTTGTCCGTGTACTTGCTCTTGTCTCCCCGTGCCATGGAATCCTCCTGGATTGAGCGTACACGGGCACACCGAGCAAGCACTGGTCCAACGAAGATGGATGTGGCCGGTGATTCGGGACGGGCTTCATTACCCGGCGGGGACGTTGCACGCACGATTGGTCCGGAGCCATCGACTCCCGACCAGGGACCATGGACCAGCAGCCATCAGACCGTCACCGCCCGCAGCGAGAGGCGGTCTGATGGCCGTTGGTCGATGGTCCCTGGACCATGGTCGATGGTCCATCCTGTCCCGATACACGAACGCCCCGCCGGCTCCGGCGGGGCGTTCGAAGCAAGGTCGAGTGCGCGCGAGATTACTGCTTCACGATCACGAGGAACCGCGACGGTCCCCAGAAGCGCGCCGGCTCGGCGATCTTCAGGTTGCCGCGGAAGGTGTCCTTGTCGCGATCGTTCACGCTGGCGTAGTCCAGGCTCTGGCGCGAGACCACCTTGTAGCGGCTCGTCGAGTCGGGGACGGTGATGATGTTCGTGGCGCGCTGGTCCACCGGTGTGAACTCGTTCGGGTCGGCAGTGCGCGAGATCTGGAGCGTACGGCCCGGGTGCGCGATGAGGAGGTTGGCGCCCCCCTCCCGCACGATCACGCCCCGCTTGAGCAGCTCGTCCTCGCTCCCGATCACGTAGAACGCCTTCGCCTTCTGCGTCTCGAGCTCGGCGATCGTCGCGCCGAGCCGCACCGTCTCGCCGGTCAGGCTGTCGATGCGGGTGGACATCGAGCTCATCATCGCCGTCTGGCGCTGGATCGTCGAGTTGAGGTCGGCGATCATCGTCGAGTCGCTGGCGAGCTGCGCGCGGAGCGCGGCGTTGTCCTTGTTCGCACGCGCGAGCTGCGACGCGGTCTGCTGCGCGCGGGCGACGAGCGCGTCGACGCGCTGCATCACGGCGCGGCGGTTCTCGATCTGCTGCGCGAGCGGATCGAGCGACGCGTTCTTCTTCGCCTTCGGCAGCCCCTTCACCTTCGAGATGGTGCTGTCGATGTGGACGATGAACTCGTCCGCCTGCAGCACGACGCGGGTGAGCGAGTCCTTCTGCGCGGCGAGCTGCGTGGCGAGCCGTGCCTGCTCACTCGCGGCGGCGGCCGTCGCGCTGTCGGCGCGTGCATGTTCCTTGGACGGTCCGCACGCGGCCAGGCCGGCGGCGGCCACGATGGCGAGCGACGAAAGACGACGGGTGTGCATGTGCTGGGACTCCATACGGGGCGGGAAGAACGGCGGGGAGGGACACAGGATGACGCGCGGGACGGCCGGCGAGTTACGCACCGCACGGCGGCCGCGGGGGGATTTCGGGTGGCAAGGATAGCGACGTCCCGAAATTCCTCGCTAGCAGGAATGTCACAGCGCGAGGGTGACGCCGGACACCGTGTGCCGTGCCTCCAATCCGTCCGCGTCGCCGACCACCGCCCGCCCTGATTGTCGACCAACGACTCCAGACTCCAGACCACCGACCTCAAACCACCAGGCTGGCTCTCCAGGCGCGTAGAAAGCCGGTCTGGTGGCTTCCGGTCTCCGGTCCGTGGTCTGGAGTCGTTGGCCCACCTCCCCTGACGCGATCTGCCCTCCGCCCGCCCGTCCTGCCATCTTTCCACGGACCCCACCTCCCCACCTCCTGGCTTCCCGATGCTCTTCGTCGACAACCTCGATTCCACCGACGCCAGCCAGAACCTGGCGCTGGAGGAGTACGTCCTCCGCCATCGCATGGGCGAGGACGACCTGCTGCTCTTCTACGTGAATGCGCCGGCCATCATCATCGGACGCAACCAGAACACGATCGAGGAGATCGCCCCGGACGTCGTCGCCGAGCGTGGGATCCAGGTGGTGCGGCGCGTCTCCGGCGGCGGCGCCGTCTATCACGACCTCGGCAACCTGAACTTCAGCTTCATGACGCGGGACGTGAGCGGCCGCTTCAACCGCTACGACCGCTTCAACGGCCCCGTGGTGGACGTGCTGCGCGACCTTGGCGTGCCGGCCGAGATCGGTGGCCGCAACGACATTCTCGTGGAGGGGCGCAAGATCTCGGGCAACGCGCAGTTCGCGACCCCGGACCGCATGTTCAGCCACGGTACCCTGCTCGTGCATTCGAACCTCGACGACGTCACCGCCGCGCTCCGCCCGCGCCCGGGCAAGGTGGAATCGAAGGGGGTGAAGTCCATTCGCAGCCGCGTGGCGAACATCAACGAGTTCCTCGTCCAGGGCGCCGCTGCGAGCGAACCGGCCCTTGGCGTCCACGAGCTGCGCGAGCGGATCCTCGAGCGCATCTTCGGCACGCGCGACCGCGTCGCCGTCCCGAGCGTGGCGCTCACCGGCGACGACTGGCAGAAGATCCGGGAGCTGCGCGCCACGAAGTACGCCGCCTGGTCGTGGAACTACGGCGAGAATCCGCCGAGCAACGTGCAGCGCGCCCAGCGCTTTCCCGCCGGCGAGATCGACCTCCGCTTCGACGTGCACCAGAACCTGATCTCCGGCCTGCGCATCTTCGGCGACTTCATGGGGCGCCGCGACGTCGCCGAGCTCGAGGCGCGCCTGCGCGGCGTGCCCTACGACCGCGACGCCATGCTCGTCGCCATCGGCGACGAGGACCTGTCGCAGTTCTTCGGCGACGTGGCGCGCGAGGATGTGTTGGGGCTGCTGCTGCCCTGACGCGCCCGCGGAGCAGCCAACGACCACAGACCAGAGGCCACCGTCCGCGCCATCGACCGGCTCTGCAGGCGCGACGAGAGCCGGTCGATGGCAGATGGCCTTTTGTGTGTAGTCCATGGTCGCTGGTCGAACTGCTCGCCGTTGCGAACTTCCGGCGAATTCGATTATCATCAAGTCACAGTGGCACGGGGTGCCCGCGCACGATTCCTACAAGCGCGGGCTGAGATCACACCCGTCGAACCTGATCTGGGTCATTCCAGCGAAGGGAGCGTCACTGGTGCAGGCGGACTGCGCATGAGCCCTCGCGCATCGCACCCACTCCGCCCACGCCGGCCAGCTCCCTCGCCTTCACGCGATTCACCGGAGCTTGCACGTGCTGGCACTCCTTCTCGCTCTCGCACTCCCGTCGCCGCAGTCATCCTACTCCGTGGGGCGCGACACCGTGCGCGTTCCCGCCGACTCGGCGGCTGACTCCCTGCACGCCACGCCCGCCCAGCGGCTCGAGTCGGTGCGCGTCACCGCCATCCGCGGCCACGACGCCCCCCTCTCGCAGAAGACCATCTCCCGCGCCGAGCTGCTGCGCGAGTACACCGGCCAGGAGATGCCCATCCTGCTCCAGAGCACGCCCGGCATGACGGCATACTCGGAGAGCGGGTCCGGGTCGAACTACTCCTACCTCCGCCTCCGCGGCATCGACCAGACGCGCATCAACATCACCCTCGACGGCATCCCGCTCAATGAGCCGGAAGACGAGGCGCTCTACTTCTCCAACTTCCCCGACTTCGCCAGCAGCATCGCCTCGGTGCAGGTGCAGCGCGGCGTCGGGGCGAGCACGCCCGGTGTCGCGTCGTACGCCGGCTCGGTGAACTTCGAGTCCATCCCCATCGCCGGGGTGCAGCGCGGCACGCGACTCCAGCTCACGCGTGGCGCGTACAACACCTCGCGGGCGTCGTTCGAGGCGCAGTCGGGGCTCACCGCCAGCGGCTTCGCCGGCTACGTGCGCGGCTCCGGGCAGCATACCGACGGCTACCGCTTCAACTCGGGCAACAGCTCGCGCAGCGCCTTTGCCAGCGGCGGGTGGTTCGGCGCGCGCGACGTCGTGAAGGCCACCCTGCTCGCCGGCATCTCGTCCAACCAGCAGGCCTACCTCGCGTCGCCGCTCTCCGTGCTGCAGAGGGAGCCGCGCGACAACCCGTTCGGCAACAGTCCCGCGCTCGCCGTCGGCGATCGCTTTCACCAGGATCTCCTGAGCCTTGCGTGGACGCATGCGCTCGCGCCGTCGCTCAGCGTGGCGACGACGGCGTACGGATTCGACGCCGGCGGCTGGTACGACTACCCCACTGGCAACGGTGACCTGAGCGACGCCTATCACTACGGCCTGCACTCGCGCTGGGGCGGCGTGATCAGCGCCCTCGATTGGTCGGGCGACGGCGCGAGTGCGTCGGCGGGCGTGCACCTCTCGCGCTACGCGCGCGAGCACTGGGCGGGACAGCGGCCCGACATGGAGACCCGCTGGTACGACAACACGGGCTACAAGGGCGAGCAGAGCGCCTTCGCGAAGGGCTCGATCACCCGTGGCCGCGCCACCGTCTACGGCGACGTGCAGCTCCGCTTCGCCCAGTTCCGCTACGCGCCCTCGCCAAACTCCGGCGTCGCACCGGCCGACGTGAGCTGGAGCTTCCTCAACCCGAAGGCGGGGGTGCGCCTGCACCTGAGCGACGCGCTCTCGATGTACGCCAGCGCCGGCATCAACGGCCGCGAGCCCACGCGTGCCGACATGTTCGCCGGCGCCGACGACGTGGACAGCCTCACGGCGCGCGAGGTGTTCCCCCTCACCCGCGTCCACCCGGAATCGGCGCGCGACCTCGAGGCAGGGGCCGACTTCTCGCGCCCGACGCTGCAGGCGCACGCGAACCTGTTCCTCATGCAGTTCCACGACGAGATCGCACCCATCGGCCAGATCAGCACGCTGGGCTACGAGCTGCGGAAGAACGTCGCGCGCAGCTTCCGCCGCGGGGTGGAATCGGACCTCACCTGGCAGGCGCTCCCCCGCCTCGCCGTCGTCGCCACCGCCTCGGTGACCGACGCCCGCATCGCCGACTACGTCGACGACGCCACCGGCCAGTCGTACCACGACGTCACGCCGGTCATGACCCCCAGGCTCGTCACCGGCCACGGCATCCGGGCCGCGGTCGCCGACTGGCTCTCGCTCGACCTCGACGGCCGCTACACCTCGCGGATGATGCTCACCAATACCAACGATCCGCGCTTCGTCGTACCGGCGAGCTGGTACGCCGACGGCGCGCTCACCTTCAACGTGGGCGGGCAGTCGCTGCTCGTGGCGGTGCGCAACCTGTTCGACAATCGCGTCTACACCGGGGGCTATCCCGGCGCGCTCGTGGGGAGCAGCGATCCCACCGCGATGGAGCCCTATTATTACATGCTCGCGCCCCGGAACCTCACCGTCACCGCGCGGCTAGCGCTCTGACGGCGTCGCGCGCCGTCGCCCAGCGTTCCTCCCAGCCGCCGCGCACTCGCGCCACGGTCGCGCGGCGGCTGGCGAGGGCACGCTCGAACAGCGCGAGCATCGCCTCGCGGTGCTCCGGTCGGTCGCGGATCCCATCGGGGATCCACGGCACGTCCACCTCGCACAGCAGGTAGAGGTCGGCGCGCCGCTCACGCTCCGCGCGCTCCACCCACCTCGGCGCGGCGCCGTAGTAGTGTCGCGCGTACACCACGGTGCTCAGGAGGTCGGTATCCAGCACCAGCATCGAGGCTCCATGCGCGCGTGCGCGCTCGGCCGCCGCATCCGCGAGCGCGATGTGCTCCCGCGCGATGGGGCCGACGTCGGCTGACGTGAGCGGCGCGGCCCTCCGCTCCGCGTACACGCGCGAGGCCTCCGGCGCCCACGCCGTGTGTGCCCACTCGGCGAGGCGCTGCGCGAGCGACGTCTTGCCGGTGGATTCCGGCCCCGTCACGCACACGCGGACCAGGTCGCCGGCCGGCACTCAGGCCGTCGCGACCGCGTCGCGCATCGAGCGCCGCCAGTCGATGTAGCCGCGCACGGCGAGCGCAAGGAACACCGCGTAGAGCCCCGACGTGAGGTACAGTCCCTTGAAGATGAACATCCCCACGTAGAGCACGTCCACGGCGATCCACACCAGCCAGTTCTCGAGCAGCTTCCGCGTCATCATCCACTGCGCCACGAGGCTCGTGCTGGAGAGCGCGGCGTCCATGTAGGGAAGCGCGGCATCCGTCTCGTGGTGCAGGAAGCTGCCGAGCCACGCGGATCCGATCAGGGCCACCGTCGCCAGCATCACGCCGAGCCGGGGGCCGGTGCGCGTGACGTGCAGCTCGGTCCGTCCCTCCCCGCCGTAGAGCCACTCGTACCAGCCGTACACCGACAGGACCGCATAGATGACCTGCAGTCCCATGTCGGCGTACAGCTTCGCCTCGTAGAACACGAGGGTATACAGCACGACGTTGACGATCGCCGTCGGCCAGCTCCAGATGTTCTGGCGCACGCTGAGGTATACGCTCAGCGCGCCGACGACGGCGGCGACCAGCTCGAGGGTGTTCATCGAGCCGCTTCAGGGAGAATGGTCACGCCGCCAAGATAGCACGTGGCGCGACCTCGCTCACCTGCTGAGCGTCGACTATCGGGCGCCCGGCCGTGGAGTGATGATGGCGGCGATCACGAGCCGTTCGCTCCCCGCCTTCATGCCGTGCAGCTCGCCCACGTCGTACGCCACCACGTCGCCGGGGCAAACGCGGCTCTCCCCCGATGCGCCGCTCACGGTGCCCCTCCCCTCCACGACGGAGAGCAGGACGGTGGAGCTGCTGGTGTGCGGGGCCACCTCCTGCCCCGGCTCGATGCGGAACACCACGACGCGCGCATCGGGCACGTCGTGCAGCAGCGCGGTCGCCGGACGGGTCGCCTGCGCGGACACGGCGTCACGCGCCGCGCCCAGAGGGGAGAGGATCCTCACGCCACCCCCGCCGCGCTCAGGGCATCGCCGAGCGCCTTCACCAGCTCGTCCAGGCTGACGCCGTCGCGCCGCGCCGCCTCGGCGATCGGGGCGCCGCCACCGCAGCAGGTGTCGAGGCCGAACCGGTTGAACACCGGCATCGTCTCCGGGTGCCTGGCGACCATCTCGTTCACGGCCACGCTGGTATCGATGCTGTTCCCTGCCATGCTGACTCCTCTGGAAGTTCGGGACGTGTGCGCCCGTCACCACGCGTTCGGCGCGATCATGCCGGAGTGCCACGCCGGCTCCCACACGATGTGGGTCTCCACGCCGCAGATGCCGTCCGTCTGCATCACCGCCGCGCGGATGCCGTCGGTGATGATGCGCTCCATCGGACAGCCCGGCGTCGTCAGCGTGTGGGTGATCACCGCCACGTCGTCTGTCACCTGCACGCCGTACACGAGGCCGAGCGTGACGATGTCGAGGCCGATCTCGGGATCGATCACCGTCGCAAGGTTGCGCCAGAGGACCTCGATGCGCGGATCCGATTCACTCATCGGCATCATCGTGTAGGTTATGGGAGGCGGCACGTGCCGCGGCGATGACGCATACTCGCCTGCACCGAGGCGCGCACGCGTGACGATTGTCACACCACGGCCGCGACGACTCGACCTCTTCCCTGATCCGCTCGCGATGGCTCCGATCGATCTCCTCCGGCAGCTTCCGCTCTTCGCCAGCTTCGGCACCGACGCACTCACGCGGCTCGCCTCCCGCTGCGTGGCGCGCACCTTCGCGGCGGGCCACGTGCTCTTCACCACGGGCGAGCCCTGTCGCGGCCTCTACGTCGTCGAGAGCGGCCGCGTGCGCATCTACCGCACGAGTCCCGCCGGGCGCGAGCAGGTGCTGCACACCGAGGGACCGGGACGCCCCGTCGCGGAGCTCCCGCTGTTCGACGGCGGCGACTATCCCGCGTCGGCCATCACCGAGGTGGAATCGCGTCTCGTCTTCCTGCCGCGCGCCGACTTCGAGGCGCTCTACCGCGAGAATCCGGACGTCGCGCAGGCCGTGATCCGCACCCTCGGCAAGCGGCTCCGCCACCTGGTGCACGTCACGGAGACGCTCGCCTTCCGCGACGTGGCCGCGCGCCTCGCCAGCTTCCTCGCCGAATACGCCGAGCAGCACGGGACGGCAACGAAGCGCGGCACCGAGATCACGCTGAACCGCACGCGCGAGGAACTCTCCTTCGAGCTCGGCACCGCACGCGAGTCCGTCTCGCGTGCCCTCAAGCAGCTCGCGTCCAAGGGAATCATCGAGCCACTGAGCAGCAAGCGCATCCTCATCCCCGACGTCGCACGCCTCAAGACGCTGGGCAGGCCGGGGGAAAGGGCGAAGTACGAATGAAGCGGAAGGTCGGATGGTGGGAAGGTGGGAGCCGTTCCCGACCGTCCCACCTTCCGACCGTCCCACCTTCTCCCCTGAGACAACCGTCACACTCCCCCCTCCGCATCCGTCGCAACATCCGTCCATGGCTACTCATGGACCAGGGGGGACGGCGGACGCGCCGGCGGCGGACGGTCTCACGAAGGACTCCATCACCGACGCGCTGCGCCAGGTTCCCTACCCCGGCCTGACGCGCGACATCGTGTCGTTCGGGATGGTGCAGCACGTCGCCGTGTGCGACGGCCGCGTGAAGGTGCAGCTCGGCATGCACACGCGCGGCGACTCGCTCATCGGGAAGCTGCGCGCCGGCATCCGCGATGCCCTCGAGCCGCTCGGCGCCACCGACATCGCCGTCGAGATCGTCCCGCCCACGCCGGCGCCGAAGCAGGCACCGGTGGCCCGCGCCGGCACTCCCGATCCGTGGGCCGAGCAGGTGAAGCTCGCCAGCGTGAAACACGTCGTCGCGGTCGGCGCCGGCAAGGGCGGCGTGGGCAAGAGCACGGTGGCGGCGAACCTCGCCATCGCGCTCGCGCGCGGTGGGCTGCGTGCCGGGTTGCTCGACGCCGACATTTATGGACCGAGCCTCCCCATCCTGCTCGGCATGGAAGACGGCGCGCAGCGCGTGCGCATGTCGCCGGACAAATACATCCTCCCGCTCGATGCGTTTGGCGTGCCGATGATCAGCTTCGGCTTCTTCCTCGGCGAGGACTCGCCCGCCATCTGGCGCGGGCCGATGGTGAGCAAGGCGGTGAAGCAGTTCGCCCGCGGCGTCGCGTGGCCCGAGCTCGACGTGCTCGTCGTGGATCTCCCGCCAGGCACGGGCGACATCGCCCTCAGCCTCGCCCAGGCAGTCGTCCTCTCGGGCGCCGTCGTCGTCACCCAGCCACCTCGCGTGGCGGCGGCGGAGGCACGAAAGGCCGCCCAGATGTTCCGCACCCTCGAGGTGCCCCTGCTCGGCGTGGTGGAGAACATGAGCGGGCCCTTCGGTCGTGGCGCCGGGGCACTCGTGGCGAGCGAGCTCGGTGCGCCCTTCCTCGGCGAGATTCCCTTCGACGACGTGATCGTCGCCGAGGGAGACGCCGGCACGCCGACGATGCTGGCGCGGCCGCGCAGCACGGCGGGCGCCGCGTTCGACGCGATTGCGCGCGGCGTTGCGGTCGCACTCGGCTGGCAGCACGTCGCCGACGAGGCCATCTCGTGACCGCGCCGGCCGTCGCCGCACCGGGCGTGCGCCCGCCAGCAGCGCCCTCCGCGGCGCCGGTTCCCGTGCGCAGCAACGTGGCGCTTGCCGGCGAGCACTTCGCCGCCGCCACGCTCTACCTGCTCGCCGGCACCGTCGGCCTCGTCTGGATCGCGCCCGAGCTCTCCATCGGCGCATACCCATCGCCGCGCGTCGCCGGCATCACCCACCTGTTCACTCTCGGCTGGCTCACCACCACCATCTTCGGCGCCCTCTACCAGCTTCTTCCCGTTGCACTCGGTGCCCCCATCCGCTCCATCAGGCTCGGCCACGCCGAGTTCTGGACCTTCGCACCCGGCGCGGGGCTGTTCGCCGCCGGTGTGGCGACGAGCAGCACCGTGCTCCACCATGTCGGCATCGCGCTCGTGAGCATCGGGGTGATCGTCGGCGTCGCTAACGTCGCCACCACCCTGCCGCGGGCGAAGAATCGCGACGTCACCTGGGGTGCGATCTCGCTCGCCATCTTCTTCCTCGCCTCCACCCTCTCGCTTGGCGTGGTGCTGCTGCACAACATCCACACCGGCTTCCTCGGCTCGGCGCGGATCATCGTGCTGGCGACGCACCTGCACGTGGCCATCGTCGGCTGGGCGCTGATGATGATGGTGGGGGTGTCGCATCGGCTGCTGCCGATGTTCCTCCTCTCGCACGGCGGCGACACCCGGTGGACGAAGCGCGCGCTGATCCTCTTCGCGCTCGGCGTGCCGGCGCTCGCCGTCGGCCTCAACACGCGGGTCGACGCCGTGGCGTGGGCCGCCGTCCCCCTGCTCATGGGCGGCGTGGCCTGCTTCCTCTGGCAGGCGCGCTCCTTCTACGTGGCGCGGGTGCGCAGGAAGATCGACGTCGGCATGCGCTTCGCCGGCACTGCGCTGGCCTTCCTTGCGATCAGCACCCTGCTCGGCCCCGCCGTGCTCGCCGCCGGCGTGATGCATCCGCGGCTCGCCACCATCTACGTGACGGTCGGCCTGCTCGGCGGCATCGTGATGTTTGTCGTGGGCTTCTTCTACAAGATCGTCCCCTTGCTCGCGTGGACGGTGCGGTTCAAGGACCGCATGGGCAAGGGCACCGCGCCCACGGTGGCGCAGATGTTCTCGGCGCGCGTGGCGCACGTGCAGCTCGGGCTCATGGCGCTCGGCGTCACCCTGCTCGCCGTCGGCATCTCGACGGCGTCGCTTCACGTGACACGCTGCGGCGCCATCATGTTCCTCGCAGCGGTGCTGCTCTTCATCAGCCAGATCGTGCGGATCACTCTCGGCAACGCGGAGGCCAGGGCATGAGCACTACGTCCGCCACACAACCCGTGGCTGCTGGCGATCGCGTGAACGACGTGCTGGCGCGCGACGAGCGCCTCGTCGAGGTGTTCGTGCACCATTCGTCGCACTTCACCAAGCTGCGCAACCGGACATTGCGGAAGGTGATGGGCCGCCTCGTCACGGTGGACGACGCCGCGCGAATCGCCGCCGTCCCCGTGGACGCCCTCGTGCGCGATCTCAACGCGGCGCTCGGCATCTGGGCCACGACCCCCGCCTCGCCACTCGTCACTGAACGACAGGACGCGGGACCTTCACGCACGCACCCACCGGATGCGCGCGTCGTTGAAGTGGACGTCCGCGACGACCTGCGCAAGGGACGTGAGCCGCTCGCCCGCATCATGGCGGCGGTGAGCGCCTTGCGCGACGACGAGGTGCTGCGTGTCCGCGCCATCTTCCACCCCGTCCCGCTGCTCACCGTGCTCGGCAAGCGCGGCTTCGCAAACGAGAGCGAGGAGCACGCTCCCGACGACTGGTCCGTCTGGTTCTGGCGCGACTCGCCCGACGACGTGTCACCCGAGTCACCCCGCAGGCACGAAGTGCCTGTCGGGGCATCCCGCACGAGCGAAGCGCCAACGGTGTCATCCCGCACGAGCGAAGCGAGTGTCGGGACCCTGCCGCCGAGCGACGACCACACCGTCTGGCTCGACGTCCGCGGCCTTCAGCCCCCCGAGCCCCTCGTCCGCACGCTGGCCGCACTCGAGACCCTTCCCGACGGTCACCAGCTCATCCAGCTCAACGAGCGCGTCCCCCAACTGCTCCTGCCCATGCTCGCCGAGCGTGGGTTCGCGTGCGAGCTCGACGACTCGCTCGCCGACCGGGTGCTCCTGCGGATCTGGCGCCCCGCCTGAGCACCTCGGCCGTCCACGGGCGGGACGGCCGGAACAGCGCCACCACTCTCACCGATCAGGAGATCGTGATGTCCCTGCAGACCATCGAGCTCGACGTGCGCGTCATCCCGCCACGCGACAAGCACCCGACCATCTTCAAGACCTTCGACTCGCTGGCCAGCGGCCAGGCGATGGTCATCCTCAACGACCACGATCCCAAGCCACTGCGCTACCAGCTCATGGCCGAGTGTCCCGACACGTTCGACTGGACCTACGAGGCCCAGGGACCGGAGCTCTGGCGGGTGAAGATCAGCCGTCGCTGAGCCGGCGCGGCCACACTCCTCCCGCGTCGCGAAGGCGCGCCGGCCCGGGCCATGCACCGTGGCCGGCGTCGTTCCTTCACTCCCGAACGCGGACAGCAGAGGATCCCGTGGCCCTGACCGATTCCCAGCGCAAGAAGCTCGAGCAGCGACTCCGCGACGAGCGCGATCGCGCACTCCGGACGCTCAATCGCTCCCTCGACGAGAGCGCCTCGGAGAGCGAGGAAGACCAGGCCGGCGACATCACCAAGATGCCGACGCACCAGGCTGACCTCGGCACCGACACCATGCAGGAGGAGCTCGACGCCTCCAACGCGACCCGCATCTCGCGCGAGCTCGCCGAGATCGATGCGGCGCTCCAGCGGCTGTACGCCGATCCCGAGCGCTTCGGCATCTGTGAGCAGACGGGGAAGCCGATCCCCTATGCGCGCCTCGAGATCATTCCGTGGGCCCGCACCTGCGGCGACGAAGCCACCGGCTGAGCGCGCGTCAGCCGGCCGCGTCCTCCGCCTGCTCGCCCCGTTCCACGATGTCCCCCTGCTTGAAGAGGATGTCCTTCAGGATCTTGCGCCACTTCGGGGTCTTCCGCAGCAGGAACTCCAGGTCCATCCCGAAGTGCTTGAACTCCTCCTGCTGCGCGTTCTGCATGATCGCGCGGGCCTCCGGGTCCTTCTCCAGGGAGAGGCGCTGCGCGTACCAGCCGATCGCCTCCGCCTCCTCGATCAGCGACGTGATCATGCGCGCGTAGGTGCGCGTTTCGGCGGAAAGCTCCTCGGGTGGTTCGTGGTATTGCTCGGTCGGCATGGAAACGAGTCGTGAGAAGTGAAGGTGGCCAGCAGCAGTACGGCAGCTCGTCAGGCAACGTCAGGGCCGCGGCGCCTCGTCCACCTCGATCGTGTCGTCCTCGCTGCGACGCCACTCGCCCACCACTGGAAGCCTCCAGCCGTGCCGGATGGCCACGACGCGCAGGGCGAAGCACACCAGCACCCCACCGATTGCCCCGGTGTGCGTCGGCAATTCCAGTGTGCGGCCGAGTACCACGGTGGCGGCGCCGGCGAGCGCGGCGATCGCGTACAGCTCCGACCGCAGGATGGTGGGCACCTCCGAGACGAGTACGTCGCGCAGCACGCCCCCGCCCACCCCGGTGAGCATGCCCAGCAGCATCGCCGTGCCCGGGCCAAGGTTGTACTTCAGCGCCTTGAGCGTCCCCGTCACCGCGAACAGCCCCAGCCCGGCGGCATCCAGCAACAGGATCGTCATCCGCAGCCGCACCACCGTGGAATCCCACAGGAAGAACACCACCCCAGCCCCCAGCGCCGTGGCGATGTAGCGCCAGTCGGTGATCCCCACCGGCGGGACGGCACCGATCAGCAGGTCGCGCGTGATCCCGCCGGCCAGCGCCGCGGCGAAGGACAGGACCAGCACGCCGAACAGGTCCAGTCGGTGCCGCACCCCGGAGCTCGCCCCGCTGAGCGCGAACACGAAGGTGCCCAGCAGGTCCAGCACCAGGAGGAAGGTGCCGACATCCACGTGGGTATTGGGGAGCATGCTCCAAGGTAGGTCGCGGATCCCCCACCCCGATACCGCAGAGCCCCCGAAATCGTCTTCAGGCATGCGAACCCGCGCAAAGCTCGCCCTTGGCGCCGGCCTCCTGGCCGCGACCGTCGTCCTCGCCCTCGTTCTCCTTCCCTTCCTTTTCCGCGACCGCATCGCGTCGCGCCTGAAGGCGGAGATCGCCTCCAGCGTGAATGCACGCGTGGACTGGCGGTCCGCGAGCGTGGGACTCCTTCGCGACTTCCCCAATGCCTCGCTCTCGCTGAATGACCTGAGCGTCGTCGGGGTACAGCCCTTCGCCGGCGATACCCTCGCTGCCGTGACGGACGCGCGCCTGGTCCTCGAGCTGGGGAGCGTGGTCGGCTTCCTCCGCCACGGCGACCCGATCGTCGTCCGCGAGGTCGTGCTGGAGCGGCCGCGCGTCGGCCTTCGCGTCCTCGCCGACGGACGCGCCAACTGGGACATCGCCCGCCCCTCCACCGCGACCACGAAAAGCGGCCGCACCGTCGGCGTCACGCTGCGCAACCTGCAGCTCTCCGACGGCACCGTCACTCTCGACGACCGCCACGCCAACCTCGTCCTCGCCCTCCACGGCCTGGACGAGACGCTGAGCGGCGACTTCGCGAGCGAGAAGTTCCTCCTCTCCACGCGCACGCGCGTGGACTCGGCGTTCCTCCGCTTCGCCGGCATCCCCTGGCTGTCACGCGCCGCCATCCGGCTCGACGCCGATGTGGACGCCGACCTCCGCAACAACCGCTTCACCTTCCGGCGTGACACGCTGAAGCTCAACGAGCTGCTCCTCGCCTTCGAGGGTTCGGCCACCCTCGGCAAGCCGGACATGACGCTCGACCTCGCCTTCGCCGCACCCGGCAATGCGTTCCGTGACATCCTGTCGCTCGTGCCCGCCGTGTACGCGACCGACTTCGCGAAGCTCCGTACCGCTGGCCGCATGTCGGTGTCGGGGCGCGTGCGCGGCAGCTACGGCCCGCACGCGTTCCCGTCCTTCGCCATACGCGCCCGCGTGGACAGTGGCGCGTTCAAGGATCCGTCACTCCCCCTGCCGGCGCGCGGCATCTTCATGGATCTCGCCATGGACAATCCCGGCGGCCACATGGACAGCACCGTCGTCAGCCTGAAGCGCTTCCATGCCGAGCTGGGCGGCCGGCCGGTGGACGCGCGGCTCGTGGTGCGCACGCCGATGACCGATCCCGACGTGGATCTCCGACTCCGCGGCGCGCTCGACCTCGCCGACCTGGCGCGCACCGTGAAGCTGCCCGACGTGCAGAGCCTCGCCGGCCTCGTGAGCGCCGACGTCGCCATGCGCGCGCGGCTCTCGGACGTCAACGCGTCGCGTTACGACCGCGTCACGGCGAGCGGGTCGGCGTACCTCTCCCGCCTGTCGCTGCGAAGCGCCAACCTGCCGCACGCCGTGGCCGTGGACACCGCCGCCCTGCGCTTCACGCCGCGCGCCGCACAGCTCTCCACCCTCGCGGCGCGCGTGGGCAACAGCGACCTGCGCGCCACCGGCTCGCTCGACAACCTGCTCGGCTTCCTGATGCACGACGAGGAGCTTCGCGGCGCAGGCAGCGTGGCCAGCTCGCGATTCGACCTCTCGGAGTGGGTGTCGAAGGACAAGTCCACGGAAGTGATCCCCGTCCCGCCGCGTGTGGACTTCTCCCTCGACGCCTCCGCCAGTCACGTCACCTACGGCGCCCTCGCGCTCGACGACGTGCGCGGCCGCCTGCGCGTGAAGGACCAGCGCGTCACCCTCGACAGCCTGCGCATGAACACCCTGCGCGGATCCGTGGTGGCGAATGGCGCGTACGATACGCGTGACCTCGCCCGCCCCGCCTTCGACCTCTCCCTCCAGCTCGACAGCGTGGACATCCCCGCCAGCGTCGCCGCCCTGGCCACGGTGCAGAAGCTGGCTCCCGTCGCGCGTTGGACGCGCGGGAACGTCACGGGCACGATGGCCATGAAGGGCCTCCTCGCGAAGGACATGTCGCCGGTGCTCGCCGCCCTTTCCGGCCGCGGCGACCTCAAGACGTCGGGTCTCGTGGTCCAGAACTCCTCGGCGCTGCAGAAGATCTCGTCCGCGCTCGCCTCCGGCCCGCTGCATTCTCCTGCCCTCGGCGCCGTGCGCCTCGCCTTCGACGTCGCCGACGGACGGGTGAACGTGAAGCCGTTCGATCTCACCGCCGGTGGCCTCAAGGTCCCCCTCGGCGGCGCCAATGGCATCGGCCGCGTGGCCGAGGTGAAGCAGCAGGCCGACTCCGCGGCCACGAATGCGCGGCGCCGCGCCAGCGAGGAGGCCGCGCGCATCGTCGCCGAAGCCGACTCGCAGGCAGCGGGCATCCGCGCCCAGGCGCGCGCGCTGGCGGACAGCACGCGCAGCCTGGCGAAGGTGCGGGCCGACTCGGTCGTCGCCCGGGCCACCAACCCCATGGCCCGCGTTGCCGCCCAGGCGGCCGCCGACCGACTCCGGCGCGAGACGGACCAGCAGGCGGACCGCATGGTGCGCGAGGCGGATGCCCGCGCGGACAAGGTCGTGGCCCAGGCCAGGCAGCGGGCTGGCACCCTGGCCCCCGTGCCGAGTCGTAAGGAAGGTCAATAGATTCGTTGGTCGGCCGGCTTCTTGCTGACCTGGGCGCCCGCGCACCGTCCGGTGCGGCGCTTGCCAGTGTCAGGTGTCGCGCATCACTGGCGCCCGCGTCTCCGTTGCTCCCCGATCCGCTCCTTCGCCGCCGCCTCGGGCCGGCGGCGGGGGTGGGTTCGTACTCAGTCACGCCGGATGAGTGGAGGCAATGCCCGACTCCCCGATCACCGACGAATTCTCAGCGGAGCTTGGCAGGAAGCTCCTCTCCATAAATCCGGAGGGCTGGCTCGCCGCCATCGTCGATTCGTCCGATGACGCCATCATCGGCAAGACGCTGGATACGATCATCCGGAGCTGGAATGCCGGGGCGACCCGCATCTTCGGCTACGAGCCGCACGAGATCATCGGCAAGTCCGTCTACATGCTCATTCCCCCGGAGCGGCACGACGAGGAGCCGGTCATCGTGGGCCGCCTCTCGCGTGGAGAGCGCATCGACCACTTCGAGACGGTGCGCGTGCGCAAGGACGGCACCCTCATCGACGTCTCGCTCAGCGTCTCGCCGATCCGCGACACGGAGGGCCGCATCATCGGCGCGGCGAAGATCGCTCGCGACATCACCGACGCAAAGCGCCTCCAGCGGGCGGAGCGCGAGCTCAGCGAGCAGCTCCAGGAGCTGGCGAGCGAGCTGGAACAGCAGGTCGAGGAGGCACAGACCCTCCAGGAGGAGCTGGAGCAGACGAACGAGGAGCTCATGCGCTCGCTCGCAGACGTGGAGGAGTCGCGCGAGCTGGCGCTGGCAGCGCGTGAGCAGGCAGTGGAGTCACGGCGCCAGGCCGAGCGGGCGCGCGCCGACGCCGAGAAGGCGAACGCGGCGAAGAGCGAGTTCCTCGCCATGATGAGCCACGAGCTGCGCACCCCGCTCAACGCGATCGCTGGCTACGTGGACCTGCTCGAGATGGAGATCCGCGGCAGCCTCAACCCCGAGCAGCGGCAGGACCTGGTGCGCATCAAGAAGAGCCAGCGCACGCTCCTCCGGCTGATCGAGGACGTGCTGAACTTCGCCAAGCTGGAGAGTGGACGGCTCGAGTTCCGCTACGAGCCGATGGACATGAACGAGTTTCTCGCCTCGCTGGAGCAGTTCGTCGCCCCGCGTCTCGTGCAGAAGAAGCTCGGCTACCGTCTCGAGCGCTGCCACGCCGACGCCGTCATCCCGATCGACCGCGACAAGGTCGAGCAGATCATGCTCAACCTCCTCTCCAACGCCGTGAAGTTCACCGACCATGGGGAGATCGCCCTGCGATGCGAGGTCGACCGCAGGCGCGTGCGTGTCCACGTGTGCGACACCGGCCGCGGCATTCGCGAGGACCTGCGCGAGAGCATCTTCGAGCCCTTCGTGCAGGGCGACCCGTCGCTGACGCGCACGGCCGAGGGCACGGGGCTTGGCCTCTCCATCAGTCGACAGCTCGCCCGCGCCATGGGCGGCGACATCACGATCGAGAGCGAAGTCGGCCACGGCTCGGTGTTCACCCTCACCCTGCCGCGACGGCACGCCGAGGGCTGACGCCCTCGCGACCTACCGCACCGCCTGCCGGATCTTCGGCTCCATCCCCGGCGTGACCACCGCGGGGATGGCCGGGAGCGGCGTGTTCCCGCGAGCGCCGTTCCGCTCGATGTCCTGCAGCAGGAGCTTCATCTCGCGGATCTCGCGCGTCTGGCTGGAGATGATCGAGTCCGCCAGCTCGCGCACGCGCGGATCCCGGATGTCGGCCTTGCGCGCGTTGTTGATGGCGATCGAGTGATGCGGGATCATCGCCTTCATGAACCGCGTGTCGTTCACGAGCGTCTGCTGCCGGTTCACGTACAGGAGGATGAAGCCGAGCACCGCGGCGCCGGCGAGCAGGCCGATCTTGAGCCCCTGCCCCTCGTACATGGACCACATGAAGGCGAGCATCACGATCGTCATCACCGCCCCCATGATGAGCGACGACAGCAGGCGGTTCCAGCTGAACATCAGGTGGTCCGCCTCGTAGACCAGCTGGTACATGAGGACGAACATGATGACGACGGAGATCGCGATCATCGCCGCGAACCGTCCCCAGCCCATCTTCATCGAGCGCTGTGACATCTGATCGGTCTGCATGTCACGCTGCCCGGGCATCATGCGTGCCGGCCACTACCTTTCCGTCCATGCCCACCGTCGCCGATTTCCTCGTGCGCGCGCTCGTCGACCACGACCTGCGCACCCTCTACTGCCTCCCCGGCATCCAGCTCGACCCGTTCTTCAACGCCGTGTTCGATGCGCACGGCGCGCTGCGCGCCGTGCACACCCGGCACGAGCAGGGGGCAGCGTACATGGCGCTTGGCGCGGCGCTCGCCACCGGGCGCCCCTCCGCCTACGCCGTCGTCCCCGGCCCGGGCGTCCTCAACACCACCGCCGCCCTCGCGACCGCGTACGCGACGAGTGCCCGCGTGCTCTGCCTGAGCGGCGAGATCCCGAGCCGTCTCATCGACCAGGGCTTCGGCATGCTGCACGAGATCCCCGACCAGGTGGGGATCCTTCGCCACCTGACGAAGTGGGCAGGGCGGATCGACAGGCCCGATGACGCCGCATCCCTGACCGAGGGCACGTTCCGCGCGCTGTTCGGTGGGCGCCCTCGCCCCGTCGCGCTCGAGGTCCCACCCGACGTGCTCGGCGCGCCGATGCCCGACGTGCCTGGGAATGCGCGTGGGACCACGCGCTCGCCCCTCGACGAAGCGCACGCCGCACCCGCTCTCGATCACGACGCCATCCGCGAGGCCGCCCGCATGCTGGCGAGCTCGCGCCGTCCGCTCATCGTCGTCGGTGGCGGTGCGCTCGATGCCTCCGACGACGTGCGCCGTCTCGCCGAGCGGCTGCAGGCGCCGGTGGTCGCCTACCGCATGGGACGCGGCGTGCTCGACGACCGTCATCCATTGAGCCTCACCGTGCCCGGCGGTCACCGCCTCTGGCGCGACGCCGACGTCGTCCTCGCGATCGGCACGCGTCTGCAGATGGCGCGCATGAACTGGGGCACCGACGACGCACTCCGCGTCATCCGCGTCGAGATCGACCCGCAGGAGGTGGATCGCATCCGGAAACCCGCGATCGGCCTTGTCGGCCCCGCCGAGGCAATCCTCCCCGCCCTCGCCGAGGAGCTCGAGCGCATGGGCTCCGTGCGCGAGTCGCGCACTGACGAACTGCGCTCGCTCAAGGCCGACGTGGCGCGTGAGCTGGCCGTGCTCGAGCCGCAGCTCTCGTATCTCCGCGCCATCCGCGACGCCCTGCCGGAGGAGGGCGTCCTCGTCGACGACCTGACGCAGATGAGCTACGTCGCGCGGCTCGCGTTTCCCGTCTACGCAGCGCGCACGTACGTCACCTCCGGCTATCAGGGCACCCTCGGCTCCGGCTACGCCACCGCGCTCGGCGCGCAGGACGCGCGGCGCGACGTCCCGGTCGTGTCGATCTCCGGCGACGGCGGCTTCATGTACACCATGGCGGAGCTCGCGACCGCCGTGCGACACGCCATTCCCGTGGTGGCGGTCGTGTTCAACGACGGCGCCTTCGGCAACGTGCGGCGCATGCAGCAGGAGAAGCACGGCAATCGCGTGGTCGCGACCGACCTCACCAACCCGGACTTCGTGCGCCTCGCCGAGAGCTTCGGCGTTACCGGCGTGCGGGCGGAAGGTCCGACTGCGCTCCGCTCCGCGCTCGAGCGCGCGATCGCGGCGCGCGAGCCGGCGCTGATCGAGGTGCCGGTGGGCGTGATGCCGGATCCCTTTCCCTTCTTCAACTACCTGCCACGGGTGCGCGGAGAGGGAAGCTGACCGGAACGCGAGCCGGGCCGCGGCGGCGGAGTGGGTGACTGCGAAGACCCATTCTGGAGCGGATCGTGCATCGCTGACGCACGGTGCAGCGGCCCCCCTGAGACGTGAGGCAGCGATGGCGAAGTTCTTTGATCCGTTGGCGAATTCCTCCAGCCGCCGCGACTTTCTGCGGACCGGCCTCGGCACCGTCGCCGGCGTCGCGAGTCTCGCGTCGCTCCAGGGATGTGCGTCGGCGATTGCCTCCGGTGCAGCCACCCCGCTCGAGCCGGCACGTAACCGCCCGATCGAAGCGCTCGCGGCGATCGATGTGCCGAATGGAGGTGCCGATCCGATTCCGATCCCCTGGCTCGACAGGAACGGCAGTCAGAATCAGTCGCCCGGGCCGGGCATGGAGCCGTCGAACATCTTCCACTTCCGTGGACAGGTCGCGCGCTCCAACGACTTTGCCGGCATGGGAACCGACAACACGGGTCGGCGCATCGCGTTCGGCGCGAAGAGTACCGACTTCAGCTTCATGTCGGGCGAGTATTTTGCCGGCCGGCAATCGCGACGCGGCGCCTTCGGCCACATATGACTCACGCTCTTCGAGGGGTCGGCGACTCCTGAGCACAAGATCCACGACTTCCATCCACCCATCGCGCCGAGCGGCCTGTATTGGGTGACGGTGATCCCCGACGGTGCGCTGACGGTGAGCGCCGACGGGCGGCATGCGTCAGTCGAGCTGCATGGGGTCGACGTCATCGACCAGCCACAGTGGCCCGCGCATGACGCGGCGGCCACGCCCGCACGACTGCGCTTCCGAATCGAGTGGGACGCGACGGACGAGCGGGCCACGTACGACGATCCCGCGAAGCTGTTCCGCGCGACGGGCTGGCGGGCCACGAGCCGGCTCTGGGCATCGGTCGACGTACCGTCCACGGGCTTCCAGTGGACGTCGGACGCCATCGAGACGTCGCACGCGGCGTTCGGCTTCATCGGCACGGAGATCAACGGCCGCTACATGACGCTGTAACAGCGAGCGACCGGTTGACGGCGACGCGTGTGCTGCTGCCGGCGTTCACGACGTCCGGCACGGCTCATCAAACGACCCGAGCCCCGGCGCAATGGCACCGGGGCTCGCACTTGTTGTCGTTCGACAGAATGTCAGGAGCGGGCGACCGGACTCGAACCGGCGACGTCCAGCTTGGGAAGGAGACCGGTCTACGGACGCACGATCCGGAATGGCACGGTACTTCAACGGGTTACGGCCATCACCCTTCGCTCCAGAACGGTCGATCCGGACGAAAAAATGGACTTGGTGGACCCTCTGTGGACCCTAACAGGGTTTAATCCGGCCCACTTGCCGCGTCTCAGGGCGATGCGGCGTCCAACGGCGAGACCGTGGCCACCGACGTAGCCTCGGCACCAGTGGTAGGCGTCGGCAACAACGCGGCGCTGACCATCGGCGGCGGAGCCTCGTCGACGAGGTCGACGACGCGACGGAGCGTCCGCCGGATCTCGGCACGCCGCCGCTCCCGGAAGGCGGTGAAGGTCGGCTCGTCGAACTGGAGCCGCGCCGGCGTGTCGGCGTATTCGGGGACCAGCAGGTGACGTCCGAGGTCGATCCCGTCTCGCTTCATGCGCGCGAAGTAGTCGGCCGGTAGTTCGGCGCGCTTTCGGATATTGTCGGTGGCGCCGACGTACCGGAGGTTGCCGATGTCGTTGATCTGAGCCGAGAGCTGTCCTAGGCGCGACCGGAGCATCGACTGCGGGTAGATGTGATCGACGTGCGGCTCGTTCCCCTTGAAGCGCACGTCGAAGGGGGACGTACCCCACCGGTCAACGTAGACGATGCTGAGTAGGATGGCGCGCATCCGGTTGTCCGACAGGTTGCCGTCGGAGATCTCGGTCTGGAAGCCGCGTCGCTTGAAGTAGTCGACGACGTCGTCGAGTGGGAAGCCGGTGGCGCGCCGCTGGCCGACGAATTGGTGCAACGCGTTGATGGTGGCGTCGCCGCTAGCGCCGAACCAATTGAACAGCTGCGCCTTGTGGTAGTACGCGCGCATGCGCGCCCGCGACGCCTCGTTCGGCTTCGGGTTGTGGTACAGGAAGTCGAAGAGCGGAACAAACGCGTTGTACGAGCGAATGACCTTGTCCGAGAAGAGCCGGAGATCCTGGGCGACAAAGTCCCGGAGCTCCTGGAAGGCCGCCTCCGACCGGTCCCAGTCGTCGCGCAGGCTGTTGAGGAGCCGCTCGCCGCGCTCGCCGGTGAACTTAGAGACCTCGTGCACCTCCGCCCCTTCGCCGTGTGCCACGAGGAGGGACTTGAGCGGGAAGCTCGACTCGAACTTGAGCCGGTCGCTCAGGTTCAGAAGCTCGACCGTCTGCTCCGTGTTCTCCTCCACGTCCTCCCACCCCTCCTTGAGGGCGGCGAACATGAGGTCCGAGGCCGTGAGCTTCGTCCCCCCGGAGTTCACGCGCACGAAGATGTCGAGGATCCTCCGGTACTCGAACTTGTTCGCGATGCCGTCGAGTTCCTCGACCCAGAAGTGCTGCTCTTCGCGCAGTAGCGTGCGCATCTGCGCGATGTTCCGGTGCACCTGACGGCAGCGGAGCCT
>DASURL010000275.1:0-2631 GCA_036280075.1 Gemmatimonadaceae bacterium | reverse complement strand
CCTTCCTCGCCGATCCCGGCGCGCCGGCGGAGCTCGTGGCGAAGCTTCGCGAGCTCGGCATGAACCCGAAGACCATCGGCCCGCGTCCCACGGTGCCCGGCATCGGCCAGGGTTCGCTCAACGTGGAGTACGCGGCGGCGTTCGAGTCGTACGTGGAACGGAAGGCGAAGGAGATCGGCCTCGACCTCAACACCGTGCTCGCGCCGCCGAAGAACGGCGAGCCGTATCCCGGCACGGTTCCGCCACCGGCCGGTCCACCCAGTCCGATGGCCCCGGCGGACTGGAACCCGCGGTTCGTGGCGGGGCGGATCGTGAAGGGATACGAGTACCTGCAGACGCAGCGTCGCCGTTACGTGCTCGTCACGCGGTGGGCGGAGTTCATGAAGGACCTCGACCTGTTCATCGGCTCGTGGAGCGCCGACATCGGGCCGAACGCGCAGACCGGCCATCCCTGCGCCGTGGTGCCGTACAGGTTCGACGTGCCGCAGCAGCCGAACCGCGGCTCACGCGATACGACGACGCCGCCGCCCCCGCCGCTGAAGCCGCAGCCGATCTGCGGCGTGATCACCGGCGCGCTGTACAACGACGACGTGATCCTGGGCGTGGCGCACAAGTTCCAGGTGCACGACGACGTGGTGCACAGGCACCCGACGCTGTCGTAGGCAGTACCGCCGTCAGCTCGTCCACTCCAGCGAAACCGGTACGCCGAGAAAGGCGGCGTACCGGCCGGCCGCAGCGGCGAGCGCCTTCCTGATCGGCGCCGACAGTGTCGCGAATGGCAGCATCCGCAGCCGCACCCCGGTTGCGCGCGTCGAGCGGCGCCACGTGCCGCGCACGTGCCCATCGGCAATGATCGTGGGCTGGAAGACACCATTGCCTCCCGGCACGACCAGATCCGCGTGCTGCGCGTCCAGCACGGCGCCCCGGTCCCGATAGCCGAGCAGATATTCGTCGAAGCCGGGGAGCAGGTACGCGCGTCCCCTCGGCACGACATCCTCGAGAGTGCTCGACATCCACAGCTCGCCGGCATCGCTGCGCATCGACGCGAGCACGGGTTGCGCAAGGTGCAACCCAGCGCGCGCGTCGGCCATCGTCAAGCCGGCCCAGTTGGCGAAGTCGCGTACGGTGGCGGGACCGTGGCTGGTGAAATAGCGGGTGGCGAGCACCTGAAGCGCGTCGTCGCGCGAAGGCGTGCGTGACGAGTGGATCCAGGCGTCGAACAGGACGAACGTCGGCTCGCGCCCCGCGTGCGGCCCGTGACAGAGCATGCGCTCCATGGAGAGGCACTGCAGGATGTGGATTCCGCGCTGTCCGGCCGTAGTGATGCGGGCGGTGTCGAGTGCGGCGAAGAGTGCGCCTCGCGTCATGACCTGTTCACGCGTCAGCGCGCGCTCGATGATGGCACGGATTCGCCGGAGCGTGGGCTGATCGAGCTCGTAGTGGCGATACAGGCTCCCGCGGCTGCGCAGCACGCGTGGCGCGAGCAGCGAGAGCATCCACGCCGCGTCGATTGCCGGGATGAAGTGGAGCGTGCCGCGCATCGGCCAGGTGCGCACGATCGCGCGCTCGTGGATCGCGCGCTCCACGTCGGCGCGCGTGGCGCCCGCCATGCGGAGCCCGATGGACCAGAGTGCGCCGGGGTAATCCTGGGCCTGGAGGGCGCCGAGGTGCGTGACCACGCGCTCCGGGCTCGTCGCGGTGGGTTGGGCGATGCCCTGCGCGACGAGCCGGAGGAGGGGGACGGGGTCAGTGCGTCGCCGCCGGGACGTCGGTGTTCCAGATGTCACGATAGAGCTGCCAGCCCGCCTTGGGCTCGTGTTTCCAGATCACGATGAACTTGCCGTGATCATGCAGTACCGCACCCTTCGCCGGCTTGATGTCGAGCGAGTAAGTCCCCATCTCGTTCGCGATGTCGCCGTGCACGTCGAGCTCGGTGGTGTGCAGCTTCAGGTTGGTTCCGCCCATCTTGCCGAAATCCGCCCAGGCGCTGCTGATGCCCTTTCGCCCATGCACGGCGGCCGCGTTGGGTGGCATGAGCACGGCATCGGTGGCGTAGAACTGCCCGACGCCGGCCGCATCACCGCGGTTGAAGGTGGCCATGAAGCGGGAGTTCACTGCGTCGATCTGGGAGCGGGGCGTGTTCTGCGCGGAGAGCGGAGCGACGGCAAGGAAGGCAAGAGCAGCGACGACGATCGACTTCCGGACGTGCGGCATGGCACACCTCGACGGATGGAGTGGCGATCGGACTGCAGGGGCGATGATTGTATCGCCTCACGACCGGAGTCGAAAGGCTGCCCGCGCGGAAGGCTGCTCGGCTCCTCTGGCGCGTCACGACACCCTGTTGCCTTCATGCTCCGGCGCGGAGCCCCGGATCTCCGGCGTGATCGTCACCCGCGGCACGGACTCGATGGAGGAGACGGGCGACAAGCCGGTCATCGCCATGGCCACGTTCAGTACCGCCAGCTCTTCAGGTCCGCGCCCGCCGGCGCGTACTTCTCCATGTGCGCCGTCATCTTCAGCATCAGCTCGTTCATCGGCGGCCCCCAGCAGTGCGGCGCCATCGGCTGGAAGACGATCTCGCCCGTCCACGTCGGGTTCGTCGCCTTGCCCAGGAAATCCGCGAGCAGGTGC
>DASURL010000274.1:0-6648 GCA_036280075.1 Gemmatimonadaceae bacterium | reverse complement strand
GCAGTCTTGTCGGTTATGGGATGCGTCATGACGTCTAGAGTGGTTGGAAGGGCCGCAACACGCGGCATGCCCCTGGGGTGATTCGAACACCCGGCCAACGGTTTAGGAAACCGCTGCTCTATCCACCTGAGCTACAGGGGCGGGTTGGAAAATCGGCCAATCCGGGAGGCATGGGCGTCCTCCGGATGGCAACCTTCAAACTTATCCGACCGGCTCGCCAGCACCAGTGCCGGGCTGAGACATCCGTCACACATTGCCCGGCATCGACGGACGAAGCTTGGGGATGACCTTCCTCAAATCCCCACCTCGCGTCATCCAGGGCGGCATGGGCGTCGCCGTCTCGGATTGGCGACTCGCCAACGCCGTGTCCCGCACCGGTCATCTTGGCGTCGTCTCCGGGTCCATGCTCGACACCGTGTTCGTGCGTCGCCTGCAGGATGGCGACCCGGACGGCCATCTTCGGCGCGCCATCGCCGCCTTCCCCGTGGCCGGCGTGGGCGAGGGGATCCTGCAGCGGTACTTCCGCGCGGGAGGCCGGCCCGCCGGTACACCGTACAAGAACCTGCCGATGTACAAGCAGGTCGTGAGCGACGCGCGCCAGCAGGTGACGGTGCTGGCGAACTTCGCCGAGGTCTGGCTGGCAAAGGAAGGACACGACGGATTCGTCGGTCTCAACCTGTTGACCAAGGTCCAGATGCCGAACCTGCCCTCCCTGTACGGCGCGATGCTCGCTGGCGTGGACGTCGTGATCATGGGCGCCGGCATCCCACGTGAGATTCCTGGCGTGCTGGACGCGCTCGCCGAGCATCGGCCGGCGCGCCTCCGGTTCGAGATCGAGGGTTTGGCCCGGGACGAGGCGGAGTACCTCGAGTTCGATCCCGCGACGTGCAGCGATCCTGCGCTTCGGGAGCGGCCACTGCACCGGCCTGCGTTCCTCGCCGTGGTGTCCGCGGTCTCCCTGGCCGCCACGCTCGCGCGGAAGTCCACTGGCCGCGTGGACGGCTTCGTCGTGGAAGCTCCCACCGCCGGCGGTCATAACGCGCCGCCTCGGGGAGAGCTGCGGTTGAACGACAACGGAGAGCCGGTCTACGGCGAGCGGGACGTCGTGGACCTCGTGAAGCTGCGGGAGCTGGGACTTCCCTTCTGGCTCGCCGGAGGCACGGGCTCGCCCGAGGCACTCGCGGCCGCGCAGGCGGCCGGCGCTGTGGGCGTCCAGGTGGGGACGCTGTTCGCCTATTGCGCCGAATCCGGACTCGATGCCGCGCTCAAGGGACGGGTGATGAGCGCGCTGGCCGACGGCACCGTCACGTTGCGCACCGATCCACGCGCGTCGCCCACGGGGTATCCGTTCAAGGTCGTGGAGCTCCCGGGCGACGCGGAGCGCGCAGCGGCACGCACGCGGGTGTGCGACCTTGGCTACCTGCGCGTGCCCGTGCGAACGGCAGGCGGACGCACCGTGTACCGCTGCAGCGCCGAGCCCGTCGACGCGTACGTCGCGAAGGGCGGCGACATCGCCGAGACCGAAGGGAGGCGCTGTCTCTGCAACGGGCTCACCTCCGACATCGGCCAGGCACAATGGCGCACCGAGACGAGCCAGGAGGAGATTCCGCTCGTCACCAGCGGCGATGACCTGCTCTCGCTGGGGCGCTTCGCGTCGGCGCGTCCGGGCTACACGGCGCGACAGGTCATCGACTACCTGTGCGCCGGCGTGGCCTCATCGACGTGAGTTCGCCGGCGGGAGCTGCGCCCGCACGACCTCGCCCACCAGCAGCGCTGCCGGGTACATCACCTCCTCCTCGTTCCTTGCATGGAGAAGAAGCTCGTCGGTGAGCCGCTCCACCTGCGCGTTGCGCCGGGCACGCGCCACCTGCTGCAGCCGCAGCGTGGCTGCATGGATGGCCTGGTGCTCACGCAGCATGCGCGGCAGCTCGGCGCGGAGCGAATCCGTGAGCGGAAGGACGGCACGCATCGCCGGCGGGCGTTCGCCGCGCGCCAATGGCGCGAGCAGGCCGAGCGGCGGGAGTGCGATCTGCTCCTCGCGCACGAAGTGCGGATCCAGCACGGCGGCGAGCGCGCGCGCCGCGACGCCGACCTCACCCGGCGCCCTGGTCGCCGCGACGAGCGCCTCATGGATCTCACGGTGCTCGGCGCGCACCGATGGCGGAATCTGGAGCAGGCCCTGCACCGTGCGCGCGCCGGCGGCGGCGTCCTGCGCCCGCAGCGCGGGCACGCACAGAAGGGCCACCACCGCGAGCCCACCAAGCAGTGCGCGTCCGTTTAGAATGTTCATCTGTCGCATGTGAACTCTCCGGATCGGGGTGAGGACTACAGGTGAGTGACGAGCCTGGACAGGCGGGAATCGAGGCGCAGCATCGGGTCCACGTCCGCGGCACGGCGGGCGAGGCGGACGGACCAATGGTTCGGGAGCAGATCCTCACCGGCGATCGGCCGACGGGACGGCTGCACCTCGGGCACTTCGCCGGCTCGCTGCGCGAGCGCGTCGCGCTGCAGCACCGGCACGACCAGACGATCCTCGTCGCCGACCTGCAGGCGCTGACCGACAACGCCGGCCGGGCAGCCGATGTCCGCCGCAACATCGTGGAAGTCGTGCTGGACTATCTCGCCGTCGGGATCGATCCGGCCCTCACCACCATCGCGCTGCAATCGGCGCTCCCGGATCTCGCGGAGCTGACGGTGCTCTACCTGAACCTCGTCACGGTGGCGAGGCTGGAGCGGAATCCCACAGTTCGAGCGGAGATCGAGCTGCGCGGCTTCGCGCGCGACATCCCCGCCGGCTTTCTCGCGTATCCCGTGAGCCAGGCGGCGGACATCACCGGCTTCCGTGCCACGCTGGTGCCGGTCGGCAACGACCAGCTTCCGATGATCGAGCAGACGAACGAGATCGTGCGACGGCTGGCGCACCTCGCTGGTCGTGCCATCCTCCCCGAGTGCCGTGCCCTGCTCTCCGAGACGCCACGCCTCCCCGGCGTGGACGGTCGCAAGGCGAGCAAGTCCCTGGGGAACGCCGTTCCCCTCGCCGCCACGCCGGACGAGATCCGAGCGCTGGTGCGCGCGATGTACACCGACCCCGGGCACGTGCGCGCGAGCGATCCCGGCACCGTGGAGGGCAACGTCGTCTTCGCCTACCTCGACGCCTTCGACCCCGACCAGGGCGCGGTGGCCGAGCTGAAGGCGCATTACCGCCGCGGCGGACTGGGCGACATGACGCTCAAGCGGCGTCTCGAGGACATCCTCGAGCAGCTCATCGCGCCCATCCGTGAGCGGCGCCGTCGGCTTGCCGGGGATCCTGCTCATGCCATCGACATCCTGCGACGGGGCACGATCCGCGCGCGCGAGACGACCGCAGGTGTCCTGCGCGACGTGCGCGACGCGCTGGCCCTCGACCTCACCTTCTAGCGGGCGTGGCTGGCAAGCCATCGATGCTGCTGCGTCGGCTCGTATTGCGGGAGGGCCACGCGACGCATCCACTGTGCGGCGACGAGCTGGAAGAGTCCGAAGCCGATCGTGTAGGCAGCTCCCACGTACAGGAGCGTCACGAGGTCGGCGCTCTCGTCGACCAGCGCGACGGCGGCGAGTGCGAGCTGCGCACCCGCCCAGGCGAGCATGGCGAGCCGGCTGCGGCGCATGGGCCAGATCGCCAGCGCCAGCACCAGGGCGAGCACGCCGCAGGCGAACAGCCACCACCCCGCAAGGAGCATCGTCGCGTGGAAGGGGATGGCCGTCACCGTCACCGAGATCACTGCCATGCCGAAACACGCCGCGCCGTCCGCCAGTGCGAGGGGCCAGCCGCGATTGCTATGGCGATTCCGCACGGCGAATCCCATCTCGTATGCTCCCGACACGGCGAGGAGCACGGCGGTGGCCAGCATCGCGCGGAGGAGCAGCTCGTCGGGCCAGGCCAGGGCCGCCACGCCGCAGGCGAGCGCGATCGCACCCCTGCCCCGCAGGACGGCAGCGAACCGGCGGACCGGCCGGGAGGGATCCTGCAGCATCCCGTCACCTCCTTCCTCATCGACGCGGCGCCGGGATTGGCGCACGGTTGTCGCGCTGATCGACCTGCTGCATCATACCATGTCGCGGGATGGCGCTGCCATCGGGAGTGTTCCTCGATTTCTGTCGGCCGTTTCCTGCTTCGCCGAGGTAAGCCCTGAAGATCTCGACAACCCGGAAGCTGGCCCTCGCCTCCACGGCGGGCATCCTTCTCGTGCTGGGGACTGGCGTGCTCAGCCTCGTGAGCCTGCGGAGGATGGACGAGTCGGCGCGACTGGCTGTCCGCCGACAGGCGGTCCGAACCGCCCTCCAGTCGGTCCGCGTCCGCCTGGCGAGCACCGATGCCTTCCTCCTGCGCGCGCGGCGTGCTGAATTCTCGCCCTCCGCCGACGAGCTGGCGGCGCGACTTGGCGAAGGGCGTCACGCCCTCCGCCAGGCCACGGAGCTGACCGGGGATACCCCGCAACAGACAGGACGCCTCGCCGAGGCGAACCGCCTGCTCGACGCGCGACAGGCGATCATCGCGCACCTGGCGGGCGCGCGTCCGGCGGCGCGCGACTCGATGGCGTTCAGCGATTCCCTCGCCCGGATCAATGCCAGGCTGGGTGCGGCGCTCGACAGCGTGGAAGCGCACGAGGACGCGATGATCACGTCGCGCCTGACGGACCAAGCGCTGGCCGCGCGGCTGAGCGGCCTGGCGACGCTGGCGCTCATGGTCATCGGCGCCGGCATCGGCGTCGTGGCGCACCGCTCGATTCGTCGCGACATGGAGCGCCGTGCCGCCGCGGAAGCGGCCCTGCGAGCCTCGGAGGCCAAGTTCGCGGGTATCCTCTCCATCGCCGCCGAAGCGATCATCTCCGTGGATGAGCAGCAGCACATCGTCCACTTCAACCAGGGCGCCGCCGAGATCTTCCGCTACGACCCTGCCGAGATGATCGGCAAGCCACTGGAGCTGCTGCTGCCGATGCGGTCGCGCGGCATCCATGCACGAGAGGTGGCGGCATTCGGCGCGTCGGCGGAAAGCGCCCGCCGCATGGGCAAGCGGCGCGAGATCGCCGGCCGGCGCAGCACCGGCGAGGAGTTCCCCGCCGAGGCGTCGATCTCCAAGCTGCAGAGCGACGGCCACATCCTGTACACGGTGGTGCTGCGGGACGTGTCCGAACGCAAGCGACTCGAGGAGCGGCAACGCTTCCTCGCTGAAGCGAGCGCCGCGCTGGCCACCTCGCTGGACGTGCAGACGACGCTCGATGCGGTGGCACGCCTCGCCGTGCCGGCGCTCTGCGACGCGTGCGTGCTCGAGGCATGGTCGGAGGACGGTGAGGACGAGGCGGCGCGCACGGTCGCCGCGGCGGGCTCACCCGATCGTCGCGACACGCTGCGCGAGCGCTACCTCGCCGGACGGCACGCGCCCGGCGCCGGCGTCATCGCGTCGGTGCGACGGACCGGCAAGTCGAAGCACGTGAGCATCTCCGATGGTCCTCCCCCCGCCGAAAGCCCGACGAGCGAGTTCGCACGGATGCTGCAGGACGTCGGTGCGTGCTGTGCGCTCGTCATCCCGGTGCGGGCCCGTGGCAGCGTGCTCGGGGCGCTGACGCTCGTGTCGTGGAATCGGGAGTTCGACGACTTCGACATGGAGTTCGCCGGCGAGTTCGCGCGACGGGCAGCGCTGGCGCTGGACAACGCGCGACTCTACCACGCGTCGCGCCGCGCCTCCCTGGCGCGCGACGAGGTCCTGAGCGTGGTGTCGCACGACCTGCGCAACCCGCTCAGCGGGATCAGCATGTGCGCCAGCGTGCTGCTCGATCCGGAGCCCGCGCCCACGGAGAGCGTCCGCTCGATGGCCGAGGTCATCCGCGAGTCGGCGCAATGGATGGGACGCATCATCCAGGACCTGCTCGACGTCTCCCGCATCGAGTCCGGGCGACTGCCGCTCGAGCGGGGTTCCGTGAGCGTGGCGTCGGTGCTGGACGCCATCGAAGACCTCATGCGGATCCAGGTCGACAACGCGGGGGTGCAGCTGGTGATCGAGCGGAGCGGCCACCTGCCCGCGCTCGACGCCGACCGCGAGCGCGTGCTGCAGGTGCTGATGAACCTGCTCGGGAACGCGGTCAAGTTCACGCCCACGGGCGGCCGCATCACGCTGGATGCGGCGCTGGTGGATGGGCCGACGGACGAGGGCCGCGCCGACGAACAGGGCTCATTCATCCGCTTCCGCGTCCGGGACACCGGCGTGGGCATTGCCGAATCGCACCTGCCGCACGTCTTCGATCGCTTCTGGCAGGTGCACGTCACCGGGCGCGCCGGCGCGGGGCTCGGACTCGCGATCGCGAAGGGAATCGTGGAGGCGCACGGCGGCGCCATCTGGGCCGAGAGCACGCTCGGCGAGGGCACGACGTTCGCCTTCACCATCCCGGCCGTAGCGGCGGGCTCGTGATGCCGCCGCTGCGCGTGCGCGATCAGTCGCGTCGCCCTGCCGGCGGCACGACCAGCACCGAGTAGCGGCCGTCGCGCACGAGGTCGGTGCTCACGCTGCCGAGCATCCAGCGGTCCACGCGCGAGAGCCGCGCGCTCCCCGCTGCGATGAGGTCGGCCGACGTGGTATCCGCGTACTCGACGAGCAGCTCGGCGATCTGCCGC
>DASURL010000273.1:0-10650 GCA_036280075.1 Gemmatimonadaceae bacterium | reverse complement strand
ACGAAGCCATGTCCCCAGACGCGCCCGGGCAACGGGAGCTCGGCGGACTTGAGCATGGCTGGCCAGATGATGGTGTGAAAGCGGGTGATGTCCTTGCCGACGATGTGGAGCTGCGCCGGCCAGCGCTCCGCCCAGTCACCTTCGGGAAATCCGGTGGCGGTGAGGTAGTTGGGGAGCGCGTCGAACCACACGTACGTCGTCTGCGGCTCGCCGGTGCTCAGCGGCTTCGGGAAGGGGATTCCCCACTTGAGCCGCGAGCGGCTCGCCGATACGTCCTCGAGGCCGCGCTCGATGAGGGCCAGCATCTCGTTGCGCCGGCTCTCCGGCTGCAGGAACTCGGGATGCTGGACGAGGTTCGCACGCAGGAACTCGGCGTAGCGGCTGAGCCGGAAGAACCAGTTGCGCTCCTCCACCCACTCCAGGGTGCGCGTCGGGTGGAGCACGCACTTCCCATCCACGATCTCGGCGTCCTGCTTGAACGACTCGCAGCCCACGCAGTACCAGCCTTCGTACGCCTTCTCGTAGAAGTCGTCCGGGTTGCGCTCGAAGATGCGTTCGATCAGCGCGCGCACGCCGGCCTTGTGCATCGGGTCGGTGGTGCGGATGAACTGGTCGCGCGAGATGCCAAGCCGGTCCCACATCGCGCTGAAGGTGGCGGCGAGGGTGTCCACCAGCGACTGCGGTGGCACGCCCTGCTGCGCCGCGGTCTGCTCCACCTTCTGGCCATGTTCGTCCATGCCGATGAGGAAGTGCACCTCGTCGCCACGCAGGCGGCGATAGCGGGCGATGGCGTCGGCGCCGACCTTCTCGTAGGCGTGGCCGATGTGCGGCGCGCCGTTGGCGTAGTCGATGGCAGTGGTCAGGTAGTACCGGCTCACGATCTCTCCGGAGGCGTACCACCACCGTTGCCGGTGGGGCCGCGGGTGTTCGAAGCGCCGTCGCTGTTCGACGGGCGATTGCGGCGGCCGCCGCGACGTCCACGCCGTCGCGGAGCGCGTTTTTCGGCGTCCGGCGCGGCCTGCTCCGCACGAGCGCCGGAAGGATCCGGCGCGCCGGATGCCACCGCAGCGCCCGGTGCCGCCGAGGGCGTCGGGTCGTTCGCCTTCGGTCGCGCCGTGGCGCGAATCGGCGACGGGAGCACGTGGTGCGCGATCGGGTGCTCCCCCGTCATGCGCAGCTCGATGTCCACGAGGTCGGAGTCGCTCTCGCTGGTGGGCTCGCGCACCGCCGTCGGCGCCTCGTGCGCCGCGGCCTCGAGGGCGGCCGCCATGGGATCGCCGGCGGCGGTCATCTCCTCGCGAAGCTGCTCGAGCGGGATGACGCGCACCTCGCCATCGACGCCGCGCAGCGTGACGCGCTCGCGGAAGATGTCGTTGGCGACGACCTTCTCCTCCGTCCGCGACGTGCGCAGCACCTTCCCTTCCTTGGGATACTTGCGGCGGCTCTCGACGTAGAAGTCGTGCTCGTAGCGCAGGCAGCACATCAGCCGTCCGCAGGCGCCCGAGATCTGCGACGGATTGAGCGACAGCCGCTGGTCCTTCGCCACGCCGAGGTTCACGGGACGCAGCTCGGGAAGCCATGACGCCGAGCAGTACTGCCGCCCGCAGCGCCCCACGCCGTCGAGGCGCCTGGCCTCGTCGCGCACGCCGATCTGCTTCAGCTCGATGCGCGTGCGGAAGGCCGACGCCAGCTCCCGCACGAGCGTGCGGAAATCCACCCGCTTCTCGGCGGTGAAGTAGAAGGTGAGCTTCTTCCGGTCCCACTGCCATTCGGCGTCGGTGACCTTCATGACGAGCGCGTTCGCCTTCACCCGTTCGGTGGCCCGGCGGCGCGCTTCCTCGTCACTGGCGCGGACTTCGTCGTGGCGACGGCTTTCCTCCGGCGTCGCCAGCCGCTTGGCCGTGCGTGCGGGGGGCGCACCGGCGAGCCCGTGCGGCACGCCGGCCGAGCGACGTTCGGCCTCCTCGCCCGCGGACACCACGCGGCCGAAATCCTCGCCCCGGTCCGCATCCACGATCACCGGCGCCCCGGCCGGGGGCGCCGCGTCGGACTCCCAGAGAAAGAACTCCCTGCGGTTGCCCTTGAACCCGACCTCGATCAGCAAGGGCAGCTACTCGGCAAACTGTCCCATGCGCAGGTACTTCTCGCGCCGGCGACGCACCAGCTTGTCCGGCTTGAGGCCGCGCAGCTCGTCGAGCTGGCGCAGCAGGACCTCCTGCAGCGACCTGGCCGTCGTCTCGTGATCGGCATGCGCGCCGCCCGGCGGCTCGGGAACGATCTCGTCGATCACGCGCAACTCGTACAGGTCGGGCGCCGTGATGCGCAGCGCGCTGGCGGCGCGCTCGCGGTTCTCCAGCTTGCCGTCCTTCCACAGGATGGCGGCCGCGCCCTCCACGCTGATCACGGAGTAGACCGAGTTCTCCAGCATGTTCACGCGGTCGGCCACGCCGAGCGCGAGCGCGCCGCCGGAGCCCCCCTCGCCGATGACCGTGGCGATGATCGGCGTCTCGAGGCGGCTCATCTCGAACAGGTTGCGGGCGATCGCCTCGCTCTGGCCCCGCTCCTCGGCGCCGAGCCCGGGCCACGCCCCTGGCGTGTCGATGAAGGTGATCACCGGCACGTGGAACTTCTCGGCGAGCTTCATCAGGCGCAGCGCCTTGCGGTAGCCCTCCGGATGCGGCATGCCGAAGTTCCGGCGCAGGTTCTCCTTGGTGTCGCGGCCACGCTGGTGCCCGATCACCATCACCGTCTCGCCGTCCAGTCGCGCCCAGCCGCCGACGATCGCGGCGTCCTCACGGAAGGCGCGGTCACCGTGCAGCTCGATGAAGTCCGTGAAGCAGAGCTGCAGGTAGTCCTCGGTGAGCGGCCGCTTGTTGCTGCGCGCCACCTGGACGCGCTGCAGGGGGGTGAGATGCCGGTAGATCTCCTCGCGCAGCTCCACGAGGTTCTGCTCCAGCGAGGCGATCTCGGTGGCGACGTCGAGCTGACGCTCGCCGGCCAGACGCTTGAGATCGTCGATCTGCTTCTCCAACTCGAAGATCGGCTTCTCGAACTCCAGAGTCGCAGTCGCCATCCGTTGTCAGCTCCCGCGCACGAGGCGGACGCGCTCGTTGCCGAGCAGGGCCCGCAGGTCGGTCAGCGCGGCCTGAGTGGCCGCGAGTCTGAGTGAGCGCGACTTCAGGCGCGCCCGCATTCCATTGCCATCGTTCCAGCCCAGCTCGAGCGGCGGAGCGCCGCTGTGCGACGTGGCGTGGGCGTCCACGACCGCCCGCACGTCCGACATCGCTTCCGGTGACAGTGCCTCGCCCAGCGCCAGCTCGATGGAGATGGACACCTGTCCGTTGAGCCGCAGCTCGGCGAACGGCGTCACCGATTCCACGATGAAGGTGGGGCTGTCCGCGTTCTCGTCACGACGGGAATAGCCGCCCTTCATGAGGACCGGCACGTCGGTGCGAATGCGATCGGACAACAGCCCCCAGCTCTCGGGGAAGACCAGCACCTCGGAAGATCCCGAAAAATCCTCCACTGTCAACCGGGCGAACTCGGCCCCCGAGCGCTTGCTGATCTGGCGCTTCACCGCCGTCACGACCACGCCGAGCGCGATCGGGTCCGGCGTCCACTTGCCGAGCTGACTCACCGTGTGCGTGGCGAACAGCTCGCACTCCATGCGGTACGGCTCCAGCGGGTGCCCGCTGATGTAGAAGCCGAGGATCTCCTTCTCGCGCGTGAGCCGCTCCGACTCGGCCATCGGCGCCACGTTGGGCAGGGTGCGCGGCGCGGTGGCCGCGGCTCCCCCGTCGGCCGGTCCGCCGAACAGCGACACCTGGCCCATCGCCTTCTCCTGCTGCTTGAGCGAGGCTTCCTGCATCGCGGAGTCGAGGGCGTGCCAGTACTGCGCCCGGTGGCCGCCGAGGCCATCCAGCGCCCCGGAGGCGATGAGCGCCTCGAACACGCGCTTGTTGCAGGCGCGCAGGTCCACCCGGTCGGTGAAGTCGAAGAAGCTGGTGAAGGGCTGCTCGTTCCGCGCGCCGAGGATGGAATCGATGGCGCCGCGCCCGACGTTGCGGATGGCGCCGAGCCCGAAGCGAATCCGCTTCTCGTCCAGCACCGTGAACTTGTAGTTCGATTCGTTCACGTCGGGGGGCAGCACCTCGATGCCGAGCTCGCGCGCCTCGTTGATGAACTTCACCACCGAGTCCGTGTCGCCGATGGACGACGACAGGATGGCCGCCATGAAGTCGGCGGGGTAGTGGGCCTTGAGCCAGGCCGTGTCGAACGAGACGACCGAGTACGCGACCGAGTGCGACTTGTTGAAGCCGTAGCGGCCGAAGGTCTCGATCTGGCCGGCCAGCTCCTCGATGATGCGCCGGTCGTAGCCGCGGGCGACCGACTTCTCGATGAACTTGCCCAGCTCCGCCTTGATGAGCTCCGCGTCCTTCTTGCCCACCGCCTTGCGCAGCACGTCGGCTTCGGCGAGCGAGATGCCGGCCAGCGTCTGCGCGATGCGCATCACCTGCTCCTGGTAGGTGATGACGCCGTAGGTGGGCTCGAGGATCGGCTGCAGCTCGGGGAGCGCGTAGCTCACCGGCTCCTCGCCGCGCTTGCGCCGCTGATAGACCTTGTGCATCCCGGCGTCGAGTGGGCCGGGCCGCATGAGGGCGTTGCTGGCCACCAGGTCGTCGAAGCGGTCGCAGCGCATGGAGCGCAGCATGTCCGTCGCGAGCGCCGACTCGAACTGGAACACGCCGGTGGTGCGCCCGGCGCGCAGCATCTGGTACGTCGGCGGGTCGGCGAAGTCGATGGCGTTCAGGTCGGGGCGCGTGCCGGTACGGCGCTCGATGTTGTCCAGCGCGTCGCGGATCACGGTGAGCGTGGTGAGCCCGAGAAAGTCCATCTTCAACATGCCCGCCTTCTCGAGGCAGTTCATGTCGTACTGCGTGACGGTGACCGTCTCCTCGTTCCCCGCGCCGGCGCCCTTGCTGTTCACCGTGAGGATGGGCACGTAATCGTCCAGCGGGCCCGGCGCGATGACGACGCCGGCCGCGTGCACGCCCGTATGGCGCGAGAGCCCTTCCAGCGAGGTGGCGTAGTCGAGCAGGGTGCGATAGCGCTGGTCGCTCCCGTACAGCTTCTTGATCTCCGGCACCTGCTCGATGGCCTCGGCCACCGTGAGCGAGAACGCGGGCCCATTGGGGATCAGCTTGGCCAGCGCGTCCGTTTCCGCCGGGGTGAAGCCGAGCGTTCGGCCCACGTCCTTGATGGCGGCACGCGACTTCATGGTCCCGAAGGTGACGATCTGGCCGACCGACTCCTTGCCGTACTTCTGCCGCACGTACTCGATGACCTCGCCGCGCCGCTCGAAGCAGAAGTCCACGTCGATGTCGGGCATCGAGACGCGCTCCGGATTCAGGAAGCGCTCGAAGAGGAGGTCGAACTTGAGCGGGCAGACGTCGGTGATCTTCAGCGCGTAGGCGACGAGCGAGCCCGCTGCCGAGCCGCGGCCAGGCCCCACGGGGATGTCGCGGTCGCGTGCCGCCTTGATGAAGTCGTAGACGATGAGGAAGTAGCCCGCGTAGCCCGTCTTGGTGATGACGCCGAGCTCGTAGTCCAGGCGCTCCTGCACTTCCGCCGGCAGCGGATCGCCGTAGCGCTCCTTCGCCCCTTCGGTGGCGAGCTGCACCAGCAGCTCGTTCTCCGTCGTCACCTCGGGGGGAAGCGGGAACGAGGGAACGAAGTACTTCTTCTCGAACACCACCGCCGCCTCGTCGGCGATCTTCAGCGTGTTCTCGAGGACTTCCGGGTTGTTCGGGAACCGCTCGCGCATCTCCGGGGCGCTCTTGAAGTAGAGCCCCCGATCGTAGTGCATCCGGTTCTGGTCGCTGAAATCCTTGCCGAGCCCGATGCAGAGCAGGACGTCGTGCGCCTGGTGGTCGTCGGCCGTGAGGAAGTGCGCGTCGTTGGTGGCGATGACCGGCAGCCCCAGCTCCTTGCCGAGGGCGAAGATGGAGGCGTTGTGCCGCGCCTGGCCCTCCGAGTCGTGCGCCTGGACCTCCAGATAGTAGCGGTCCTTGAAGACGTCGGCGTACCAGGAGGCCGCCTCGCGCGCGCCGGCGTCATCGTGCTCCTCGAGCCGCTGCGCGATCTCGCCGGCGAGGCAGGCCGAGCTGACGATGAGCCCTTCGTTGTACTTCGCGAGCAACTCGCGGTCGACGCGCGGCTTGGAGTAGAACCCCTCGGTGTAGGCGAGCGAGGAGAGCTTGACGAGGTTCTTGTAGCCCGTGAAGTCGCGGGCGAGGAGCACGAGGTGGTAGTACGGCTTCGCGCCCGGCGTGGGACGCCCCTTCGTGCGGCGATCACCCGGGGCGACGTACGCCTCCATGCCGATGATCGGCTTCAGCTTTGCCTTCTTCGCCTTCTCCTGGAACTCCCACGCGGCGTGGAGGTTTCCGTGGTCCGTGATCGCCAGCGCCGGCTGCTCGAGCTCGAGCGCCCTGGCGATCAGGTCGTCGATGCGATTGGCGCCGTCGAGGAGGGAGTACTCCGAGTGGCAGTGGAGATGAACGAAGGACATCTTAGGAAGAATAGCGACCCCGACCCCTCGCGTCAAAGGTTGACGGACGACGAATGAAGCGCGCAAGTGGCTGGCACAGAACGAGTTAGATGGGTGCGCCCGGCCGGGCGCGTGCTCGCTGCGCTCGTGCTCTTCGGGATCGCGCTCCTGGTGCTCACTCCCACCGGTCGCTACCTGCTGCGCGGGGCGTGGGAGGAGGGGAAGATCCTCTGGCACCGCGAGCCGATCCGCGAGATTCTCGCCGACTCGCTGACCCCTCCGGCGGTGCGGGACAAGCTGCGGCTCGTGCTCGCCGCGCGGCAGTTCGCCGCCGACTCACTGGACCTGCACGCGCGAGCGAGCTTCACGACGTACAGTCCCGCTGGCCGCGACACGCTCACCCTCGTCGTCTCGGCAGCCTACCGCGACAAGCTGAAGGCGTACACGTGGTGGTTCCCCGTGGTGGGGCGCGTGCCGTACAAGGGGTACTTCGACTTCGCCGAGGCGCGGCGGCAGGAGCGGCTGCTGCACGACCGTGGCTTCGACACCCGGCTCGGCGCGGTGTCGGCGTTCAGCACGCTCGGCTGGTTCAACGATCCGCTGCTGCCGTCCACGCTGCGCGCCGACTCGCTGACGCTGGCGAACACGGTGATCCACGAGCTGACGCACAACACCTACTATGCGCCCGGCGGCGCGGTGTTCAACGAGAGCTTCGCCAACTTCGTCGGCGCGCGGGGAGCGGAGCGGTTCTTCATGAGCCGCGGCGAGCCGGCGGCGGCGGCCGAGGTGGCGGCGCGATGGGACGACGAGAAGGTGCTCGGTCGCTTCTGGGCGTCGCTCTACAACGTGGTCGACTCCGTGTTCAAGGCGCACCCGGGAGAGGAGCCGCAGCAGGTGGCCGAGCGCATCGCGCTGCGCGATTCGATCTTCGGCGTGGCGCGCGAGCGATTCGTGGAGGAGCTCGGACCGCGGCTCAAGACGATGAGCATCCGTGCCGTGCAGCGGATCCGGCTGGACAACGCGGTCCTGATGTCGCGGCGCGTCTACCTGACCGACCTCGACGCCTTCGATGCCGTACTGACGAAGAACGGTGGGAACCTGCGGGTGACGATCCAGCAGGTCATCGAGGCGGCGAAGGCGGACCGGAAGAAGCCGTTCGAGGCGGTGGACCGTCTGGCGTCGGGCGCGCGGTGACGCGCGCCCGACGCGCAGCGACCCAGCGGGCGCCTACCGCCTGATCGCGCCGTACGCTGCGTCGTTCCACCGCAGCTCGTTCCTGAGCTCGCGCAGCGTCGTCTCGCTGTCGATGAGCAGGAACTCGATCCCCGCCATGTCGGCGTAATCCTCGAGGTGCTCCACCGAGAGGGAGAGCGAGAAGCCGGTGTGATGGGCGCCGCCGGCGTGGATCCATGCCGCCGCGGCGACGTCGAGGTCCGGCCGCGGCATCCACAGTGCGCGCGCGACGGGGAGCTTCGGCATCTCCTCGAACGGCGGAATGACGTCCACCACGTTGACGATCATCCGGAAGCGATTGCCCATGTCGACGATGGTCGCGTTGACGGCGGGCCCGGTCTTCGAGTCGAACACCAGCCGCACCGGGTCCTCCTTGCCGCCGATCCCGAGCGGATGCACTTCGCACGACGGCGTGTCGGCGGCGATGGAGGGGCAGATCTCGAGCATGTGCGCCCCGAGCACGCTGCGGCCGGAGGGCTCGAAGTGGTAGGTGTAGTCCTCCATGAAGCTCGTGCCGCCCTCGAGCCCGTGCGCCATCACCTTCATCGCGCGCACGAGCGCGGCGATCTTCCAGTCGCCTTCGGCGCCGAAGCCGTAGCCGTCGGCCATGAGGCGCTGGGAGGCGATGCCCGGAAGCTGCTTCAGCCCGTGCAGGTTCTCGAAGGTGTCGGTAAAGCCGCCGAAGCCGCCTTCGCGGAGGAAGTCGCGGAGGCCGAGCTCGATGCGGGCCGCATCGCGCAGCGCCTGGTGCTTCGCGCCGCCGCGCTCGAGTCCCGCCATCAGGGTGTAGGCTGCCGCATAGTCGGCGCACAGCTCGTCCACGCGCGCCTCGGTGACGGCGTTCACGCGCGCCACGACGTCACCGACGCCGTATCCGTTCACCGCATAGCCGAGCCGGAGCTCGGCCTCCACCTTGTCGCCCTCGGTGACGGCGACCTGACGCATGTTGTCGCCGATCCGGGCGATCTTCAGCGTCTGGCTGTCGTGCCATGCCGCGGCGGCCCGCATCCACGTTCCCACGCGGTCCTGGGCGGCGCGCTCCTGCCAGTGGCCGACGACGACCTTGCGGTTCATGCGGAGTCGCGAGCAGATGAAGCCGAACTCGCGGTCGCCGTGCGCGGACTGGTGGAGGTTCATGAAGTCCATGTCGATGGACTTCCACGGGATGTCGCGCCCGAACTGGGTGTGGAGGTGGCAGAGGGGCGTGCGCAGCCGGCCGAGCGCGCCGATCCACATCTTGGCCGGGCTGAAGGTGTGCATCCAGGCGATGATGCCGATGCAGCGCGGCGTGGCGTCGGCCTCGCCGAGCGCGGCGGAGATCTCCTCCGGCGTCTTGAGGACGGACCGGAAGACGACGCGGATGGGAAGGCGTCCCGAGGCGTTGAGGCCGTCGACGACGTCTCGCGAGTCGCGCTCGACCTGGGCGAGGGTCTCGGGGCCGTAGAGGTGCTGGCTGCCGGTGAAGAACCAGACTTCGAGGGGGGCGTAGTCAATCACGGTGCAGGCGGTGTGGGGTCGGACAGCAGCGACAGGTCGAGCGGGTTCGGCGTATACAATATCCGAAATCACTTCGCTCCGCCAAACCGCCCCCGCATCAGCGCCCGGAGGTCCACCACCGGCGCCGTGAGCGGCGCCGGTGGCGGCACGTCACCCGGCTCCTCCACCACCACGCGCTGCATCGCCTCGCGCACGCCGCGGTCGAGGAACCGCGACAGCTGGTCGAACGAGTACTCGGCGCCGCGGCGCGACCCGTACGTCTGCATCGGGTACACGACCATCAGCTCGTCCTTCGCGCGCGTGAGGGCGACGTACATGAGCCGGCGCTCCTCCTCCAGCTCGTCGGGATCCTCAACGGCGCGCGAGGCGGGGAACCAGCCGTCCACGGCCCAGATGAGGAAGACCACCTTCCACTCCTTCCCCTTGGCGCTGTGCACGGTGCTGAGGATCAGCGCGTCGTCCTCGGACTCCGAGCCCCCCGCGAGGTCCTGGGTGTTCGAGGGAGGATCGAGCGCGAGCGCGGCGAGGAACGCCGTGCGGGACGGGTAGCCGGCGGCGATGGTGCGGAGCTGGTCGAGGTCGGCGAGGCGCGCCTCGGGGCGGTCGTACTTCTCGCGCAGGATGGCGTCGTAGATGGCGCGCACCGCCACGAGGTCGCTCGCCACCTTGGCGCCCGCATCCTCGCCCTCCCGGTTCACCGTGCCGCGGAGCTGGCGGAGCAGGGTGGCGAGTGAGCGGTGCGCGTCGCGGGCGCGCGGCGGCGCCACGAGGTGGGTAAACGCGTCCGGATCCCACGACCGCTCCTGCATGGATGCCATGAGCGCCCGCGCCGTCGTGTCACCGATGCCCGGCATGAGCATGAGGATGCGGTACCAGCTCACCTCGTCGCGGGGGTTCTCGCTCACGCGCAGGAAGGCGAGGACGTCCTTCACGTGCGCCGCCTCGAGGAACTTGAGGCCACCCCACTTCTCGAACGGGATCTTCCGGTTGGCGAGCTCGATCTCGAGGTCGGCCGACATGTAGCCGGCGCGGAAGAGCACGGCCATCTCGTGCAGCGGCACCCCCCCCTCGTGCAGCTCGAGCACGCGGTCCACGACGAAGCGCGTCTGCTGGGCCTCGTCCTTCGCCGTCACCAGCCAGGGCTTCTCACCACCTTCTCGCCTGGTGTACAGCTCCTTGCTGAAGCGTTCCTCGGCGCGCGAGATGACGAGGTTGGAGAGGTCGAGGATGGGCTGCGTGGACCGGTAGTTTTCGGCGAGGGTGACGAGCGTGGCGCCGGGATACTGCCGCGGGAAGTCGAGGATGTTCCGGAAGTGCGCGCCGCGGAAGGCGTAGATGCTCTGCGCATCGTCGCCGACGACGGTGAGCTT
>DASURL010000272.1:0-4548 GCA_036280075.1 Gemmatimonadaceae bacterium | reverse complement strand
TCTTCCGGGATCCGGTAGCGCTCCTCGTGCATCGTGTGGAAGGCGGGATCGTCCGTCTCCACGGGCTTGAAGGTGCCAGCGCCCACATGCAGCACCACGTCGGCGCGACGCACTCCGCGCCGGTCGAGCTCCTCCAGCAGTGCCGGCGTGAAATGCAGTCCCGCCGTGGGAGCAGCGACCGAGCCCGCCTCGCGCGCGTACACCGTCTGGTAGCGCTCGGCATCGCTGGCCTCGTCGCTGCGCTCGATGTAGGGTGGCAGCGGGACGTGCCCGTGGCGTTCGATCGCCTCGTCCACGCTCGCGTACGGCGACTCGGCAACCAGCCGTACGATGCGCGTGCGGCGCTCGGTCACCTCGAGGATCTCCACCGTGAAGCCGGGGGCGATCTCCACGACGCGCCCGGGCTTGAGCTTCCCGCCCGGCGACACCATCGCCTCGTAGCGCCCCTCGCCGAGCGGCCGGAGGAGGAAGATCTCCGCCGGCGCACCCGACCCGACCCGCGTGCCGAGCAGCCGGGCCTTCACCACGCGCGAGCGATTGACGACGAGCAGGTCGCCGGGCGACACGATTTCGGGAAGATCGCTGAAGTGACGATGCGCGATCGTGCCCGTGGCGCGGCTCACCACCATCAGCCGGCTCGCGTCGCGCCGCGCGAGTGGCGACTGGGCGATCAGGTCGTGCGGGAGGTCGAAATCGTAATCGGCGGTGAGGAGGCCAGGCGTCGCATGCGGCATTCTGGCAGAGTAACCAGTTGGCAGTCGGGAGTGCCACGGCGCAGCTCAAAGTGAAAGCTGTAAGCTGTCAGCTCGACTCGTAGCTCCTCACTGACCCTCCGCTCGTCTCGCCAGGGCGGGAAAGGATCGAACCAACGGAACGGCAACGGCGTTCGGCACCTCGAGATCAGCCTGGCGGGACGGGCGTCCCGAGGCACGCACCCGCCGTTCGTACTTCCGCCCCACCGTTCCATTGTGACCCCGCTGCCGACAGCTCTCGCCGCACGCGGAGCTACGAGTGGAACAGTCAGCTTAAAGCTTTCACTTTGCGCTGCGCCGTGCGCACCCCCGACTGACCACCTAGAACAGCGCTACTTGCTCCGACGCCACCGCTGGCGGCTGGTAGCCGAAGTGCCGGTACGCCTGCGGCGTCGCCACGCGCCCGCGCGGCGTGCGCTGGAGGAAGCCCTGCTGCACGAGGAAGGGCTCGTACACCTCCTCGAGCGTGCTCGCGTCCTCGCCGATGGCGGCGGAGATCGTCGCCACGCCCACCGGGCCGCCGTCGAACTTCTCGATGATCGCCTTCAGGATGCGGGCGTCCATGTCGTCGAGGCCGAACTGGTCCACGTCGAGCATGGCGAGCGCGGCGCGGGCCACGTCCTCCGTGATCACGCCGTTCGCGCGCACCTGCGCGTAGTCGCGCACGCGGCGGAGCAGGCGGTTGGCCACGCGCGGCGTGCCGCGGGAGCGGCGCGCGATCTCGCGCGCGCCAGCCGGCTCGACCTCCACCTTGAGCACCTCACCCGTGCGCCGCACGATGAGCTCGAGGTCTTCCGTGGCGTAGTAGTTCAGCCGCTGCTCGATGCCGAAGCGCGCCCGCATCGGTGCCGTGAGCATGCCGAAGCGTGTCGTGGCGCCGATGAGCGTGAACCGCTCGATCGGCATCGTGATCGTCTGCGCCTTCGGGCCCTCGCTCAGGCGGATGTCGATCCGATAGTCCTCCATCGCCGGATAGAGGAACTCCTCGATCACCGGACGCAGCCGGTGAATCTCGTCGATGAAGAGGATGTCGCCCTGGCGCAGGTTCGTCAGCGTGCCCACGAGGTCGCCGGGCTTCTCCAGCGCGGGGCCCGACGTCGTGCGGATGTTCACCCGCAGCTCGCGCGCGATCAGCTCGGCCAGCGTCGTCTTCCCCAGCCCGGGCGGGCCGTAGAAGATGGAATGGTCGAGCGGCTCCGAGCGCGCGAGCGCGGCGTCGATGGCCAGGCGAAGGTTGTCCTTCACCTTCTGCTGGCCGATGAACTCCTCCAGCCGCTGCGGGCGGAGCGAGAGCTCGACGACGGACTCGTCGGAGAGGACTTCGGGAGTGGTGATCTCGGCGCGCGACATTGGGCTACACAGTACCTGCGAATCGGTGAACGTCCAAGCGGAAATGCCCGTTGGCAATATACACCGAATAGACGCCGAAGTGCATCTCGCTCAGTCGCGTGACCGCCCGCGCGAGCCGCGACTCTCGTAGCTGCCGATCAGGTCCGCCATCCGGTCGAGCGACCGTCGGATCAGCCGCTCGGTGTCGGGCCGGCCCACCTCGAGGAGCGCATCGCACAGCGCGAGCAGGGCATCCTGCAGCTCAGCCGTCAGCACGTGGTCGCCGATCGCCGTCGGAATCCGCCGAATCGCGTCGTCGAGTCGCGGCTGCAGGTCGCTCGGCAACCAGCGCAGCAGGTCGGCGAACGACCGCACCACCTCGGCCAGGCTCTGGTGCTGCATCGACTCCGACGTCACCACGGCGGTGGACTCGAAGGTGCCGATGAGGTCGGTCAGCACGGTGTCGCGGTACGCCACGGGGAGTGGCGGCGCGCTGGCGTCCGGGGTGTGCTGCGGCTCCGACCATCGCGCCGCCAGGTCGCGCAGGTTCCGCAGCGCGGCGAGCGCCGGCGCCGGGTTGGACTTCGCCGTCGAGATCGAGACCCACGCGATCGTCGCCAGCTGGTCGATGCCGTATGCGGCGTCGTGGCGGAAGTCGCGCTGGCGCTCCAGGCGTAGCGCCGAACGGGTCGCGACGGCGACCCGTTCGGCATCCTCGCGCGACGTGGCACGGACCTCCGCCAATGCCTCGTGATAGCAGACGTACTCGCCGAGCGACGGGCGAATCACCACCTCGCATCGTCCGCTCGCACCGTCGAGCGCCTCGGCAATGCGCTGCAGGCGGATCAGCGTCAGGTGACCGTCGTCTTCCGCGCGGACCGGAAGCACCACCGGCGCGTCGTGGAAGGCCGGCTCGCGCATGGTGCGAGCGATGAGGGGCAGCTGTCCGGCCCGCGCCACCAGCGTGAGGTCGTGGATCGCCTCGACGATGCGGATCGGACGCATCTGGTTGAGCGTGGAGTAGAGCAGCAGCACCAGTGACAGCAGCGCGCCGATCGCGACGAGGAGCGCGACCGACGCCCCGAACACCGGCGTGACCTGCGTGCTGTTCGCCGACAGGATGAGCAGCGCGTAGACCGAGGCGCCGACGAACACGCCGAAGTAGACCTGGTTGTCGCGGCGGCGCACGAACTGGTCGAGCACCTGCGTCGTCAGCGCGGCGGCCGACTGCTGCACGGCAAGCAGCAGCAGCGAGAAGGTGATCGAGGTGAGGGTGACGAGGCTCCCGGCGATCGTCCCGAGCAGCGACTCGGTCTTGCCCGCCTCGTCGATGAAGTGCTCGCGCAGGAAATGTCGGGTCGGCTCGAGCCAGCCGACTGGCTGCCGGTCCATGAGGTACGTCACGACCGCCAGCAGGACGAACGCGATCACCGTCAGGGTGGGCACGGCGAGGAAGTCCAGGAAGGACCTCCGCACGTCCGCCCAGCGGTCGCGCCAGGCGTGGGCGCGCGTGACGCTCATCGGCCGCCTGCCGGCAGCGCGGGCCGCTCACGCGCCGCGCTCCTGATCGAGTCCGCCTCGATGTAGATGTGCCGCGCGTCGGGCAGGCTCCGCCTGATGAGCGCCTCGAGCCGATCCACCGCGCCGGCAATCTCCCCCGCCGACAGCTTCGGCTCGAATTCCACGTCCATCGCGACGAGGATGCTGTGCGCCCCGAGGTGCATCGTCACCGGTCGGCGCACCGCGACGACGGCGGGGTCGTCCTCCGCCGCGCGTTGGATCAGCGCGAGCTGCTCGGGGCGCGCCGCCTCTCCGATCAACAGCCCCTTGCTCTCGCGCGCCAGCAGCGCCGCCACCCCCGCCATCACCAGCCCGATCCCGATCGACGCCGCACCGTCGAGCCATGGCTTGGCAAGCCTGTGACTGAGATAGACACCGATGAATGCCAGCAGGAGTCCGACGAGATCCGCCAGGTCCTCGAGCACGAGCGTGAAGAGGGTCGGGTCCTTGCTGCGCCGGAACGCCTGCCAGTATCCCAGGTCACCGGCGCGCCGGCGGAAGGGCCGGAATGCCGCGACGAAGGAGCCGAGGGTGAACACCGCCGACGTCGCGAGCACCACGTAGTTCCAGGTCGGATCGCTGATCGCCTCGGGGTGCATGATGTGCTGCACTCCCTCGTAGAACGACATCCCGCCGCCGAGGGCGAAGAACAGCACCGACACGATCAGCGCCCAGAAGTAAAGCTCCTTCCCGTGGCCCAGCGGATGGTGCTCGTCGGGTGGGCGCTGCGCCCGGTGCTGGCCGAGCAGCAGCAGCAGGCCGTCAGCCGAATCCACGAGCGAATGCACCCCCTCGGCGACCATCGCCGAACTGCCCGTCACGCCGGCGGCGAGGAACTTGGTCGCGGCGATCAGCAGCGTGGCCGCGATGCCGACGTAGATCGCCGTTCGGGATTCGCTCGCCACGC
>DASURL010000271.1:0-11922 GCA_036280075.1 Gemmatimonadaceae bacterium | reverse complement strand
CGCCCGCCGCGTTGGAGTTGGCCGCCAGTGCCGTCTTCGCGAATCCCGGCCGGCGCGAGCTGGCCACGGCACGCACGTCCACCAGCAGGTCGATCTTCGCCTCGCGCAGCGCGTCCTGGAACCCGGCGACGGTCGCGTGCTCGTAGCCGATGGTGAAGATGTTGGGCATGCAGTGACGTTATGCGAGGTCTCGCGCAGCGGCCAGCCTGTTGCTTGACGCGAGGCCTGGCAGGAAGCACGAAGGGAGCACTCGATCGAGTGCTCCCTTCGTCATCAGGCCCCGAGCAGCTACGCGTCCCGCCGAGTGTTGCGCTTCCGGCGCACCGCTCCGATCACGCCGAGCAGCCCCGTCGCGAACAGCGTGATGCTGGCCGGCTCGGGCGTCACCGTGGCCACGCCGTCACGCGAGACGATACTGACGTCGTAGTTGCAGTCCGACCAGTCGCCCTGCGCATTGCAGTATGCGGCCCCGCCATATGACGTGCCGGGCACGATGTCCTGCGGGCCCACGTTCGCCACGCCGGAGCGCGCTTCGGCTTCCGTCAGATTGAACACCCCGTACACCAGCGTATAGTCGCCCGTCGCGAGCCCCTGGAAGATGCGCGAGTGACAGGTGCCCCCTGCTCCCGTGCAGTGATTCCAGCCCGGCTGGGCGAGCCCGCCATCGTCATTCGTGGACAGCAACGACCCCAGCCCCGCGCCGTTGGATGATGCGCCGGAGAACAGCATGATCATCGGGTCGAGCGCGCCCAGCCCGGAGGTGTACATGTCGAACAGCCCCCCGGTCGAGACGTTGAACGGGAGGTATTGCACGGTGGAACTCGGCGAGAACTGCGCGTGCTGGGTGATGTTCGTCTGCGACATGGCGACGCCCGGCACGGTGACGAACAGGCCGGCCAGGGCGAGTCGTGCGGCGATCCTTCGCATGGGACGATACCTCGGGGGAGAGGGAGGGAACCGCGGAACGCGCCGCTTCCATCATCTCCCGTGCCTTTCGCCGAGGCGCATGACGCGGTGCGCCTCCGGCGTCGCAACCCGTTTGCCGGCCGCACCTTGCTCGCGCGCCATCCGTTCCGCGAGACCACGGCGACTGCCGAACTGATGCAGCGCCGCCATGAACTGTCGCGAGCCCGCCACATCGTTTCTCCTCCTCCCCTTCCCCCCTCCTCCCCTTCCCCCCTTCCCCCTACCCTGGCAGCGCGCGCTCGATCAGCGCGTCGAACGGCGCGTCGCCGCTCAGGGTGCCGAACGCCGCACCATGTGCGCCACCGAGCCGGCTCTCGCAGAATGCGTCCGCGATCGCCACGTTGCCGCCTCGGACGAGGCACGACGCCTCGAGCGCCAGTGCCATCCGCTCCACGAGCAGTCGCGCGCGGGTTTCCACGTCATGCGCACGCCCGATGGCCATGGTCTTCAGCGCGCCGATCTCCTCGTCCAGCAGCTCGTTCCCGCCGCGCACCCCCTCCAGCTCGGCGAAGAATGCGTCCGCACTCCGTGGCTCCTTCGCCAGGGCGCGCAGCACGTCGAGACACTGGATGTTTCCGCTCCCCTCCCAGATGGAGTTGAGTGGCGCCTGCCGGTACAGCCGCGCGAGGATGGACTCCTCCACGTAGCCGTTTCCTCCCAGGCATTCCTGCGCCTCGTTCACGAACGGCGCGCACCGCTTGCACACCCAGTACTTCCCGATCGCCGTCACGATGCGCGCCAGCGCGGCCTCGCGCTCGCTGCGCGGGCTCCCGTCCACTGCCCGCGCGATGCGCATCGCCAGTGCCGTCGCCGCCTCCGATTCCAGTGCCAGGTCGGCGAGCACGTTCCGCATCAGTGGCTGCTCCACCAGCGGCTTCCCGAACGCGCGGCGATGCCGCGCGTGGTGTACCGCCTGCACCAGCGCCTGGCGCATGATGCTCGCCGATCCGATCACGCAGTCCTGCCGCGTGAGCGCCACCATCTGGAGGATCGTCGCCACGCCGCGCCCCGGCTCCCCCACCATCCAGGCCAGCGCGTTCTCGAACTCCACCTCCGAGCTCGCGTTGCTCCGGTCGCCGATCTTGTCCTTCAGCCGACGGATGCGGATTGCGTTGCGCGTCCCGTCCGGCGCGAAGCGCGGCAGCAGGAAGCACGACAACCCGCCCTTCGCCTGCGCGAGCACCAGGAACGCATCGGACATCGGCGCCGACATGAACCACTTGTGTCCGACCAGCTCGTGGAGCTGCCCCGGCCCATCGCCGCCGACCGGTCTCGCGCGCGTCGTGTTCGCGCGGACGTCGGAGCCGCCCTGCTTCTCCGTCATCCCCATGCCGATCGTGTTCCCCGCCTTGTCCCACGCCGGGATGGAGCGCGCGTCATAGGTGGTCGCCAGCACGCGTGGCAGCCAGTCGCGCGCCAGGTCCTGCTCCTGCTCGAGCGTGGGGACGCAGGCGTAGGTCATGGTGAGCGGGCAGCTCGTGCCCTGGTCGGCCTGGTTGTGCAGGTACGACAGCGCAGCACGTGCGACGTGGGCGCCCTCCCGCTTCGCGTGCCGCCATCCGAAGCTCGCCACGCCGTGCTCCACGCCGAGCTGCATGATGCGGTGGTACGACGGATGGAATTCGACGTCGTCCACGCGATTGCCGAACCGATCGTACGTGTGCAGCTCCGGCGGGTGCGCATTCGCCACCGCGCCGAGCGCCATCAGCTCGCCACCGGCGATCACGCCGTACGCCGCGACCTGCTCCTCCGCCCACCCACCCCCCTCGCGCGCCAGCGCCTCCTGCAGCGGCAGGTCGGTGGCATACGCGTCATAGGGCTCCAGCGGCGGAGGCTGGTTCTCGACGACGTGGGTCTGGAACGGGGATAAGGGTGGCACGGTGGGCGGCGAAGAAAGGCTGAACTACAACATACGTACTGCGTACTTCGTACCGCGTACTCAGACCTGCATACTGCCACCGCGAATGTCCCGTACCGATCCCGGTGTGACTGGCCGATGTGCCGGGAGAGAGCGTCGGCACATTGGAGGTGCCTCCCGCTGGGTCTCCATACGAGGTACGCAGTACGAAGTGCTCGCCGTTGTAGTGACTCTCGTCACCCGCACCCCTCCACCCATCGCACCTCCGGCGTGCGGCCCACGCGGAACGACGTCACCCGCTTGCCATCCGTCTCGAACACGATCTGGTGCGTCGTGTCGGTCGGTGACGTGACGATCAGGTAGTGGCCGCCCTGCACGTACTTGTGCGGCTCGGTCGTCACTCGGCCGCCGTACAGGTCGCGCACCCGCGACTCCGCGTCGCCCACCCGCGCGCCGGCGTCGGTGGCGAGCGTGTTGTCGCGGATGTCGATCCGCGCGACGGTGTCGCGCACCAGCATGGCGAATGCGTGCATGCGCCCCTTCGTGTCCAGGTAGCTGCACTCACCCGACCTCGCACTCGACGCCGGCATGCCGAGCGCCTGCCGCGCCCCGGCGGCGGTCATGCCGATCCGGAGGGGTGCGACGCCGGTGAAGTTGACGCCGGTGCTGGCACTGCTGCTGGCGCGCGCGCTGTCCGGCGTCGGCGGCGTGCGGTTCGCGTCCACGTTCACGCCCGGCGCGTCCGTGGGGCTGCCGGCGCCGATCACACTGGAGTCGGCGGGCAGCGAGTCGGCGGCGCCGGAGCTGGCGCGCTCGTTCGATTGCACGGTGCATCCCGCCTGCAGCGCAGCGAGCCCGACGGCGGCAATCGTGATCCTGCGTGGGAATCTGGTCATGCCTGACGACTATGCACGTCCGGTACCTCTCGGCCGCGCTTGCCAATTCCGGCACGGGATGTGACCGTCCAGCAGCCCGCCAGCGGTTCCACCACTCACCAGCTCACCGCCCCCACTGCATGTACGCAATCGCCCTCATCCGCTATCGTCGCCCCCTCGAGGACGTCGTCGCCGTCGAGGAGCAGCACCGCGCCTACCTGCGCTCGCTCAAGGAGGACGGCACCCTCATCGCCAGTGGTCCCCTGGACCCGCGCACCGGCGGTGCGCTGCTCGTGCGCGTCCCCGACGATGACGTCCACGGCGCCCTCGACGCGATCCGCGACGGCGATCCGTACGTGACGTTCGGCGTGGCGCAGTACGAGCTGATCCCGTGGGGGGTGAATACGGGGAAGGAAGGGCTGGATTCCCTGTAACCGAAAAACGACAACCGAAGTACGGCGTACCCCGTACGTCGTACGAGGACCTGCCGCATCGTTGGTCCAATGCAGATCGAGTTTTCGCGTAAGGAAAGAGGGGCCAGCCGTTCATTGGAATGGCCAGCCCCCTTGGTCCGGCTACGAAGTACGTGGTACCAGGTACTTCAGTTGTAGTTATCGAAGCCCTACCAACCCGAGTACGATGAGTGCCGCCCACTGGGGTCCCAGCCAGCCGGCCCGCCCGTCCTCGTACCACTCGTCCAGCCCGTGGGCTCCGCCGCCCGTGCCGCCGCCGTCGATCGTGATTCCCGGGATGCCGAGGCTGATCGGGATGTTCGCGTCGGTGCTCGACGCCCCCAGGCGCGGCGCGAAGCCGAGCACCTTCCCCGCCTCCTCCGCCACGCGCACGATCGGCGCCGAGTCGGGCTGGCCGCCCGTGGGGCGGATGCCGATCGTGTCGATCTGCATCGTGAGCTTGTAGCGCGAATTCGGCCACCGCGCATTCTCCGCCTCGAGCGCCGCACGGAACGCGTGCTGCGCCTTCGCGTCGAGTGCATCGAGCGACTGCGCCGACTCCGAGCGCATGTCGAACTCCATCGACGCCTCGAACGGGATGGAGTTCACGCTCGTTCCCCCCTCGATCACGCCGACGTTGAACGTCGTCTTCGGCGAGGTCGGCACCTGGAAGTCGGCGATCGCCGCCATCGCGCGGCCCAGCGCGTGCGCCGGGTTGGGATTGCCGAAGGCACCGTAGCTGTGCCCGCCCGGTCCCTTGTAGTGCACCTTGTACCGGTGGCTCCCCACCGCGCGGCTCGTGATCCCGTTGCCCGCACCGTCCACCGAGATGAAGTAGTCGATCTTCGGCAGCCCACCCTTCTGCGCACCGGCGAACAACTGCCGCATCCCGCGCAAATTGCCCGGTCCCTCCTCGCCCACGTCGCCCACGAACACGATCGTCCCCTTCGTCGCGACCGGGTTCGCCTGCAGTGCGCGCGCCACGCTCAGCACCACCGCCAGCCCTCGGCAGTCGTCACCGATGCCGCGGCCCACGTAGCGGTCGCCCTCGCGCTTCACCCTCACGTCCGTTCCCTCGGGGAACACCGTGTCCAGGTGGCCCGCGATCACCACCACCGGGCCGTCCGCCGAGCCGCGCCGCTCGCCGATCACGTTCCCCGCCGCGTCGATGCGCACGTTGACGAGGCCGAGCTTCTCGAACGCCGCCTTGTACGCCTCGCCCCGCGCCTGCTCCTTGAACGGCGGCGCCGGGATCTCGCACAGCGCCACCTGCTGCTGCAGCGTCCAGTCGTTGTTCGCCTTGATGGAGTCGAGCAGCGCGCGGATGTCGGCCCGCTGCGCGACGCGGGCGACGCCCTGCGCGTCGAGTGACGGAGCGAGGCTCGCGAGCAGCAGCAGGCACACCGGGAGAACCGGACGACGACGCATCATTGGTGAGGTGGGCAGGGGGGGGAGGCGACGGCGACGAACCCGTTCGTCGCCCGCGATCCTCAAGATACCGTCGGCACCAGCCCGCTCAACCGCGCGACGCGACTCCTCCCACCACCAGCAGCGAGCTGCCGAAAGGCAGCGGGACCCTGCCGAGCATCGCTTCCTCGGCGCGCGACAGCGCGTACAGCACGCCGTTGAGCGGGGCGGGCGGCACGGTGGGCGCGGCCGGCTCGCCGGGCAGCACCCACTCCTTCACCCGCGTCGCCACCTTCGCTGCCGCCGTCCAGCGGAAGAAGTACCGCTCCTCGGCGATGTGCAGCCCCGCTGCCCCTGCGAGCTCGCCGAAGGTCGATTTCGTGTAGCGCGTGTAGTGGTGGTTCAGCTCGTCGTGCCGCGTCCAGAGCGACATGAACGCCGGCACCGTGGCGAGGAACACCCCATCGGGCACGAGCAGCGTGAGTGCGTGCCTCAACGCGGCGATGGGGTCGGGGAGGTGCTCCAGCACGTCGAGCATCGTGATCAGCGAGTACCGGCGTCCCGTGTCGAAGCGCTCGTCGAATGGCGTCACGTGAATGCGCTCGCGATGCGCGCCCGCGGGCGACACCAGCGCGTCCGCGGGCTCCACTCCTTCCACGTGTTTCACGCCGGGCAGCGTCGCCAGGGCGTCGAAGAACAACCCGTCGCCGCAGCCGATGTCGAGCACGTTGCCCCAGCCGCTCGCCGGCTCGTGCGCATGCAGCGCGTCGAGGATCACCCGCTCGCGCGCGCGCCACCACCAGTGCCGCTCGAACAGGTCGCGATAGCGGGCGCCGTAGTCAGCGTCCATCCAGCTACTGCACGCGGGCGGGCCGCCCGTACTGGCCGATGGCCGCCTCCGTCCCCGCGCCGCCAGCCGGCCAGCGCGTGTCCATCGGACGTCCGTCGCGCACTACCGTTCCCACCACGTACAGCGGCCGACGCTTCGTTTCCTGGTAGATGCGCCCGATGTACTCGCCGATGATGCCGAGGAAGAACAGCTGCACGCCGGCGAAGAAGCTCATGAACAGCATCAGCGACGTGAAGCCGGCCGGCGCGCGATGCAGCACGATCTTCGCGTACAGCGTGAACAGCGAGAAGCCGAGCGACAGGACGATCGCCACCAGGCCGAACAGCGACGCCGCGCGCAGCGGCACCACCGAGAAGGAGAACAGCCCGTCCGAGGCGAGCTTGAGCAGCTTGATCGGCCCGTAGTTCGTCGTGCCGGCGAAGCGCTCGTCGCGCTCCACGATCACTCCCGTCTGCCGGAATCCGACCCAGCTCCGCAGCCCCCGCAGGTAGCGGTGATGTTCCGGGGCCGCGCGCATCTGCTCCACCACGCGCCGCGTCATGATCGCGAAGTCGCCCGAGTCCAGCGGCAGCTTGATGTCCGCCAGCGACGCGAGCAGCCGATAGAAGACGAAGTAGCTCACCCGCAGCGGCCAGCTCTCCTTCCGCTTGGCGCGCTGCGCGTACACCACGTCGTAGCCTTCACGCAGCGTCGCCAGCAGGGTGGGAATCGCTTCCGGCCGGTCCTGCAGGTCGCCGTCCATCGCCACGACCACGTCACCGGTCACGTAGTCCAGCGCCGCGCTCAGCGCCGCCTGGTGCCCGAAGTTGCGCGACAGCGCGACCACCACCAGCCGGGCGTCACGCTTCGCCGCCGCCTCGAGCAGCGCGAGCGTGCCGTCGCGGCTGCCGTCGTCCACGAGCACGATCTCGTGCGGGCCGCCGGGGATCGCATCCAGCACCGCGCCCAGCCGCGCCAGCAGCTCGCCGACGCCCGCTTCCTCGTTGTGCAGCGGGATCGCCACCGAGAGACGCACTCCCGTGTTCATCGGCGCGCGCGTCCCTTGAAGTACACCATGTTCCATAGAGTCACTCCCCCCATGCCCAGCGGGTACGGCTCGAACACCACCGGTTCGAAGGCGTCGGTGAACAGCGTCCGCCACTCCTCCAGCGGGCGCGGATGCTCGCCGCGATCCGCGCGAGCGAGAAAACGGGAGACGGACGGCTGCGGCGGCAGCACGAGGTCGAGCACGTGCACGTGCCCGTCGTCCGACAACAGCGTGGCGAGGTGGGCGAGGATCCGCGCCGTGTTCGCCGTGTCGATGTGGTGGAACAGGCTGTTGGCGAGGATCAGGTCGAACCGCTCCTCGCGCGACACTTCGTACTTCGTCACGTCGGCGACGACGAACTCGCGGCCATGCCGCCGCCGCGCGCTCTCGATGTACGCCGGGTTGAAGTCGATCCCCAGGTAGTCCGCGTTCGCGAAATGCTGCGTGTTCGTCCCCGGGCCGCACCCGACGTCCAGGACGCGCCGCACGCGGCTCATGTCATTGTGCGCGAACAGCGGCGCCAGCTTCTGCTCGGCGAACGGCGCCTGCCACGCGCGGTACGCCAGCGTGTTCTCCATCACCCGTGCGTGCAGCTTCATCGCCGCCACCGTACCTGATAGGGTCCCACGTTCACCGCGTAGGGGTACCGCTGCTCGATCGCCGCCACGAGGTCGCGCGAGGGCTTCGGCGAGAACGCCGGATAGTAGTTGAGCACCACCGCCGTCACTCCGTGCGAGTCCAGCGCGCCCAGGATGCGCGCCGTGCGGTGCGTCGTGTCATCGAAGAAGTCGAACAGCGAGCGCGTCGGGTTCTTCAGGCCGGAGAGGAAGTAGACCTCCGGCATGTCCGGCGACGCCCACGTGTATTCCCCGCGCGCGCGGTCCTGCAGGAGCAGGATCAGTGGCCGATAGACCTCGGCGTGCACGGCCGGCACCTCGATCCCCCCCCGCGGCAGGTCGAGCATCGCCGTCGGCAGGTAGGGACGGTACGAGACGGCCATCGTGTAGAGCGTCGTCCGGTTCGCGCGCCCCACGGCGAACGCCAGGTAGAACGCCATCACCAGGCCGACGAGCGGGCGGCTCGCGATGCGCAGGTAGCTCGCCAGCGCCACCGCCGCCAGCAGCACCAGCGGCGCCACGTAGCAGAAGTAGTTCGCCACGAAGTACGGGAACTGCAGCAGGTTGCTCAGCGCCATGACGCACAGCAGCGCCATCAGCCGCTGCCGGCGCAGCGGATCCGATGCGTCCGCCCCCCGCTCCCGCCAGAGCACCGCCACCCCTGCGATCGCCAGCAGCGGCAGCACCATCTGCACGCCGTACCACACCGTGCGGTACGTCGCGCTGTGCCGGCCAGTGACGACGAAGACCGCCGCCAGCGCGACGCCGAGCGTCGCGAGCACCCACGGACGGCGCGCCAGCTCCTTCCGCGCCAGGAACGCCAGCGCCGCCGCCGGCAGGCAGGCAAGCGTGAACCAGAGCGGCAGCACCGGGATGGCGGCGATCCCGAACCGCTTCATCGGCAGCACGAAGACGCCGTTCACCAGCGCGCCCAGCGATCCGGTGCGCAGGTACGGCACGAGGAACAACGCGATCGGCAGCGCCACGCCAAGCAGGAAGGGCGCGAGCAGCCGGGCGAGCCCGGCGAACCGCTCCCGCGATGGGCCGGCGGGCGCGCCCCACTCGTTGCGCACGAGCAGCGTGCCGAACAGCACGCTCGGCAGCACGAACTGCGCGAATTCACCGGCGTGGAACTGCTTCCGCACGAGCCCCGTGAGCACGGCGACGAACGCCGCCACCGCCAGCGTCACGAACGTCGCGTAGCCGATGCTCCGCGTGGACGAGCCATGCTGCTCGGCGCGTGCCAGGGCGTGCGCACGGAAGACGAGGTAGAGCAGCACGCCGGCCACGTAGTACAGCCCGACGACCTTGACGAGGATCGACAACCCGCCAGCCACGCCGGCGAGTACCAGCCAGCGCGCACGCGCGTCCTCCATGTTGCGAAGGAGCGCCGCCGCGCCGAAGGTGGCGAGGAAGAGATTGTACCACGACGGCATCGCCGCCGAGTAGTTGGGGAGCGACCAGGCGACAGCGAGCAGCGTGACCGCGGCCGCGGTGAGCGGCCGCACGAATCGCCGCGCGATCGCGAACACCGTCGGCACCCAGGCGAGGAACACCGCGAACAGCACGATGCGCATCGACCACAGGCTCGTCCCGAACGCGCGGAACGCCGCCGCATCCAGCCAGGCGAGGCCGCCAGTATAGATGTCGTCGAAGTCGCGGTGCGGGAGCTCCCCCTGCAGCACGCGCTCGGCGCTCTGTGCCATCGCGCCGTCATCGTAGGGCATCCAGCCGCGCCGCAGGTGCCAGGCGACGTAGCCGGCTGAGATGGCGAGCGTGGCCAGCATGACGGCCCGCGGCGTCGGCGCCCAGCGCGGCGATCGCGCGGGCTGCGGAGTCACGGGTTCGCGGACGGCCGCGGAGGTAATGTCGGGAGCGACCGGGGCGACAAGGCTGGACAACGGACTTCCGATTGCTGGTGGCGGTCCTTTGAGGACGAGCGCGAAGTCCCTCGGCAACAGCCGGCGGCAGGGCTCCTCGCTCTGTATGGCTCCGTGTCGAGTGGGTGCGCCTCTGACGGAGCTCCTCTCTCTGTACGGCTCCGTGTCGAGTGGCTGCGCCTGCGGCAGCACACCTCTCGGCGCACGGCTCCCCGTCCTCGAGAACGCAGATCAACGCAGATCCGTACCAGCCTGATCAGACGCAGATTCCTGCCTCGGACTGGCCTCGGCGCGCCGAGTCCATCCCCTACCGCCCCAAAGGTTCTGCTTTTTTGGGAACGGCCCCGGGAGGCTATTGGGTGCGAGGAGCCGTCTCGGGCACGGAGAGATCTGCGGTGATCCGTGTCGTTTCTGCGATGATCGGCGTTCCCATTCGACAGGGAGCGCTGCGCCGTGAGGCGCCCCTGCAGGAGACGCGGGCGACTACCCGACCACCCGACCCTCCTCCATCTCCACCCGCACCCCCGCCCCCGCCGCCTCCGCGAGGTCGTGCGTCACCTGCAGCACCGTGAACCCCTCCTCCCGGTGCAGCGCACCCAACTCCTCCCGCACCCGTCCTTTCCGCGCCTGGTCCAGCGCCGAAAAGGGCTCGTCGAGCAGCAGGATGTCCGGCCGAGTCGCCAGCGCCCGCGCCAGGGCGACGATCTGGCGTTCGCCGCCACTCAGCGCCGCCACGCGGCGATCGGCGAGGCGGTCGGCGCCGAACCGCCGCCCGATCTCCGCCGCGTAGCTCGCGTCGGACGCGCCGTACGCCACGTTGGACCCCACGCTCAGGTGCGGGAAGAGGAATCCCCGCTGGTAGACGATCCCCACTCTGCGTCGCTCCGGGGGCAGTGCCGTCACCGGAACGCCGCGCAACAGCACCATTCCCTGCGTGGCGCGACGAATCCCGGCGATCGTCTCGAGCAGCGTCGTCTTTCCGGCGCCGGCGGGCCCTGTCACCACCCCCCACTGCCCCCGGGGCACCACGAGCGACACGTCGTGCACCGTGAACGCGCCAGCCCGCGCCGAAAGCGAACGCACCTCGATCATCGAGTCAGCCCCCACCGAGCGGTCCCCCCGGTCCTCCGGTCCCCCGGTCCTCACGGCTCCCCGAACGCGATGTGCCCCTTGAGCGACCGCAGCACGATCAGCGGCACCAGCGCCAGGATTACCAGCACCGCCGCCACCGGCAGTACCGCGCCCAGCCCGTAGCTCGTGAACCGATCGTAGCTCAGCACGCTCACCACCTTCGGGTTGTACGTGAGCACCACGATCGCCCCGAACTCGCTCACCGCCCGCGCCCACATCACCACCGCCGCCGCCAGCAGCCCCCGCCCCGCCAGTGGTCGCGTCACCCGCCACGCGGCGCGAAATGGAGAGTCGCCCAGTGAACGCGCCACCGACTCGTAGCGCTCGTCCACCCGTGCGATCGCCTCCCGCGCCCCGCTCACGTACAGCGGCGCCGACACGAACAGCATCGCCAAGGCGATCCCCACCGGCGATCCGACGATCGCCAGGCCGAGCTGCTCGAGTGCGCCCCCCGCCGGACTCGCCCGCCCGAACGCCAGCAGCAGCGCGATTCCCGCCACCGGATGCGGGATCAGCAGCGGCAGGTCAAGCACCGCGCTCACCACCCCCGAGCCGCGCATCCGTCCCCGGGCCAGCAGCCACGCCAGCGGCGTCCCGAGCACCACGGTCACCGCCGTCGCCGCCGTCGCCGTGAGTCCCGTCAGCGCCAGCGACCGCCGCAGCTCCGCGTCGCTCCCGAGCAGCGCCAACCCGTCCGCACCCCCGCGCACCACCAGCAGCAGCACCGGCGCGCCGAGCAGCGCCAGCAGTACGAACGACGCGGCGACCACCAGCGCCGTCGCCACGCGATATCGTCCCCGCTCAGGCATCACCGGCATCGCGCGAAGATCGCCGCGGCGCGAGCAGGCGGCAACCACGC
>DASURL010000270.1:0-15164 GCA_036280075.1 Gemmatimonadaceae bacterium | reverse complement strand
ACCATCCAGTCGAAGGCGTCGCAGACCGCCACCGAGGCGCCGGTGATGGCGGCCGTGCGCGTCCCGCCGTCGGCCTGCAGCACGTCACAATCGATCTTCAGCGTGTATTCGCCCCACGCGAAGTCATCGAGCATGGCGCGGATGCTGCGCCCGATCAGGCGCTGGATCTCCTGCGTGCGGCCGCCGACCTGGCCGCGCTCGCGCGAGGTACGCGTCGACGTGGCGCGCGGCAGCATCGCGTACTCCGCGGTGAGCCATCCCTCCCCGCGGCCGCGGCGCCAGCCCGGCACTCCGTCCTCCACGGAAACGGTGCACAGCACGCGCGTGCGCCCGAACGACACGAGGCACGAGCCCTCGGCGTACGGCGCGGCGCCCCGCTCGAGCGTGACGGGACGAAGCGCGTCGGCGGAGCGACCGACGCGACGGGGTTCAGCTGCTGGAGTTGCCACGAAGCTTCCGGATGATGCTGGTGGTGGACTGACCCGGGGTGAGTGGGATCACGATAACCTCTCCCCCCCGGCCACGCACATCCGGCGCCCCGACGATGGTGCTCTCGGAGTAGTCGCCCCCCTTCACGAGCACATCCGGGCGAAGGAGCCGAATCAGCTCCAATGGCGTGTCCTGCTCGAACACGACGACACAATCCACCATGCGAAGGGCGGCAAGGACGTACGCCCGCTCCGCCTCGCTCCGCACCGGGCGATCGGGTCCCTTGAGCCGACGCACCGAGGCATCGCTGTTGAGCCCGACGACGAGGTGGTCGCCGGCGCGGCGCGCGCCAAGCAGCACGTCCACGTGGCCGGGGTGCAGCAGGTCGAACACGCCATTGGTGAAGACGACGCGCCCGCCCTGCGCCTCGCGCCACCGCCGCGCGCTGCCCCAGTCGCGGATCCGCTCGGCGGGATCGATGATCGCGTCGCTGCTCAGAAGATTCCCTCGGCGTGCGGATTCAGGTAGACCTCGCGCACCGTGAGGGGAAGCTCGATGTGCTCGTAATACTCGGCCTCGATCTCGATATGCCGTCCGTCGCGCTGGACCACGACGTTTCCCGCGGCCTGCGGGAGGTCGAGCGAGTCAGCCTGATCACGCAGGTGGCGCACGATGACCGCGTCGCTGTTGTGGGCAGCGAACCGCACTTCCTGGCGCATGGCGTCCTTGTACTGGAAGTAGCGGAAGTACACCTCGCCGATGTTGAAGCCGAAGTAGCCGACAGCAGTGAGCACGAGCAGGGTGAAGAGGCATCCGAGCGAGCTGCCGCCGCGTCGCGGGGTCACCATTGGGATTGCGCTCCTTCGATGAGGTCGTTGACGATGCGCTTGATCGCCTCCCGGCGCCCCCCCGCCTCGTCGCGCTCCGCGTACTCGCCCTCCGCGCGGAGTCCCTTCCGCTCGAAGATCGTCTTGCCGCTGGTCTGGTCGACGATCTGCACGTCCACCGTGACCTGCAGCTTGCGGCGCGATGCGACGGCCTGGGTCGAGGTCGTGTTGAAGCCGACGGGGATGTCGGGGTCGTAGGTGCGGATCACGCCGCGCAGCACGGCGTCGGCGCGCTCCTCGGGGGCGTCGCGCACTCCAAGTCGCGAGTCGAGGTCGCGACGCATTGCCTCGAACAGCTCGCGCTGGATGTCGGGCGAAGGTGTCTCGTTCTCGAGCGGGAGAATCGCGAGCGTGCGGATGTGCGGCGGCAGGCCCCCGCCGGCAAATCCATAATGCGTGAGGCAGCCGCCGAGCGCGACCAGCGCGAAGAGTGGAAGCGCCCGGGCGACTCTAGAAATCCCAGATCGCGGGATCGAACGACGGAACGGCATCGGAGCGTTGAATGTCGAGCGTGAGAGTGCGGCGGTTGGCCTCGTTGCGATATTCCACGCGCTGGTCGGCGGACCGCTGCACCCATTCCTGCAGGCGCCCCCCTTCCACACGTTCCAGACGCACGAGGGTGTCTCCGCGGAACGACACCCGCCAGGCGACCGGCCTGCCGATGTCGGCGCGCACGATCCCCTCGTCCACCTTCACGACCGTGTCCGGCTCGGCCGGAATCTGGAAGCGGCCGAGCGCCGCCCAGAGGAGGGCGCGCGGGGGCACGAGCTTGCGGGCCATCTGCGGGCCGGGAATCCGCAGCGAGTCGCCGATGAGGATGGCGGAGCCGCCGCCGAAGCCGCCACCGAGAAAGAAGTCGAGCCGGACGCTGTCGGGCGACGCGATCCGCGCCACGCCGTCCCCGCGAGCGCTCATGTCACCGTCACTCAGCTCCCACTTGAAGACGATGCGGCGATTGCCCTCGGGCAGGTCCCCCTTCGGCAGGCGCTGCACTGGCGCCGGCGCGCCCTCCAGGGGATGGACCCGTGGCGGTGCGCAGGACGCGAGCAGCGCGACGAGCCCGAGCAGCGGCCATGCGCGCATCGTGCGCGACTCAGCGAACGGTAATGCGGACAATGCGGTCTCCCTGAACGATCTGATCGAGCACGGACGCGCCGGACTGCAGCTCACCGAAGATGGTGTAGCCCCCGTCGAGGTGCGGCTGTGGCGAATGCGTGACGAACCATTGGCTTCCGCCGGTATCGGGACCGGACAGCGCCATTCCGAGCACTCCGCGACCATACCGATGCCGGTTGATCTCGTCGCGGATGGCGTATCCAGGACCGCCGTTGCCATCGCCGCGCGGGTCGCCAGCCTGGATCACGAAATTCGGCACCACGCGGTGAAAGCGCTGACCATCGAAGTAATGTCGCTGCGCGAGCGAGGTGAAGTTGTAGACGGTGAGTGGCGCGTCCCACGCGAACAGCGTGAGCCGCATGGTGCCACGCGCCGTCTGGAGCAGCGCGGACCGCGTTGGCCGCCGGATGACTTCCCGCGCCCGAGCCCGGTACCAGGCGAGCGGACGCGCGGTTCCGGTGGAGTCCGCCCAGGCAGCGAATCGCGGAATGCGGGCGGCCGCGATCCGCTCGAGTGGATCGGCGGGCCGCGACAACGTGCTCAGCCGGCTGACGAGGCTCTCCGGGAGCGCGGCGCCAGCGCGCGCGAGTGCCGAATCGGCCAGCTGCCAGAAGGCGAGGCGTGCGTCGGGATCGCGATCCGCGAGGTGCGCGGTGTACGCGTCGAGGGCAAGGGCCAGGTCCCCGATCGACGCGCCGCTGGCGAGTCCGCCGAGGGCGGCGGCACGCACGAACGGATCGCGGTCGGCCAATGCCTCTCGAAGCGCTCCCCGCACCGAGTCGCGCGCGGTGGCGCTGTCCATGAGGGTGGCGAGCGCCGCGACCGCCGTCGTGCGCACTCGTGAGTCACGGTCGCCACGCCATGCCCGGAGGCTCGTCGCCGCCTCCTCGGCGCGACCGCGGGCCGCCAGCGCCACGCTCGCGGCGCGATAGCGCCAATCGGGCGAGGTGCGCCACGAGGCCGCGCCGGCGAGGGTGACGCCATGCGCTGCGGCGCCTTCGGCGACGGCCTGGCGGAAGACGAGGAGGGTGTCCGCCGTGAAGGCGTCCGCCCAGCCTGCAGCGGAGGAATCGAATACCGCCCCGAGCGACTGCGCGGCAGTCACGCGGACGCCGGCGTCCGGGTCGCGCAACGCGGTGGTGAGCTCGCGGCGCGCGCGCGCGCCGTACGACGACAGCGTGCGCACGGCGTTCGCGCGCACGCGAGGGACGGAGTCCGTGGCAAGGAGGCGAAGCGCGACGAGCGCACTGTCGCCCAGGGAATCTCCGGCGACGGCTCGCGCCAGGCCGCGAGCCGCCTGCTCACGCACCCCGGCGCTGGGCGACCGCGCGGCGGACAGCATCGTGCGAGTGCCGGCGCTGCTTCGGCCGCGCGCCAGCACGTACGCGGCGCGCCACGCCACTCCCGTGTCCGAGCTCGCGACCCACGGCACGACGGCCGTCGCTGGCACCGGGCGAAGGCGCGCCGCCGCCAGCAGCAGCGCGGCACGCACGGCGGGGTCGAGCGTGGAGTCGCCAAGCCCGGTGATGATCCCGGCCCGTCCCGCTTCACCGACGTCGCCGAGCAGTCGCGCCGCCTCGATCGCGACGGTGGCCGGACCGCGCAGCGCACGGCCAGCCATGCTGACGGCGCCGGAGTCCCTCAGCAGCGCGAGGGAGAACCAGGCGGTGGCCGCAACCGCGGTATCGGGATCCGCGGTGTGCTGGCGGAGCGCCGCGACGTGACCGCGCGCACCGATGCGACCGGCGGCGAGGGCCGCGCGCGCCCGCGCGACAGGCTGCCCGTGCTGGAGGAGTGAGTCGAGGAACAGCGGTTCATCCCGCCGGGTGTCCTCCACGCGGAGGATCCGCGCGAGCCAGGCCGCGTCACGCGGGGACACGCGGGATGCCTGCGCGCCCGCTGGCAGCGCGAGCGAGCCGAGGAGGAGCGCAGCGACGCTAGATCGCCGCCTCCAGCGCAAGGCGGAAGTCAGCCGGGATTGCCATGAGGCGACCATCGCGATCGATGGACACGAGGTCCGTATGCGCGGTAGCGAGCCTGACGCCGGAATCGGCATTCGTGATCTCGTAATCGAAGGAGACGGCGCGCGAGCGAACGCCCGTGAGGGTGGTGACGACGCGAATCGGATCGTCGAACCGTGCTGGTGCAAGATACCGCACCCGTGCGTCGGTGACGGCGAGGCCGGTGCCCTGCGCCTCGAGGGCCGCGTAATCGCTGCCGAGCGCGCGCATGAACTCCACTCGGCCGACCTCGCACCAGACGAGGTAGTTGGCGTGGTACACCACGCCCATGCGGTCCGTTTCGGCGTAGCGGACGCGGAATTCGGTGGATTGCGTGCGGCGAGTCGTCACGACGATTCAGGGAATGCGGAGTGAGCGTCGCGCGCGAAGTTGCCGGAACGCATGACGTTTGTAAAGCGGCAGTCCGGTGTATAGACTCCTGCCGTGCCCGATGCACCTGCGCCCGCCTACGTGATCTCCGACATCCACCTTGGCCATGCGCCGGCCGAGGTGGAGCGTGCGCTGCTGCAGTTCCTTCGCGCCCTGCCTGGGCGCGCCGGGTCGCTCCTGATCAATGGCGACCTGTTCGAGTTCTGGTTCGAGTGGAAGCGCGTGGTGCCACGAAGCGGTGTCCGCGCGCTGGCGGCGCTGATGGACCTGCGCGACGCCGGACTTCCGGTCACGATGATCGCCGGCAATCACGACTGCTGGGGCGGCGACGTGCTGCGCGAGGCGGGCGTGACGTTCGTCGAAGGCCCGTGGACGGGCACGCTCGGTGGGTGGCAGGCGCGGGTGGAACACGGCGATGGCCTGCGCGAGAAGGAGGACCGCGGATATCGAGCGCTGCGGCGGGTGCTGCGCAATCGACTCGCCATCCGCGCCTTCCGCAGCATTCATCCCGACTGGGCGACGCGGCTCGCGATGGGAAGCTCGCACGCGAGCCGCACGTACCAGCCTCGCGACGCCGGCCGGGGATTGCGTGAGGTCGCACGCGCGACGCTGGCAGCGAGCACGGACACCGAGCTGCTGATCTACGGCCACTCGCACGTCGCGGCGCTGGAGCGCATGCCGAGCGGGAACGTCTATGCGAACGCCGGCAGCTGGCTGGATGCGCCCACCTACCTGCTCGTCACGCCGGAGCGGGTGGCGCTGCGGGAGTGGCGGGGCTCAGCCGAGGGAATGAATCTCCACGCGCTCGATCACGTCCCCCAGGAAACGCTGGCCCAGCGATAGGAACTGCTGCGGATCGTCCGACGCGATGAAGCGATACGACGCGTCGTCCGACGTCGTCGCCAATCCGAGCTCGTCGAGCATGCGCGCCGTGTCGGCGGCGGTCTCCTCGGCACTGTCGATGAGGCGCATCGGACGGCCGACGACTTCGCCGATGAGCCGCTTGAGCAGCGGGTAGTGCGTGCAGCCAAGGACGAGGGTGTCGACGCCGGCACGCGTGATCGGGTCGAGGTATTCGTGGGCGATGAGGTAGGCTGCCTCGTGGTCCGTCCATCCTTCCTCGACGAGCGGGACGAACAGCGGACAGGCGAGGGCGGTCACGTCCGCGTCCGGGGCCACATGATGGATGGCGCGCGCGTAGGCGCCCGACCGGATGGTCCCCTCGGTGGCGATGACGCCGATCCGGCCGCTGCGTGATGCCTGGACAGCGGCGCGGGCGCCGGGCTCCACCACGCCGAGCACCGGCACGTCGAGCTCCTCGCGCAGTGCCGGGAGCGCGTGAGCCGTGGCGGTGTTGCAGGCGACGACGATGGCCTTGACGCCCTGCTCCAGCAGGAAGTGCGCGATCTCGCGGCTGTAGCGACGAACGGTGTCCGGAGACTTCGGGCCGTACGGCACGCGCGCCGTGTCGCCGAAGTAGACGAGGCTCTCATGCGGGAGGCGACGCATGATGGCGTGCGCGACGGTCAGGCCGCCGAGCCCGGAATCGAAGACGCCAATGGGGGCGGCGGCATCGCCGCGGCCGCTCACCATCTGAGGCGCGCGCCGACGACCGTGCCGCCCGCTCCCGGCTGCACGGAGATCTGCGTGGGAAGATCCCACAGGTGCGCGGCGACGTAGGCATCCGCGGCCGCGAAGAGGTGATTGGCGAGGAGGAAGGCCACCCAATCCTCCACGTGCCCGCGCCGGACGTCGATCAGCTGCTGGTCGAACGAATTGCGCTGGGTGATCGGCTGGCCGCTGGCCGGATCGACGCCGATCACGACGAGGGAGTCGCGCTTCAGTGCGCGCGCCTCGGCGAGGTCGGCCCGCGACTCCCGCAGCATCGCGATGGCGATCGATTCCGTGAGGACGAAGATCGCGCCGGCGCCCGGCCGGCGGAGCACCGACTGCCCATAGCCGGGCAGGAGCAGCGAATAGAGGAAGGCGCGCCGCGGCGACAGGGGCGGACGTACGACGCGCGCCGCTGCGGTGTCGGTCGGGTTCGCTCGTGGAGCGACGCGCGCGCTGTCCGCGCGCTGGGCCCTCACGACTGCCGGCGCGCAGGCAAGACATGCGACCAGGGTGAGCAGCGCGAGGCGTCGGCGAACGGGATCAGGCTGGCTCACGACCGTGCACATCGGGAACGAGGGGCGCGCTGGCGGGAGTGCATGGGAATCGAACCCACCCGAGACGCGGTGCGCCTCGCGATCGTTTTGAAGACGAGGGGAGCCACCAGGCCCCATCCACTCCCGTGCTCACGCGAGCAGCAGTAGCGACGTGTCGCGGGGGACCACTGCCCCGACGACCACGGATTGCGGTACGGCGGAAAGATAGTCGTCGAGCAGGGCCGGCGGCACGGCGAGCAGGAGCCCGCCCGACGTCTGTGGATCGAGGGCCAGCGCGACGTCCGCCGGGTCGGCCCGCGTCCAGTCGGCCAGTGGCGCGACGAACTGCTCGTTGCGCTCCGCTCCACCGGTGCGGGTGCCGCCGCGCCACAGCTCGCGCGCCCCCGGGAGCTCGGGAAGCGACGCACCGTCGAATCGGATGGACACCCTGCTTTCCCGCGCGATGTGCGACGCGTGCCCGAGCAGGCCGAAGCCGGTGACGTCGGTGGCGGAGCGCACGCCGCACGAGAGCGCGGCACGCGCCGCATCGCGGTTGAGGGCGCGCATGCTCGCGTACAGCGCCTCGCGCGCCTCGTCGCCGAGCCGGCCGGCCTTGGCGGCGGTGGCGAGCAGGCCGGTGCCGAGTGGCTTGGTGAGCACCAGCACGTCGCCCGGGCGTGCCTCCGCGTTGCGGAGCAGGCGACCGGGGTGCGCCTGTCCCGTGACGGCGAGGCCGAACTTGAGCTCCTCGTCGATGATGGAGTGACCGCCGGCGATCACCGCACCGGCGTCGTGCACGGTGTCGTGGGCGCCGCGCAGGATGTCGCTCAGCACCTCGAGCGGGAGCTTGCCGGCAGGAAAGCCGACGATGGCGAGCGCCGTGAGGGGCTCGCCGCCCATGGCGTAGACGTCGGAGAGCGCGTTGGCGGCGGCGATACGACCGAAGTCGTACGGATCGTCGACGATGGGCGCGAAGAAATCCACCGTCTGGACGAGCGCGAGATCGTCGCGCACGACGAAGATCCCCGCGTCGTCGAAGCTTTCGCGTCCGACGAGGAGGCGGGGATCGGCGTGCACGGGCACGCCGCTCAGCGCCTGCGCCAGGTCACCCGGACCCAGTTTGGCGGCTCAACCGGCACAGCGCGCGAAGCTCGTGAGGCGAAAGAGCTCCGCGCGCGTCCTGCTCGTCGACATGCGAGGGTGGTTGGAAGTGGGCGCGCGTCAGCGCGCGGTGGGCAGCGCGGCGATGAGCTCGATCTCGACGAGGACGCCGCGCGGCAGGCCGGCGACCTGCACGGTGGAGCGCGCGGGCCGCGCGTCACCCATGACGCGCGCGTACACGTCGTTCATGCGCGGGAAGTCGGCCATGTCCATGAGGAAGACGGTCGTCTTGACGACGTCCTTCCAGCCCGCCCCGGCGGAGGCAAGAACGGCGGAGAGGTTGCGGAAGACCTGCTCCGTCTGGGCGACGACGTCCCCTGCCACGACCTGCCCCGACGCGGGGTCGAGGGCGATCTGCCCGGCGGTGTAGAGCACGCCGTTGGCGATGATTCCCTGGGAGTAGGGGCCGATGGCGGCGGGGGCCTGGTCGGTCTGCACGGTCTGCGACGGCAAGGCAATCTCCTCGGCAAATTGTGACGGGTGCGCGTGGTGCGCACCCACCGCGGATTCTAGCGCGGGAGCGGGGCTACGCCAGCCCGAACAGCCCTCGCGCGTTCGCGGCAGACTGTTCGGCGAGCACGTCGGATGGGACGCCACGCGCGGCCGCGAGGCGGTCGATGGTACGCGGGACCCAGGACGGCTCGTTGCGGCGGCCGCGATGGGGCACCGGCGCCAGATATGGCGCGTCCGACTCGACGAGGATCCGGTCATCGGGGACGAGGCGCAGGAGCGCCTCGTCGTCCCATTTCCGGAAGGTGACGATGCCGCTGAACGAGACGAACCAGCCGACGTCGAGCGCCGCACGCGCCAGCGCGTGCGAGCCGGTGAAGCAGTGGAGCACGCCTCGTACGCCGGCGCGCCCCGCCTCGACCACCATGCTCCGTGTGTCGTCCTCCGCCTCGCGCGTGTGGACGACCACCGCCCGGGTCCGTTCGCCGGCGAGCGCGAGCTGGGCGGCGAAGGCCGCCCGCTGGAGCTCGCGTGGAGAGTGGTCGTAGTGATAGTCGAGCCCGCACTCGCCCACGGCGACGGCTCCCAGCTCCAGCTCGGCGCGAATGGCGGGGATGTCGCGCTCGGCCACGAAATCCGCTGCGTCGTGGGGGTGGATGCCGGCCGTGAACCAGCAGAACCCGGGGTGGCGCCGGGCGAGTGCCCGTGCGCGGCGCGCCGCGTCCAGCGACTCCCCGATGCAGACCAGCGCCGCCGCGCCCGCCGCGCGCGCGCGCTCGACAGCGGCATCGCGATCCTCGTCGAACGCGGGGTCGGCGAGATGGACGTGGCTGTCGATGTAGCTCATCGATGCACGAACCGCCGCGCGAGGCGGCGGTTCGAGATGGCGCTTGCGGCGGCGAGGAGGATCACCGCGCTCCGGCCGTGGCGCGGCTCGCCGGCCGGCTGCCGGGCGTCGCGGCCGTGTTGTGCATGACGGGACGCCGCTCGCCATGCGGACGAGGCCACCGGTGCTCGATCCACAGCAGCGTGGGGCCGGCGATGTAGATGGAGCTGAACGTGCCGGTGACGATACCGAAGAGCATGATCCACGAGAACGGCCGGATCACCTCGCCGGCGAAGAGGAGCAACGACAGCGTCGCCAGGGCGACGGTCACGTGCGTCAGCACCGAGCGCGGCAGCGTCTCGTTGATCGCCTTGTTGAGCACCACGTAGAGCGAATCGGTGCGGTTCTTCTTCAGGTCCTCACGCACGCGATCGAAGATGATGATCGTGTCGTTGAGCGAGTAGCCGATCACCGTGAGCAGTGCCGCCACCACGGTGAGCGAGACCTCGATGCGCATGATCGCGAGGAAGGCGAGGGTGCTGAGCAGGTCGTGCGCCGTGGCGATGACGGCAGCGACGCCGAAGCGCCACTCGAAGCGGAAGGCGAGATAGACCAGCGTGACGAGGAGGGAGATGAGGATGGCGAGCGCCGCGTTCCGCGTGAGCTCCTTGCCCACCCGCGGTCCGATGATCTCGGTGCGAACCACCTTCATGTTGTCGGCGCCGAAGTGCTGCTCGAGCGCCGCCTGGATCTGCTTGGCCGAATTCTCGACGGCCGCTCCGGGCTCCTCGACATGGCCGGCGGCGCGGACCGTGAACTCACGGTCGCTGCCGAACTGCTGGATCTCGGAGCCCGGGAAGCCGGCGGCGTCCACCGTGCTGCGGATCTGGCCCACGTCGGGGGGCTGCTTGAACTCGAGCTGCATGAGGGTGCCGCCCGTGAACTCGATGCTCTGCGCCAGGGCGCTGCCGTACCGCGCCTCGTGGACGCCGAGCATGACGAAGCCGAGCAGGATGAAGGCGATCGTGACGCCGACGGCGATGCGCCATGGCTTGACGAAGTCGATCTTGGTGCCGTGCAGGATTCGCAGCATTGGCCCTCAGATGCTCAGCGTCTGGGCGCCGCGCGAGCGGTTCAGCCACAGGAGGAAGAAGGTCCGCACGACGAAGATCGCCGTGACCATGGACGCGATGATACCGGCGATGAGCGTGACCGCGAAGCCCTTCACCGGGCCGGTGCCGAACTGGTAGAGCACCATGGCGGTGAGCACCGTGGTGACGTTCGAGTCGATGATGGCGCTCTTGGCGTGGTGGAAGCCCTCCTCGATCGCGGTGCGCACCGTCTTGCCGCGATCGAGCTCCTCTCGGATGCGCTCGAAGATCAGCACGTTGGCATCCACCGCGATACCGATGGAGAGGACGAACCCGGCCAGCCCCGGCACCGTGAGCACGGCATCAAAGCCGGCAAGGGTGGCGAGGGTGTAGAGCACGTAGAGCAGCAGGCCCATCACGGCGAGGAAGCCGGAGAAGCGGTAGTACACGAGCATCACGAGGATGACGAGCACGACGGCGATGCCGCCGGCCATGAACGACTTGTTGATGGAATCCTGGCCGAGGCTGGGTCCGATGTTGCGGACTTCGGCGACCTTGAGCGGCACGGGGAGCGCGCCGGCCTTGAGGACGAGCGAGAGGTCCTGCGCCGCCTGGAGATCGCGGCCCTGCCCCATGGTGATCTGGCCGCTCGTGCCGATGGCGCCCTGGATGACCGGGGGGCGCCCCATGACGACGTTGTCGAGCACGATCGCCATGTAGTCCCCGAGGTGGCGCGCCGTCTCGCGCTGGAAGCGACGGCCGCCCTCGTTGTCGAGGGAGAACTGCACGATCGTGCCGTCGCTGGGCGAGGTATTCGGCTTCGCATCCTTCAGGTGCTCGCCGGTCATGATCGGCCGCTCGTCGAGCATGTAGAGGTAGCGATACGTCGTGCCCCCCTGGACGGTGGAGTCGTTGCCGAAGCGGACGACCTTCCCCGGCGGCAGGGCGGCCACCACCGCCGAGTCACGGAAGAAGTTCTTCAGCAGGTCGTCGTACTTCGCCTCGTACACGTACTCGCCCGGCATCTGGCCGGCGAGGATGAACTTCGAGATCTCGCCCGTGGCCTTCGCGGTGTCGGCCGCGGCGCTGTCGGGCTTCGCGGCGGCCTTCGTGGTGTCGCCGCTCGTGAGCAGGCCGTTCAGGCCGGCGCCCTTCTGCTGGCCCCCCGTCGCCTTCGTCGCGGGCGCGGCACCGAACCCCCTCGCGCGCGCGATGCCATCCAGGCGCGGCAGCGCCTTCGCCAGCGCGTTGGTCTTGTCGGTGATCTGGAAGGCGAGGAACGCCTGGTCCTGGGCCAGCCTGATGGCGCGCTCGCGGTCGTCGATGCCTGGAATGTCGACGAGGATGCGGTCGTTGCCCGCCTTCTGGACGATGGTCTCCGACACGCCCATCCCCTCGATGCGGGTGCGCACGACCTTGAGCGCGCGATCGATCGCCTCGCTCTTGTTGGCCACGACGCCCTTGGACTCGTCGACGTCGAGGGCGAGGTGCATCCCGCCGGAGAGGTCGAGCCCCTTCCGCAGCGGCACGCGGCGCGTCACGGTGTCGTAGAAGGTGCCGTCGGCGTGGCGCTGGCGGGTCTTCACGTCGCGGGGGAAGAGCGCCCAGGCGGACAGCAGCACGAGTCCGACGATGATCGCCAGACGGTACTTCAGGTTGGACATGCGACTACTGGGTGGAGGGAGGTACGGGCGTGGAACCACTAAGGTTACGCGAACCGGCAGGAACCGTCAACGCGCGTCGCGCGTCGCGCTCGTCCACGGCGAGCTGGCCGGCGAGCGTCACGGCGTCCGGGAAGCGGACGATGTCGCGCAGGCGGGCGACGAAGCTCACCTGCACCACGTCCCCATAGAAATCACCGCTGGCCTCGAACAAGTGCGCCTCGATCGTGCGCCGGTCGTCGTCGAAGGTGGGGCGCCCACCGACACTGAGCATGCCGCCGAAGCGGCCGCGCGGCGTGGCGACGTCCACCGCATAGACCCCGTCGAGGGGCAGGAGTTTCCTCGGCGACTCGGGCTCGACGTTGAGCGTGGGATAGCCGAGCAGGCGGCCACGCGCGTCACCGGCGACGACCGTGCCGGTGAGCGCATAGGGGCGCCCGAGGCCCGCTGCCGCGTCGTCGAGCCGCCCGTCGGCAACGGCGCGCCGGATGCGCGAGCTGCTCACCGGCTCGCCGGAGGCAGACTGGACGGGCGGCACGACGTCCACGTGAAAGCCGCGCGCGCGGCCGAGCTCGCGAAGCGTTTCGGCGTCTCCTTCGCGGCCGCGGCCGAAGCCATGGTCGTGCCCGATCAGCAGCTCCGACATCCGGAAGCGTTCGCGCAAGGTGAGGTCGACGAACTGCTCGGCCGACCGCCGCGCGAAGGCGGGGGTGAAAGGCACGATGGCCACGTACTCGAGGCCAGTGGAGGCGAGCGCCGCGAGCTTCTCGTGGCGGGTGCTCAGGAGCAGCGGCGCCGACTCGGGGCGCACCACCTCGAGAGGATGGGGCTCGAAGGTGACGAGCAGGCTGGGCAGGCCAACATCGCGCGCGCGGTCGACGAGACGAGCGAGAACGTCCAGGTGTCCGCGATGCACACCGTCGAAGGTCCCGACGGTGATCACCGTGCCGCGCACGTGTGGCGGCAACGGCGAGCTCGAATCGAGAACGAGCTTCACGTCAGTCGACACGGTGCATCACGACGCGCGGCTGCCACCGCACGCCATCGGCGACGGCGAGCGCGAGGAGCGCACCGCTCCGCTGGTCCACGAGGGCAGCGCGCGACGCCGGCGCCGCGCCTGCCACGCGATCGATGGCGATGCCACGCAGCACGCGCTCGGCGTCCGGCTCCGGCAGCAGGATGCGAGGCAGCGTGGGGAGGGCGTCGAGCGCCGGGCGCAGAGAGGCCCCGCCCTCGCGCAGGCGCTCGAGCGTCACGGCGTCGCTCACGTGAAAGGCGCCGCTGCGCGTGCGGCGAAGGGCCGTGAGGTGTGCGGCGCTGTCGGTGAGGCGCCCGAGATCGCGCGCCAGGGCACGGATGTAGGTCCCCCCGCCGCAGGCAATGGTGGCGAAGAGGGTGTCGCCCTCGCGTCGCAGATCACGCCACTCGAAGACCTCGACGACGGCGGGCGCGAGCTCGAGCGCGTCGCCGGCGCGGGCGGCCTCGTACGCGCGGCGGCCGGCGACGCGCTTGGCCGAGTAGGCGGGCGGCCGCTGGTGGAGCGTGCCGGTGAGCTGCGGAAGCGCGGCACGAATCGCCTCGTCGGATGGCGCCGCCGCCTCGCGCACCGTGGCGCCGCCGAGATCGTCGGTATCCGTCTCGCGCCCGAAGGTGATGGCGGCCTCGTACTCCTTGGGCACGCCGTCCAGGTGCGGCAGCAGCCGGGTGGCGCGGCCGAAGAGGAGCACGAGCAGCCCGGTCGCGAACGGGTCGAGCGTGCCGGCGTGGCCGACCCGCTTCTCCCCGAAGGCGCGCCGCGCGGCGAGCACGACGTCGTGCGACGTCACGCCGGCAGGCTTGTCGACGAGGAGGAGGCCGTCAGCGGCCGTCGCGTCCCTCATCACCGGGCGCGGGAGGCTGGGGGTCGGAGGGTGCGGCATCGGTCTCGCCGCGCACCTGCGCCAGCAGCTGCTCGATGCGAGCCGCGTGCGCGATGCTCTCGTCGTTGCGGAACTCGATCTCGGGGGCAGCGCGGAGCCGCAGGGCGCGGCCGACGCGCCCCCGGAGGTGCGGCGCCACGGCGGCGAGCCCCTCGAAGGTGGCGGCCCGCTGGGCGTCGGAGCCGAGGACGCTCACGAACACCTTCGCGTGGCGCAGGTCGCGCGTGACCTCGACGGCGGTGACGGTCACGAGCCCCATGATGCGGGGATCCTTCGCGTCGTTGGCGAGGAAGGTGGCGATCTCCTCGCGCATCGCGGCGGCGACGCGGTCGGAACGGTGATGTTCAGGAGACACGGGAATGCACCGGTGCGGGACGAGAGAGGCGGGCGCGCGTCGGGACGCGCGCCCGCCGCGCGATCAGCCCTGTTGGGCCGACTCGAGCGTGCGCGCGACCTCTTCCGTGCGGTAGCACTCGATGCGATCACCGACCTTGATGTCGTTGAAGTTCTCGATGCCGATACCGCACTCGAAGCCCTCGCGGACCTCCCTCACGTCGTCCTTGAAGCGACGGAGCGAATGGATGGTGCCCTCGTAGATCTCCACGCCGTCGCGGATGATGCGCACGCGGCCATCGCGGCGAATGATGCCGCTCCGGACGGCGCAGCCGGCGATGACGCCGATCTTCGGCACCTTGAAGGTGTCGAGGACCTCCGCCTCGCCGAGCACGACCTCGCGCTCCTCGGGCCGCAGCATCCCTTCCAGCGCGGCGCGCACGTCGGCGACGGCCTCGTAGATGATGCGGTAGAGCTTGATGTCGACGTTCTCGCGCTCGGCGGCCGCCCGGGCGTTGTTGTCCGGCCGGACGTGGAAGCCGATGATGATGGCTCCCGACGCACGCGCGAGGAGGATGTCGCTCTCCGTGATGGCACCGACACCACGGTGCACGACCTCGACCTGCACCTCGCTCGTGCCGAGCTGGCTGAGGGCGTCGGCCAGCGCTTCAGCCGGGCCGCCCTGGTCGGCCTTGATGAGGATGCGCAGGGAGCGCACCTCGCCGGCCGTCGCCTGCGACATGAAGTCCTCGAG
>DASURL010000269.1:0-18982 GCA_036280075.1 Gemmatimonadaceae bacterium | reverse complement strand
TTCTTCGTCGCTGAACTCCTCCCGACCGTCGAAGCCTTGCGCGTCGAAGTCTTCTTCGTCGCCTTCGCTCCCGTCTTCGCACTCCTCTTCCTTGACACCGGTCGCTTCACGGTGCGCTTGCGCGTGGTCGCCATGATGGCGCCAGGGTGCGAGGAGCATGCCGGGGGAGGTCGGGAGGTCGGAAGGTCGGGAGGTGGCTCCCGACTTTCTCACAATCCCCCCATCCCGCCTTCCGTCAGTAATCCACCGGCCTCAGATAGCTCTCCCCGATCGCCGTCGGGCTGATCATCGCCACCGTCGGCAGGCGCCGCTTCCAGTGCGTGGACGCGAGGCGCTTCGTCACCAGCGCCACCTCGCTCGCGTCGAACCCGCGCACCACGAGGTCCTCCGCGGTGTAGCCGCTGAGGATCCAGTTGAGGATCTCGTCCGCCTTCTGGTAGCTGATGCCGAAGTCGCCCTCGTCCGTCTGCCCGACCACCAGATCCGCCGACGGCGCCTTGCCGACGATCACCTCCGGCACGCCGAGATGCCGCGCCAGCGCCCAGACCTGCGTCTTGAACAGGTCACCCAGCGGGTTGATCGGCGGCGAATCGTCGGCGTGCCAGGTGAAGTAGCCGAACAGCCGCTCGGTCTTGTTCCCCGTGCCCAGCGGAATGGCGTGATGCTTCGCCGAGAGGTCGAACAGCGTGATCATCCGCATGCGCGCCATCACGTTGCCGCGACGCGATGGATCGGCATCCGGTTCGTTGGCAAGGTACCCGTCCACCGCCGCGCTGATGTCCAGCGTCCGCCCCTCGATGCCGAGCGCGTCGATCACGAGCTGGCCATGCTCGAGGCTCTCCCGGCTCGAGGAGCGATACGGCATGCGTACGCCGATCACGCTCTTCGGACCGAGCGCGCGCGCCGCCAGGTACGCCGTCACCGCCGAGTCCACCCCGCCCGAGACGCCCACGACGGCATGCGCGAAGCCGCGCCGCGACATCTCGTCGCGCAGGAACCTGGTGAGCCACTCCTCCAGCAGCGCACCATCCACCTCGAGCGGTGGCGGCTCGCCGTTCACGCTTCCCATCACCACCGGCAGCTTCGTCGCCGCGCGCAACGCGGGGGTGGTCGTCCGTATCGGCGTCGCGTCCAGCAGGTCCCCGCCGGACATCGTCGCCGCGATCGCGTCCATGCCATCGAACGCGAGCAGGTGCGGCGTCCCGGCGGCCACCCTGGCCATCGACTCGCGCAGGTGCGGCGCCATCGTCTCCAGGTCCGCGATGAGCGGCATGTCGGCGCGCGCGCGCGTCACGTCGGCGAGATCGATGCGTGCCACCACGAGCGCTTCGTCCCAAAGCGGCCCCCGCGCCCGCACCTCCCCACGCGGGCCGGCGAGCAGCGCCGCGCCGGGGAACTGCTTTCCTCCCTCGCTGCCGGCGAGATGGGCCAGCGCGACGAACACGCCGTGCTCGTCGGCGATGTCCCGCGCCAGGCGCTCCCAGCGCGACACGCTCGCCGGCCGCGACAGGTCGCCGTGGCCCGGCCAGGCGCCACGGGCCGGCGGTGCGGTGGGCACGATGACGAGCTGGGCCCCGTCCAGCGCGGCGATCGTCGCCGTCATCGAGTGCCACGCGTCCTCGCAGACGAGCATCGCGGCGCGTCCCCACGGCGTGTCGAACGCCCGCACCTCGAGGCCGTGCTCGACGAACCGCTCCTCGTCGAACAACCCGTAGGTGGGGAGGAACATCTTGCGGTGCACGTGCCGCACGAGCGGCACCGTCTCGCCGAGCGAGACGTACAGCGCGCTGTTATAGAGCCGGTTGCGCCACACTTCGTAGAAGCCGACGCAGACGTCCACCGGCGGGCCGGCGTAGATGCGGTGCAGGTCGGCCGCGAGCTGACCGGCCGTCACTGCATGCTCGCGCACGCCCCCTTCCAGGAAGTAGCCGGTGAGCGCGGTCTCCGGAAAGCACACGAGGCCAGGCCGTTCCTCCAGCGACGCCGCCTGCAGGAGCATGGCGCCGATCTTCGCCAGGTTGGCGGCGTAATCGCCCTTCCGTGGACGGAGCTGGGCAAGGGCCAGGACGAGGAAGGGAGCGGTCGGGGCGGCGGGCATCGCCTAAGAATCGCCGTCGGCCGGTCAACCGGCAACATCCGGTGAACAATGGGCGGTCCGGTCGGTACGAACTGCGTGCTCAGTCGTTTATCAGGCACACCCTCCTTTCGTGCGCATGTCCCGTCCAGCTTTCGCCGCCCTCGTCGTCCTCCCCATCCTGCTCTCGGCACCGTCGACCGCCCGCGCCCAGGGCACCGGACCCGTCTGGCAGATCGTCGCGCAGCCGCAATCCTCGCTCGTCTTCGCCCGCGATGGCTCGATGCTCGGCGACATCGGCCGCGAGTCGCGCACCAGTGTGTCCATCCGAACGCTGCCGAAGTACGTCGGCCAGGCCTTCATCGCCGTGGAGGACAAGCGCTTCTACGAGCACGACGGCGTGGACATCATCGGCGTGGCGGGCGCCATCAAGGGCAAGCTGCTGGAGAGCATCACGGGCAAGAACCGCGGCGGCGCCAGCACCATCACGCAGCTGCTCGTCGGCAACATGCACCCGGACCAGATCGACCGGCGCGACGTGAGCCTCGGCCGCAAGCTGCGCGAGCAGGAAGCGGCGCGGGAGATGGAGAAGCACTACACGAAGGAGCAGATCCTCGAGGCGTTCCTCAACCAGATCAACTTCGGCCACGGCTGGTACGGTGTGGAGTCCGCGTCGCGCCACTACTTCGGGAAGGGCGCTGCGAAGCTCACCCTCGCCCAGGCGGCCACCCTGGCTGCGCTTCCCAAGTCGCCCGTCGGCTACGACCCCATCCGCCACCCCGACCGCGCGAAGGTGCGCCGCGACCTCATCCTCGGCCTCATGGCGGAGCAGGGGTTCATTTCGACGGCCGACGCGGCGCGCGCGCGCGCCGAGCCGGTGACCACGGTGCCCCACGAAGGAATGGCCGCGCCGGCGGACTACTTCGTGGACGCGGTGCGCCAGGCGGCGCAGAACGCCGGTATCGACGTCTCGAAGGGTGGCTACAAGGTGTACACCACCGCCGACGTCGCGCTGCAGCGCGCGGCACACGACGCCCTCCTGCGCGGCACGGCCGAGATCGAGAAGCGTCCCGGCTATCGGCACCCGACGCTCGCCGCGGCGAAGGACAAGCGCGATGCCCTCGCCGGCGCCGTGGTGGCCATGGATCCCTCGACGGGCGACGTGCGCGCCCTCGTCGGCGGCCGCGACTACCGCCTCGCGCCCTTCAACCGCGCGACGCTCGCCCTCCGCCAACCCGGGTCGTCGTTCAAGCCGTTCGTCTACGCGAAGGCCATCGAGGACAGCCTGAGCGCGGCGACCATCGTGCCCGACACCGCGATCGCCATCCCGATCGAGGGGGGCGACGTGTACAGCCCCGACAACTCCGATGGCAAGTTCCTCGGCCCCATCACCATGCGCGAGGCGCTCATCCACTCGCGCAATCCGGTCGCGGTGCAGCTCGCGATGATCGAGGGCCTGGATTCGATGGTGGCGATCGCGCGCCGTGTCGGCATCTCCACGCCCATCATGCCGGTGCCGGCGAGCGCACTCGGCGCATCGGCAGTGCACCCGATCGACTACGTGGCCGCATACACGGTGTGGGACAACCTCGGCGGTGTCGTGGAGCCGAGGCTCATCACGCGCATCGAGGATGCACGCGGTCGCGTGGTCTACCAGCGTCCGCCGTCCACTCCCGTGCCGGCGATGGATCCGCGGGTGGCGTTCATCGTGCGCGACATGATGCGCGACGCCGCGGAGCGCGGCACCGGTGGGCCGGCGCGTCGCGCCGTGCCGTCGAGCATCCCGGTGGCCGGGAAGACGGGCACGACGAACGACAACGTGGACGTCTGGTTCATGGGGATGACACCCGACCTGGTGGCCGGCGTGTGGCTCGGCTTCGACCGCCCGTCCACCATCATGCCCGGTGCCGCCGGCGGCTCCCTCGCCGCGCCGATCTGGGGCGACATGATCGCGCACTACTACGCGGGGCGTCCCGCGCCCGCAGCCTGGTCACCCCCGGCAGGCCTCCTCGCCCTGCAGCTCGACCGTACCACGGGGCTCCCGGCCGACGCCCTCACGCCGCCCGCGCAGCGCTACACGGAGTACTTCATCCCGGGCACGGAGCCGCAGGTGGTGAGGGACATCCCGTGGCGAGGGGGAGGGTTCGGCGTGCTTTCCGGATACTGACTCGAGACTCGCAACTGCGGGGAAAAGGTACCTCGTACCTGGTACGAGGTACCGGGTACCTTTTACCTGCTCGTGAATCCACGAGCATCCGTAAGTGAAGACAAAGAAAATGCCCCCTGCCGGCAATGCCGGCAGGGGGCCTTCCGTTGCGCCGTGTTAGCGGCCGAGCTTGACGACGTTCTCCGCGGCCGGGCCCTTGGCGCCCTGGACCACGTCGAATTCCACGGACTCACCCTCGGTGAGGGACTTGAAGCCGTGGCCCTGAATGGCGGAGTGGTGCACGAAGCAATCCTTCTCGCCGTTCGCGGGGGTGATGAAGCCGAAGCCCTTCGTGTCGTTGAACCACTTCACGGTGCCGGTCGTACGCATAGCAGTACTCTCCAAATGATGATGTGCAGTCGGGCGCGAACTCCGTCCGGGCTGACTGCGTGTTGCACGTGAACGGCACCCTCACGCGGGGGCTCGCCCTGCAGATACGGCACTGTGCCGCACACGCAGCGACGCGGGCGAAAAAAAAGGACCTGCGGTGAGCAGGTCCACGTCCGTCGGTACTGACCACCCGTACCGAAGCACGGGGGTGCGTCGCTGAAGTGAATAGTAATGGGGACAGGGGCGGAGGGGTAGCCCCCGCCCCCCGGCTCCTGTCAGGCCCCCGCTCCCACCGCATCCTCCTCCCGCTCCATGATCGTCGGCTTCGCCACCTTCTCGCCATCCGGCGACGGCAGCAGCGCGATCGCGAACGCCTCGTCCAGCGTGCTCACCGGATGGAAGGTGAGCTGGTTGCGCACCTCCTCCGGGATGTCCTCCATGTCCGCCTCGTTGTCCTTCGGCAGGATGATGGTCGTGATGCCCGCGCGATGTGCGCCGAGCACCTTTTCCTTCAGCCCACCGATCGGCAGCACGCGGCCACGCAGCGTTGCTTCGCCCGTCATCGCCACGTCGTGGCGTACCGGGCGGCCGGACATCGCGCTCACCAGCGCCACCGAGATCGCCACGCCGGCGCTCGGCCCGTCCTTCGGGATGGCGCCCGCCGGTACGTGCACGTGCACCTCGATGGACCCGAGGCGGTCCTCCGGGATCTTGAGCGCCGAGGCGTGCGTGGCGGCGTAGGTGAGCGCGGCGCGCGCACTCTCCTTCATCACGTCGCCGAGCTGGCCGGTGAGGATGAGGGACACGTTTCCCCAGCCGCTCACCTGGATCTTCTGGTCCTCGCTGTCCGTGGAGCGTTGGGCGCCGTGCAAGCGGCGGATCGCCGCCTCGACGAACATGATGTCGCCGCCCATCGGCGTGTAGTACATCCCTGCCGCCACGCCGATCTCGTTCTCCTCGTTCGCGCGCTCGGGATGCACGCGCGGCCGGCCGAGCAGCTCGCGCACGTCCTCGGGGGTGATGGTGAGGTCGTCCGACTGCCCGGACGCGAGCTTGCGCGCCATCTTGCGCGCCACGGCGCCGATCTGGCGCTCGAGCTGGCGCACGCCGCTCTCGCGCGTGTAGTTCGTCACGATGCTCGCCACGGCGTCATCGGTGAACTGCACGTTCTTGCTCTTGAGCCCCGCCTCCTCGAGCTGGCGCGGGATGAGGTACTTCTTGGCGATCTCCGCCTTCTCGCGCTCGGTGTAGCCGGCGAACTCCACCGCCTCCATGCGGTCGAGCAGCGGACCTGGGATGTTCTGGACGAAGTTCGCCGTCGCGATGAACAGCACCTCGCTCAGGTCGAACGGAATCCCGAGATAGTGATCGGTGAACGTGTCGTTCTGCGCCGGATCGAGCACCTCGAGCAACGCGCTTGCCGGATCGCCCTGGAACGAGGCGCCGAGCTTGTCCACCTCGTCCAGCAGGAACACGGGGTTGCGCGTCTTCGCCTGCTTGAGCCCCTGGATGATGCGGCCGGGCATGGCGCCCACGTACGTGCGACGGTGGCCGCGGATGTCGGCCTCGTCGCGCACGCCGCCGAGCGCCACGCGCACGTACTCGCGGCCGAGCGAACGGGCGATGGACTTGGCGATGGACGTCTTGCCGACGCCCGGCGGTCCCGAGAAGAGCAGGATCGGGCCCTTCGCCATCGCGCGCGCCTTCGCTTCCTTCTTGTCGGTCACCGGCCGGCCATCGTCCGGGATGCCGAGCGCCGGCGTGGCGTCCTCGCGATGGGCGCGGAACTGCGCGACCGGCACCTCGCCCGTCGTCTCCACCTCGTTCGCCATCTCCTGCGCGCGCAGCTGGCGCACGGCCAGGAACTCCAGCACGCGGTCCTTCACGTCGGGCAGGCCGTAGTGGTCCTCGTCCAGCACCTGCTGGGCGCGGGCGAGGTCGAGGTTGTCGTCGCTGCGCGTGTTCCACGGGAGCTCGGCGATCCACTCCAGGTAGGTGCGGATGACCTGTGCTTCCATGGACTCGCGGCCGGCGCGCTCCAGGCGCCCCAGCTCGCGCTCCACCTCGGTGCGCGCCGCCGGCGGGAGGTCGAGCTTCGCGATCTTCTCGCGCAGCTCCTCGATCTCCTTGCTCTGGTCGTCGTCGCCGAGCTCCTTCTGGATCGCCTTCATCTGCTCGCGCAGGTACATCTCGCGCTGGCGCTCGCCGAGCTCCTCCTGCACCTGCGACTTGATCTCCTCCTGCATCTCGATCATGCCGATCTGGCGCTGCACGTGCACGAGCACGCGACGGAGGCGATCCTCCACGTTCAGGTTCTCCAGCAGTCCCTGCCGCTCGGGCACCGACAGCTCGAGATAGCCGGCGACGAGGTCGCTGAACCGTCCCGGATCGGTGACGGCGTCCAGGACCTGGTGCACCACTTCCTCCGGGAGGCCGCGCCGCTCGCCGAGCTCGGCGGCACGCTCGCGGATCTCCTTGTAGAGCGCGACGAAGGCGGGATCGTCCTCGTTCAGCGGCTTCATCTCGTCGAGCGGCGTCACTACCGCGGCGAGATAGTTGTCCACCGTGGTGTACTGGAGCGCGGTGGCGCGCTGCTCGCCCTGCAGGAGGAGCTGGACGCCGCCGAGGCCGCGCTGGATCTGCCCGATCCGGGCGATCACGCCCACGTTGTAGAGGATCTCCGGCGTCGGCTCGTCGGTGTTGTCACGCTGTGCGACCGCGAACACCAGCCGGTCTCCCTTGAGCGCGGCCTCGATGGCGCGCAGGGTACCGGGGCGGCCGGCGGAAATTGGCTGGGTCAGTCCGGGGAAGATGACCGTCCCCCGGAGCGGGAGCACGGGAAGGGTCTGGCGCTGAGCCATGTCGATACCTGGATGAAGAAACACGCAGGCCAGAGCCAGGGAGCACTCGCGGCCTGCAGGCATGAGCCTCGGGTGAGGGTGGAGTCGCACACTCCATTCCATGCCGCGCCGGACAGCACGGCAGGGTTTGACACTTCCGACGGCCACCCTGACGTAGTGTTCCTGCCGCCGTGGCCGTCTTTCCCGCGTCGCGCCGTCGTGCTACTATGTCCGCGTCACGCCTCACCCTGACCCATCGCCGTCGCTTGGCCCCTCCCGATCCGCTCGCCACCGCCGCGGACGACGAGCTCCGTGCTCATGTCCAGCGTGCGCTTGCGGCCCACTACGAGCTCGACTGCGAGATCGGTCGGGGCGGCATGGGCATCGTCTATCGCGCCCGCGATCGCCGGCTCAAGCGCACCGTCGCCATCAAGGTGCTCCCACCGGAGCTGGCCTTTCGCAGCGAGATCCGCTCGCGCTTCCTGCGTGAGGCGGAGACGGCAGCGCAGCTCTCCCATCCGAACATCGTCCCGATCTATACGGTCGACGAGCAGGAGCAGCTGGTCTTCTTCGTGATGGCGTACGTGGCCGGCGACAACCTGGCCAAGCGGCTGCACGAGCGGGGCGTGCTCACCATCGACGAGACGCGACGCATCCTGCGCGACGTGGCCGACGCCCTCGCCTACGCCCACGAGCGCGGCGTCGTGCATCGCGACATCAAGCCGGACAACATCCTGCTCGACGCGTCCACCGGCCGGCCGATGGTCACCGACTTCGGGATCGCGCGCGCCATGGACTCCACCGGCGACAGCCGGCTCACGGCCACGGGAATGGCCATCGGCACGCCGGCGTACATGTCGCCCGAGCAGGCCGCCGGTGAGCGCGAGATCGATGGGCGCAGCGACCTGTACTCCCTCGGCATCCTCGGCTACCAGATGCTCACCGGCGAGCCGCCGTTCACGGCGAGCAGCACGCCGGCCATGCTCGTGAAGCACATCTCCGAGCGCCCCGTGCCGGTGGAGCAGCGTCGCGCCGACGTGCCGACGGATCTCGGCCGCAGCATCATGATGCTGCTGGAGAAGGAGCCGCAGAACCGGTTCCCGAACGCGACGGCGCTCGTGGCGGCGCTCGACTCGCGCGCCACGCCGGCGCCGCGCGCCGCGGCGCCCGCCATGCCGTCCGTCGCCGCGCGCCCCGCCGAGGCTGCGGCCGCCGGTGCGCCGCCGGGCATGTCGTCCTCGGCGATCAATGGCGGCGCGCCGGCGTATGGGCCGCCGCAGCCGTCCTACGCGCCCATGCCCTTCGCCGGCTCGGCGCAACCGCTCGCGATGCAGGGCGTGACGCCCGACGAGCTGCGCCGCTGGGAGGCGCCGCCGGTGCAGCAGTTCCGCCGGAAGATCGCGCCGTACCTGTTCGTCAACGGCGTCATCGTCCTCTTCTCGCTGCTCGGGACGTCGGACTTCTTCCCGATCACCGTCATCTGGAGCATCTACATCGCGCTCAAGTACGCGAAGCTCTGGAGCGACGGCTACGACTGGCGCGACGTCTTCCGCCAGCCGCGCGACCGCGAGCTGATGGAGGTGTTCGAGGAAGCGGCCGAGTACGTGCGGTCGCTCTTCGACTCGCGCACGCGCGCGCGGCTCCGTGAGGAGCGCCAGCGGCGCAAGCTCGCGGCACGCATGTCACCGGCGGTCCCCTCCGGGTTCGCACCGGGCAGCTTCGCCGAGTCGCCGGCCGGGCGCGCCTATGCCGCGTCGCAGCTCAGCGGACCGCAGGGCGATCGCGTGCGCCAGGCACTCGCCGACCGCGATGAGATCCTGCGCCGGCTGAGCGACCTGCCGAAGGCGCAGCGCGAGCAGCTCGGCGACGTGGGGCGTTCGGCCAGCGCGCTCGCCGACAAGGTGCAGGGGCTCGCGCTCGCCCACGAGGAGCTGGCGCGCCAGGATTTCGCGGCAGCCCGCGAGCAGCTCGAGCGGGAGATCACCACGCTCGAGAACGCGGCCAACCCGCTGGAGCGCGGCAGCGAGGATCGCGTGCGCCGCCTGGCGTACCTCAAAAGGCAGCGGCGCGCGCTGGTGGATTCCAGCCAGCGCAAGGAGAACCTCGCCGCCAAGATCGAGACCTGCGCCATCGCGCTGCAGAACATGCGCTTCGACCTGCTCCGGCTCGGTGCCTCGCCGCAGGCGCAGCAGCACATCACGGCGCTCGCCAACCAGGCCATCAAGCTCACCGAGAACGTCGACGACGCACTGTTCGTCGCCGACCAGATGGGTCGCATGAACAACGAGCGGAACGCCGACTCGCCCCGCGCCGGCGGGCGCGGGTGACCGATCCGCTGCTCGACCGCCTCGTCGTCGCGGTCGGCACGCAGTACCTGGTCGACCGTGAGATCGGACGCGGCGGGATGGCCGTCGTCTACCGCGCCACCGACCTGCGCCTGCACCGCCAGGTGGCGATCAAGGTGCTGCCCCCGGAGCTCGCCTTCAATGCCGACGTGCGCGAGCGCTTCCTGCGCGAGGCGCAGACCGCGGCGCAGCTCTCGCACCCCGGCATCGTGCCCATCTATACCGTTGACGAGACCAACGGTCTCGTCTTCTTCGTCATGGCGCTCGTCGAGGGCGAAAGCCTCGCCGAGCGGCTCGCGCGCGACACGCGGCTGCCGGTGGACGAAGCGCGGCAGATCCTCATCGGCGTCGCCGACGCGCTCGCGTACGCCGGCGCGCACGGCGTCGTCCATCGCGACGTGAAGCCGGACAACATCATGCTCGACCGCCGGACCGGCCGCCCGATGGTGACCGACTTCGGCATCGCACGGGCCGCCGCCGGCGACACGCGGCTCACCGTCACCGGCATCGCCATCGGCACGCCGGCCTACATGTCGCCGGAACAGGCACTCGGCGATCGCGACCTCGACGCGCGCAGCGACGTCTACTCGCTCGGCGTGATCGGCTACCAGATGCTCGCCGGCGAGACGCCGTTCAAGGCGTCCAACACGCCGGCCATGCTCGTGAAGCACGTGTCGGAGATGCCGCGGCCGCTGCTCTCGCTGCGTCCCGACGTGCCGCCCGCGCTCGCCTACGCCATCTCGCGCGCCCTCGCCAAGAAGCCGGAGGAGCGTTGGCCGGACGCGGGCGCGTTCCGCGACGCGCTGGCGTCCACGGCGGCCGAGCCGGCGCCAGCACCGCCGTCGGTCGCACCCGCGAGCCTGCCCGTCCTGCCCCCGAACGATGCGGCGCCACCGGCGCCGTACCCCATGGGACTCCCGCCGGAGTCGGCGCCGATGCCGCCCATGCCCGTCTGGGGCACCCGCACGGAATGGCGCGAGTGGCGCTACCGGCAGCGGCAGTGGGAGCGCGAGCAGCAGTCGCTCCGGCGAGGGTTGCGACGCGGTGGACGAGGCGAGGACGACGATCCCACGCGTCCGCTCGAGGATCGCATCTCGCGATTTCGACGCCGCGGCATCGGCGCACTGGGAACGGTCGCCTCGCTCGCCGTCGTGAACGGGCTCACGTCGCCGCATTTCCCGTGGTTCATCTTTCCGAGCGCGTTCATCCTCATCGGCACCGCGACGCATGCGGGGAAGCTCTGGGCCGATGGCGTTCCGCTCAGTCGCCTGTTCAGCCGCGGCGCTCCGCCGCTCCCCGCACGATCGAGTGCGGCGCAGCTCCCGGCGGTGAACGCGGGGCAGGAGGCCCTCTCGCTCGCGCCGGCCGACGTGCTCGCGGGCCCCTATGGCGAAGGCGTGCGGCGTGCGGCCGCCGATCGTGCCGCGGCGAGGGACATCCTGGCGCGGCTGGCGCCCGCCGAGCGCGGGATGATCCCGGACGTGGCGCCCACCCTCGATGCGCTCGCGGAGCGAGTCGGTGCGCTCGCGCTCACCCTGCATCGGCTCGATGCCGACCTCGCCGGGGCATCACCCGACACGCTCGAGCGGCGCCTCGGCGTGCTGCGCGCCGAGGCGGGACCGGAGCCCACTGCGGAGCAGGAGCGCCGCATCACGCTGCTCGAGCGGCAGCGCGCCTCGATCGCCGAGCTCACCGAGCGGCGGGGCACGCTCGCCGCGCAGATCGAGAGCGCGGGGCTCGCGCTCCAGAACCTGCGTCTCGACCTGCTCAAGCTCCGTTCGTCCGGCCTCGGGTCGGCGATGTCCGACGTCACCAACGCGACGCAGGAAGCACGCGCCCTCTCGCGCGAGATCGGTCACGCCGTGGATGCGGCGAACGAAGTGCGGCGGATGTGACGACAGTCGCGTCGACAGCAGCGCTCAGCGTTCCAGCAGCGCCGTGAGCGAATCCGCCACCTGACGCGGCGCCTCTTCCGGGAGGAAGTGCCGCGCCTCGGCGATGACGTCGAGCGTGGCGCCCGGGATCGCGCCGGCAAGGCGCTCGCCGAGCGGCACGGGCAGGAAGGGATCCTGGGCGCCCCAGATCACCGTCGTCGGCACCGCGAGCTCGCCGAGGCGCGCGCCGAGGGCATCGGTCTCGCGCGTATCGAGGGCGGCGATGTGGCGCACCAGCGCGTCGCGCCCCGCATCGGTGGCGAAGGGCCGCGCGTAGCGGTCGATGGCGTGCGTGGCTCGCGTCGGGTCGGCGTATCCGCGCTCGAGCTCGGCGCGCACCATCGAGAGCAGCCACGCGGGTGGCAGGTGCCTCGTGAGCGGAAGGGTGGCGCGTGCCAGACGGACGTCCCGTGGCGCCCACTGCCCGAACGCCACGCTCGCCACGAGGGCGAGTCGCGCCACGCGCTCCGGCTGGCGCACGGCGAGCGCCTGTGCCACGCCGCCGCCGAGGCCATGCCCCACGATGGTGGCGTTGTCGATCCCGAGTGCATCGAGCAGCGCGACGAGGCGATCGGCGTGCGCCGCGAGCCCGAGTGCGCGGCGTCCCGGTGGATCGCTGCGGCCGTGGCCAAGCAGGTCGAGCACGACCAGCCGGTGGCCGGCGGGCATCAGCGACACGACGTCGCGCCAGAGATGACTCGACGTGGCAAATCCGTGCACGAACACGACCGGCTCACCCACGCCCCGCGAACCGGCGGCGTAGTAATAGAGACGCGCGCCGTCGAGGTCGATGAATTCACCTCGCACGGCGCGCGGCTCCGGGAGAGATCAGTGCGACGAACCCGCTCAGAGCGACGGCGGACCCTGCTGCTGGCGCTGCTGCATGCGCGCGCGCTGCTCAGCCAGGTTCTTGTCGAACACGACCTGCTGATCCGGGGTAAGAATCGGGCGGATCTCCTTCGCCTGCTTCTCGCGCAGCTCGGATGCCTTCTTCATGAGCGCCGCGCGATCACCGCCGTTCATCATCTCGTTGCGGAGCGCCATCATCTCGGGCTGATACTTCTTCTGGATGGCTTCGAGCTGAGCCTTCTGCGCGTCGGTGAGCTCGATGCCGTTGAGCTCCATGTTGCGGCCGCCACGCCGCTCGCCCTGCTGCTGGGCTCCGCCGGCCTGCGCCTGCGCGAGCGTGGCGCCGCCGATGAGAAGCGCGGCGCCGAGCGCCACCATGCGAAGTGCCTTCTTCATGTTACCCTCGGGGGACTGGAGAGACGTACGGGATTGGAGACGTGCAGGAAAAAATTTTCAACTCGTTGCTGTATAATAACTTACAAATCACCCTCTAGCGAGGGCGGGTGAATCTGCTATGCTTACCCGCCTCGTCCCGGGCCGTTCCGCCCGGGCGCTACACTGCGTCGTCTGGATCTACCGCCTGCTCGCGAGCCATCCGTGACCCTGCCGCCGCCGTCGAACAGCACCGCGACCGCCACTCCCACCGCTCTCGAGGGAGAGGCCGCCACGCCTACGGGACCCCTCGTACCCCCCGTCGCGCCACCGCCCCCACCCCCGCCGAGCCCGGTGTCGTTTCCGCTGGATTGGCTGCTCCAGCACGCAGCACCACCCATCCAGTACCGCTCGCTCACCGAAGTCGCGCGGCTGACTCCCGAGGAAGCAGGGCAGGTGAGCGTCCTTCCGTTTACGCACCGGCCTGCCCTGCTGTTGGCAGTCCAGCAGTCGCTGGATGGCACGTGGAACGGGAACATGCTCAACATCCCTTCCTCGCGCGCCGAGCACTTCGAAGGAATCGGGACGATCCCTGCGGTGAGACGACTGATCGAGTACGGGTGGCACAGGGACACGCCACCCCTGCTCCATGCGCGACGGGCCCTCTTTCGCCTCCTCGCCGAGGACCAGGATCCCGCGTTCCTCTATGAGCTGGGGGGCAAGCACGCGCCGGACGACGAAGGGGTGCGGCACGGGCGCACGCTGCTGCGCGAAGCGGCGGCGGCCGCCCTCGCGCAGGCCGGCTACGAAGGCGACCCGCGACTGCGTGGGGCGGCGCGCCGCATCGTACTGCGCATGGCCGATTACCTGCGCTCGCCCCTGGCGCAGAAGCCCTTCGTGCGCAGTGGCAACCAGCACCTGCTTGCCGCCGAGGCGACGCCTCCATCCATCCATGCGCTGATGATGCTCGCGTACATGCCCCTCTTCCGGGCCGAGCACCATCATGAGATGGATGCGCTGTACGCACACCTCACGCAGCCACAGCCGCGCCAGGAAGCGATCCAGCTGGTGGGCGGACGCGGCGTTTCGGTGCCGCACCTCGTGCTCGGCGATCCCCTGCCGCATCGCAACGCCGCCGATGCCGACGTTCCCTTCGCGCTCTTCTGGCTGGAGCTGATGGCGCGGCTCGGCTTCCTCAAGCGGAACGAGAACTGGTCCAGGTTGTTCGAGCGCTTCCTCGACGATCGCGATCGCGACGGCGTCTGGCACCCGCACAAGGGGATGGCGGTGGCGCGGAGCAGCAACCCGTTCGTGTGGCCGGCGTATCCGTTGGAGACCCAGCTTGCCGGCGAGGAGCGGTGGACGGACATCACCTTCCGGCTCGGCCTGATCGCGCGCCTGGCCGGCCGGCCGATCGAGATCGCCTGACCGAGCCGCTGCCCCACGACGAGGAGCGGCTCCCCGGCCGGCTCCCGCCGTGGGAGATGTTTCCGGCCGGGGTGGCCGGCATTCGCACCCGCATGGTGGAGCTCCACGGTGGGCTCCGCCTGCGTGTGTCCGAGAGCGGGGCGGCCGGCGCGCCCCCGGTGCTGCTGCTGCACGGCTGGGGAGCCTCCATCTACATGTGGCGGTCGTGGTTTGCGCCACTCGCCAGGATGGGATACCGCGTGCTCGCGGCGGACCTCCCCGGGCACGGTCTCTCCGACAAGCCGGAGGATGCAGCCGTCTATCGCCTGGCGCCGTTGACGCAGGTGGTGCGCGAGCTGCTCGACGTCGAACGACTGGAGCGCGTGGACGTGGTGGCGCAGTCGATGGGGGGCACGATCGCCCTCGAGCTCGCGCTGGCGGGCGAGTCCCGCATCGGCCGGCTCGCGCTGGTGAATCCCGCCGCGTTCGGGGTGATCCCGCCGTTGCGACTCACCCCGCTGGTGCGGTTCGGGTTCGTCGGACGGCTGATGCCGCACCTGCTCACGCGCGGGAGCGTGGCCCGCGCGCACCGGCTCGTGTACGGCGATCCGTCGCGCATCACGTCGCAGAACATCGATCAGTACTGGGCGCCGTCGCAGTTTCCGGCGTACTCACGCGCCCTCTGGCGGCTGGCGCTCGGCTTCACGTGGGATCGCCACCCGGCGGCGTCGATGGCGGAGCGGCTCCGCGCCTCCGGACGCCAGGTCCAGGTGATACTCGGTGGGCGTGATCGCTTGGTGCTGGACGCGCGCGGGTACGTGGAGTCGCTCCTGGCGCGAGACGCGCCGTTGCACGTGAGCGTGGTGGAGCAGGGAGGCCACGCCGTGAACGAGGAGTACCCGGCCGACGTCATGCGCCTCGTGACGCTGGGAGGCTGACGGCGTCGAATGAGAAGCGCGCTGTCAGGGCAGCACCGCGCCACGTAGACGCCAGCGCCCGGATCGGTTAGATTGCAGGCATCGAGAAGCGAAGAGCAGGCCGCAAACGGCGGCCGACAGGCTCCCAGGCGATCGCAACGCGCGATCGCATCCTTATCCATCATCGCACCGGTCGAGCGACGGCTACTGCCGCCCAGGGTCCGGTGCATGCGCCGGCCCCGGAAATTCCGGGATCGCGGCCCCGGCGCGACGCATCAGGACGAATGACCGACGACACACAACTGACACTCGCCGAGCGCGAGGCGGCCGCCGGGCCGTCCCTCAGCTTCGGCGACCTCGAGCTCCATCCGGCGCTGCTCGACGCCATCCGTGACGCGGGCTACCTGAGCCCGACGCCAATCCAGCGCGAAGCCATTCCGCTCGCCCGCAAGGGTCGCGACATCATGGGGCTCGCGCAGACCGGGACCGGCAAGACCGCCGCGTTCACCCTGCCCATCCTCGATCGCCTGATCGGCGGCCCGCGTCGCACGCGAGCGCTGATCCTCACGCCGACGCGCGAGCTGTGCGTGCAGGTGGAGGAGAGCTTCCGCAAGTATGCGAAGCACGCGGAGATCGACGTCACCGCCGTCTATGGCGGCGTGCCGGTGGAGCCGCAGGAGAAGCGGCTGCGCGCCGGCGTGGACGTCGTCGTCGCCACGCCGGGCCGGCTGATCGATCACCTCGAGCGGCAGAACGTCGTGTTCGACGACCTCGAGGTGCTGGTGCTCGACGAGGCGGACCGCATGCTCGACATGGGCTTCGCGCCGCAGATCAACCGCATCGTGAACGAGATCCCGCCGTACCGGCAGACGCTGCTGTTCAGCGCCACCATGCCGCCGGAGGTGGAAGCGCTGGCGCGGAAGTACCTGCGCAAGCCGATCGTCGTGCAGGTGGGCATGCGCTCCGCGGCCGCGAGCACGGTGACCCACGCCGTCTATCCCGTGCCGCGCGAGAAGAAGAATGCGCTGCTCGTGGAGCTCCTCACCGGGAAGAAGCACGAGTCGGTGCTCGTGTTCACCCGCACGAAGCACGGCGCCGACCGCGTGGTGCGCGACCTGGAGAAGGCCGGGGTGCGGGCCACGGCGATGCACGCCGACAAGAGCCAGTCGCAGCGCACGCGCGCGCTGCAGGACTTCAAGGACGGCCGGACGCACGTGCTCGTGGCGACCGACATCGCCCAGCGCGGCCTCGACATCTCGAACATCAGCCACGTCATCAACTACGACGTGCCGCAGCAGGCGGAAGACTACGTGCACCGGATCGGCCGCACGGGCCGCGCGGCGAAGGAGGGCGACGCCTACACCTTCATGGCCCCGGACGAGATCGCGATGGTCCGCACCATCGAGCGCGTCATCGGCCAGCCGATCCCCCGTGTGTCGGTACCGGGATACGATTTCGGCACGGTGGCGGCGGACTGAACGACGGACGGTCGAAAGGTCGGAAGGTCGGAAGGTCGGCAGGTCAGGAGGTCGGGAACTCGACGTTCCCGGCCTCTTCGTCTTTCCGACATCCCGACATCCCGACCTTCTCACCGCCCCATCCTCACCCGCCCCACCCTCGACACCACCAGCGTCTCGGCCGCGTGGCCTCGTGTCACCACGAGGGTGAGGTTCGACGCGCCGTAGCCGAGTCCGCGCACGTCGAAGGCGAGCGAGTCGCGGGTCGTCGCGAGGGCCACGCGATGGGCGTGTGCGAGGGCGTGGACGGCCAGGGCGCGCCCACGCTCGCGCAGCGTGAGCTCGCCGCTCGCCGTGTCGATCTTCACGCTCACCACCGCATGCCGTGCCAGCGCCTCGTCACGCGCCTGCTGGATCACCTGTGCCGCCTCGGCCACGGCCGAGCGGGCGGCGATGCGGTCCAGGTAGTGACCCACCTCGCGCACGGCGATGATGGAGAGGAGGCCGATGATCATGAGCACGATCACCAGCTCGAGAAGGGTGAGCGCGGGGCGCGCGGCGGGACGGTCTCGCATGCGCGGATGATGCGATCGTGCGCGGGCGACACCGTCATCCGGGGAATGCGAACGGTAGCGATCCCACGCGCGTAGCAGACGTTGACGGCCGCGGCGCGAGAGACATCTTCTGCCGCGTCGCCCCTTCCCGCCCTCATCCCTCCCGCCCGATGCGATCTCGCTTCGTCTCCGCCCTCGCGCTCCTCATCGCTGGCGCGCCGGCCATCGTCGCCGCGCAGCAGCGCGTGGACTCCGCCTACACGGCGCGCATCCGCGAGCTGACGCCCACCGACTCCGTCTGGAAGTTCACGACCGAGCTGGTGGACCACCTGCCGGCGTCCGCCACGGTGCCCACCCCGCTCACGGTGCTCGGCTACGTGCCCGGCACCATCGGCCGCCTGGCGTACGTCGATGAGCTGAACCGCTACTTCCGCGCCCTGGATGCCGCGTCGCCGCGGGTGAAGCTGTTCTCGCTCGGCATGAGCGACGAGGGACGCGAGATGATCGTCGTCGCCATCGCCGACTCGGCGACGATCGCGCGGCTCGATGACTACCGCGCCATGGCGGCGAAGCTCGCCGACCCGCGCACCCGGACGCCGGCGGAGCGCGCGCAGCTGGTGAAGGAGGCGAAGCCGATCTATTGGCTCACGGGAAGCATCCACTCGCCGGAAACGGGCAGTCCCGAGATGCTGATGGAGCTCGGCTACCGGCTCGCGGTGGAGGAGACGCCGTTCATCCAGGACATCCGCAATCACGTGGTCACGCTCATCACGCCGGTGACGGAAGTGGATGGCCGCGACCGCGCCGTGGACGCGGCGAAGCTCTCCCGTTCGCTCGGCCTCGGGCCGCAGGGCGTGTCGCTGACCTATTGGGGGAAGTACACGGCGCACGACAACAACCGCGACGGGATGGTGCTCTCGCAGAAGCTGACGCAGCACGTGATGGACGGCTTCGTGCACTGGCGCCCGACGGTGATGCACGACCTGCACGAATCGGTGGCGTTCCTGCACACGAGCACGGGCACCGGGCCGTACAACGACGAGTTCGACCCGATCGTGATCGACGAGTGGCACACGCTCGCCTACCAGGAGATCACGGAGCTCACCAAGCGCGGCCTCCCCGGCGTGTGGACGCACGGCTTCTACGACGGCTGGGCGCCGAACTACATGCTCGCCATCGCCAACCTCCACAACTCCATCGGCCGCTTCTACGAGACGTATACCGCCATGAACGCCGACTGCCAGGTGACCAACCTGGCGGCGTCGCAGACGGAGCGGCGGTGGGATCGACCGAGCCCGCCGGTGAACGGCATCAAGTGGTGCATCCGCAGCAACATCAACTACCAGGAGTCGGGCGTGCTGACGGCGCTCAAGTACGTGGCCGATCATGCCGACACCTTCCTCGAGAACTTCGCCCTCAAGGCGGAGCGGCAGACGAACAAGGGAAAGACGAGCGCACCGTATGCGTTCGTGATCCCGCGTGGCCAGCGCCGGTCGGCCGAGGCCGCGGACCTGGTGAACCTCTTTCGCCAGCACGCCACGGAGGTCCGGGTCGCGTCGCAGGACTTCACGCTCAAGGGCGCGAGCGCCAAGGACGCGCCGGTGACGGTGAAGCAGGGCGACTGGATCGTGCGGATGGACCAGCCCTACACGCAGACCGTGCGCACGCTGCTCGCCATCCAGCACTTCAAGCCGGAT
>DASURL010000268.1:0-3636 GCA_036280075.1 Gemmatimonadaceae bacterium | reverse complement strand
CGAGGGGCCCTTCGCGGGCCGGCCGGTGGTGGTGGCGAGCGACAACGGCATCCGCGGGGTGAAGGTCGCGTACGACCGCATCGTGGCCGGCAGCGATCCGCTCGACGCGGCGATCGCCGGCGTCAACATCCAGGAGCTGGATCCGAACGACCAGTCGGTGGGGCTGGGCGGGCTGCCGAACGCCGATGGCGTGGTGCAGCTCGATGCGAGCGTGATGCACGGGCCCACGAAGCGCGCCGGCGCGGTGGGGGCGCTGGAGGACATCGCGACGCCGTCGCTGGTGGCGAAGGCGGTCATGGATTACACCGACCACATCATGCTCGTCGGCGAGGGGGCGCGGCGGTTCGCGATCGAGATGGGGTTCAAGCCGCAGAACCTGCTCACCGAGGCAAGCCGTCAGTTCTGGCTGCGCTGGCGCGCGAACCTGAACTCGAACGACAACTGGCTCGACCACAAGGACGACGTGAAGATTGCCGAGCCGGTAAGGCCGCCGCGCACGTCGCGCCGGCTGCCGGCGTTCCGTCAAGACGGGGACGAGCGACGCCTGCACCTCTTCTTCGACGCGGCCGGCATCGCCCACACGTACGGCACGATCAACATGAACGCCGTCACGGCGACCGGCGACATCGGCTCGGTGACGACGACGAGCGGCTTGAGCTGGAAGATCCCGGGGCGCGTCGGCGACAGCCCGATCATCGGTGCGGGACAGTACTGCGACAACGAGGTCGGCGCGGCGGGCAGCACCGGGCGCGGCGAGGCGAACATCAAGGTGTGCGGGGCCTTCCTCGCCGTGGAGTTCATGCGCCAGGGGATGTCGCCCGAGGCGGCGCTGATGAAGGTGATGGAGCGCGTGATCGCGATGACCGAATCACGGCTGCTCGACGAGCGCGGCCGTCCCTACTTCGACCTGGACTACTACGCCGTGAACAAGAAGGGGGAATTCGCCGGCGCGTGCGCGTACCAGGGGAGCCGCTTCGCCGTCTGCGATGCGCAGGGCGCGCGGCACGTGGAGTCGGCATACCTGTTCAAGCGAGACGAGCGGCCGAAGGGGAGGCCGATCAGCGGGACGCTGGTGAAGCCGGACTGACAGCTAGTCGGGGCGCGCCGCGTGGAACGCGGCGCTTTCCGGGCGCTGGCCCGGCGCTGCGCGCCGGGCCTGTGCTCTCGGGGCGGCGGCGCGGGGCGCCGCCTGTCGGGCACGGCGTTTCGGTGAAGCGTTAGCCGGATGGGTGTGCCCTTCCCCGAGAGCGCGCGCAGCGCGCGCCCAGACAGCATAGGCGAGCGCAGCGAGCCCCGCGCCCGGACAGGCCCGCGTTCCACGCGGGCCGCCCCGACTAGCTCAGTTCAGCTTCAGCCCCGCCACCAGCTTCGCGAGCCGCTCCGCCGCGCCGGCCAGCGCGTTCGCGGCGGCCGCGATCTCCTCCGTGCTCGCGCTCTGCTCCTGGCTCGACGCGGCGACCTGCTGCATCGCGGCGGCGAACGACTCGGTGCCGAGCGAGAGCGATTCCAGCCGCTCGGTCATGTCCGCCACCAGGCGGCTCGTCGCCGACGACGTCTCCTCGACCGACGACGTCCAGCTCTCGGCGCCGGCCACGGCGCGCTCGATCTCGGCGAAGCTCTCCGACGCGCGCACGGTGGTGGCGCGCACCGTTTCGGCGGTGGACACGGCGCGGCCCGCCGAGGTGCGTGACTGCTCGATGCCGGTGAGGACGCCGTTCACGATCTCCTCCGTGCGCTCGGCGGCGTCGGCGGACATGGCGGCGAGGCGTCGCACTTCGCTCGCGACGACGGCGAATCCCTCGCCGTGCTCGCCGGCGCGCGCGGCCTCCATCGCGGCATTCAGCGCGAGGAGCTTGGACTGGCGCGCGAGCTTGCGCACGAGGGTGACGAAGGAGCGGATCTCCTGCGACGCCTCACCGAGCGTCTCGACGGCGGCGGCGCTCGCCTGCACGTCCTGGCCGAGCGTCTCGAGCGCCGTGGTGCTGGCGTCGAGGCCGGCGCGGTTCTCGAGGGCGAGGGTGCGGAGCGTGCTGTTGCGCGTCACCCCCTCGTGCGCACCGGCGCAGAGCGTCTCGGACAGCGTGCGCAGCTCGCCGGCCGACTTCGCGAGCTCGGCGATGGTGCCAGCCATCCCGGCGGACTGTGCCGACAGGTCGCTCGCCGTGTGCGCGATCTCGCCGGCGGCGGCGGCCATCTGCTCCGAGCTGGCGGTGATGTCGTGCGACATCGCCGTCGTCTCGTGCGCCGAGCTGGCGATGGTGCCGGCGAGCCGGCGCAGCTCGACGATCATCGCGCCCACGGCGCGGGTGAGGCGGCCGATCTCGTCGTCGGCGCCATGGCGGACGCGCACGGTGAAGTCGCCCGCCGCCACCGCTTCGGCGGCTTCGGCGAGCTCGGTGGCGGGACGCGAGATCCGTCGCCCCAGGAAGTAGTGGAGCACGGCCACCAGCGCGGCCAGGGTCAGCAGCAGGACCACGACGCCGATGGCGATCCCGACGCGCGCGTCACGCAGGCCGCCCTCGTGGTCGGCCACCGCGGTGAAGGCGGCATTCGCGCCCCAGGCGAGGAGGAGGATCCCCACCGCGCCGACGAGCCCGACGGCGGCGAGGAAGCGGCGGTGCAGGGAGGTGGTGCGCCGGGCGGCGTGGGCCGACGGCGTGGGCGCAGGGGACGCCGACGTCGACGCCGGAGCGGGAGCGGGAGCGGGCGAAGCGCCGATGGGAAGCGAGAGCGACGGAGACGTCATGACGTGAGGAACGAGCCAGGACCCACATCCGGCACGGCAGGGCGCAACGCGCGTCGGCGCGCGTGCTTGAATGCCCTCCTCGCCAGACTAAATTGCGATAGCAGAACCACTTCCGCTCGGGTGAGCCGGCGCCGGTACCCCGTCCGAAGCTCGAGCGCCGACCGACCGACCTGATGACACAAGCCGCAGTACCGCAGCAGCCAACCGGCGACGAGCCGGCCGGCTACGATCCCGCCACCGTCGAACGGAAGTGGCAGGCCCACTGGGAACGGAGGGGCACGAACGACACCGACCTCCAGCGTGGCGCGCAGCCGTTCTACGCGCTGATGATGTTCCCCTACCCGAGCGCCGAGGGGCTCCATGTGGGCAACCTCTTCGCGTTCACGGGGAACGACATCTATGGACGATTCCAGCGGCTGCAGGGGCACACCGTCTTCGAGCCGCTCGGCTATGACGCGTTCGGCATCCACTCGGAGAACTTCGCGATCAAGGTCGGCGTCCATCCGGCCGAGCTGATCCCGCGCAACATCGACAACTTCCGCCGGCAGCTGAAGCGCGCCGGCCTGATGGTGGACTGGCGCCACGAGCTCTCCACCACCGATCCGCGGTACTACAAGTGGACGCAGTGGGTCTTCCTGCAGCTCTACAAGCAGGGGCTCGCCTACAAGAAGAAGGGCGCCGTGAACTGGTGCCCATTCGACAAGACGGTGCTCGCCAACGAGCAGGTGATCGGCGGGGCGTGCGAGCGCTGCGGCACGATGGTGGAGCAGCGCTTCCTCGAGCAGTGGTTCTTCCGCATCACCGACTACGCGGGGCGCCTGCTGGCGAACCTCGACCACCTGGACTGGTCGGAGAGCACGAAGACGGCGCAGCGGAACTGGATCGGCAAG
>DASURL010000267.1:0-16934 GCA_036280075.1 Gemmatimonadaceae bacterium | reverse complement strand
TTCGGCCCGGCCTTCGGCGTCGCCAAGGGCCGAACGCTGCTCGAGGGTGAGGGCGCCGAAGTCGCCGTCGATCAGCATCTCCATCGCGCCGATGATCGACGTGAGCGGCGACTTCAGGTCGTGCACGATCATCTTCATCAGATCGTCGCGGACCTTCTCGAGCTCCTTCTGCTTCCGGAGACTTTCCTCCAGCGCGTCCGTCGCCGCCTTGAGCTTGAGCAGCGAGCGCACGCGCGCGCCGAGCACCAGCCGGTTGTGGGGCTTCGTGAGGAAATCGTCGCCACCGGCCTCGATGGCCTTCACGCGGTCGGTGGTGTCGTTCAGCGCCGTGACGAAGATGACCGGGATGCGTGCCGTGCGCGGATCACGCTTGATGCGGCGGCACACCTCGAACCCGGTCGAGCGGTCGTCCACCCCGAGGTCGCCCGCCGGCATCGACACGTCGAGGATGCAGAGGTCCGGATGCTGGTCGAAGCACACCTGCAGCGCCGACGGGCCGTCGGCGGCGGCGATGGCGCGGAAGCCGAGGACGTGCAGCTGGTCGAACAGCAGCTCCACGTTGGCCGGCACGTCGTCGGCGACGAGGATGACCGGTGCGTCAGCGGGAGGAGGAACGAGCTCGTTCATCGCTCAGGGACGCACCGTGATCCCGACGCTCAGCGTCCACGCCGACTCCGAGACGTCCACGCCGGTCGCGTCGCGCATCGAGCGCACGCCCGCCACGTCCAGCGCCGCCCGCCCGCGGGCGATGAGCGTTCCCAGGCCGAGCGAGAGGCTTCGCTCCCGCACCGGCGTGGCGCCCACCCCGAACGGCAGGGTGCGCCAGCGTCCCCCGGCGCGCAGCTGCAGCGATCGTCCGAGCAGGCTCGGCCCGAGCACGTCCGCACCCACGCTGGTGTCCCACCCGTCATGAACCGAGAGGGCGGCCGAGCCGAGCCCCGCCATGTTCGACCACGTGTCGTGCGCCGTGCGCACCGCGATCGTGCTCCCACGGATGCCGAGATATGCCGCGCTGAAGGCGAGGCGATCCGGCACGCGCGCCTGCGCCTTCGTGCTGTCACCGTGCTTGAGCGACATCGTGCCGCCGCGACGATAGGACGCCGCAAGCACGGCGGCGCGGCCGAGGTACACTTCCGCCCCCCCCGAGAAGGCGTTCCCCACGTAGCTCACCGTGCTCGTGTCCACCAGCCGCGCATAGCGCGCGCTGTCGTCGAACACCTGTGTGCTGTTCAGTCGGTTGTCACCGCTGATGGCGTGCGCCCCGAGGCCGAGGTGCAGCCACTCGGCCGGCGCCCATGCCAGCGCGAGGCGGATGTCAGCGATGGCGCCGTCGCTGGTGAAGGTGTTGGTGCTCCCGATATCGGTGCCGCCCACGTTCACCGTGCCGTGCGAGGTGGTGCTGAAGCTGCGATCGAGCAGGCTCGTGGCGCTCAACCCGGCGGCCACGGAGCGGGAGAGCCGCATGGTGCCGAGGATCAGCGGGTAGCGCGCGACGGTGGAGGACTCGCTCTGCCCGTTCACGCTGATCTTGCGGTACTCCGGCTCCGCCTGGAAGTAGAGCGCCGTGCCGCCGAGGTTGAGGATCGACGAGGGATTGCTCACCGACAGGGGATCGATCTCGCCGAGCGCACCACCGGTGCCGAGGCTTCGCGTGCTGAGGGTGCCCGTCGGATAGCCGAAGCCCTGGGTGCTGAGCGTGCCCTGCGCCAGCGCGGCGCAGGGCAGCGCGGCGACCAGACAGGCGGCGAGGCGGAGAGAAGCGCGTGGCATCATCAGGGAATACCGAAGCCGCGTCGCGGCACGTAGGTGAGGCGAAGCCGCGGGCGGACGTCAGGGTCGGCTGCGTCGGACGAGTAGAAGTTCAACTCGCCTGGCGAGGTGCCTTCCTGCAGCGCGCTCAGGACGATGGCGCGCGTGGTGCGGTCGGCACCGACCGACCGCCAGGCACGCACGAGCTGCACGATCTCCACCGTGCGCTTCGCACTGGCCTCGGGGATCAGGCGGAGGGTGTCCACGGCGAAGGTGCCGAAGGGCGCCAGGAAGTTCAGCTCCGTGGCCAAGTCGGTCACCGCCGGGCCGGCGAGCACCGCCGACGTGAGGACGGTGAGCGTGTCACCGCTTCCGCCCGCGTAGCGCGAGGGGATCTGCGTGAGCTCCAGCGAGGCGCGGATCACCTGTACCGAGTCGAGCACGATGGCGGGAATGGCGAAGCGCAGGTAGCTGCGCGCGCCGTTGATGCCGCCGATGGCGAGGATGTCCTGCGGCGGCGGGGGGAGCTCGCCGGCCGCGTGGACGGGATACAACGCGAAGGCCGAGGCGGCGACGGCGTCGCTCGGGCTCCTGGAGGACAGGTTCACCGTATCGGGCGCGACCGTGGTGTCGGCCGACACGCGGAAGCGCACGCGCGGCGCGAAGGCGGTGCCCGCGATGCGGAGCGTCGGGTAGGACCCGTCCCGGATCTTCAGCCCCACCCGAAGCCGCGCGTTGGCCTGGATCTTCGCCAGCAGCGCCGCGTTGTCCAGCTGCAGGCGCAGCGTGTCGCGCAGCTGCGACGGCTGGAAGGTGGTGGACCCGATCAGGCGATCGGGGCGGAAGAGCGGCACCAGCGCCGCGCGATCGGCGTCGGCGGCCGTGGTGTCCACGTCGAACGCGTCGATCGTGACCGCGGAGGTCGGGCGCACGAACGCGGTGTCGATGACGAAGATCATCGTCGCGCTGTCGACGAACGTGATCGAGCTGTCGGCCTGGGGGGCCGGGGGCACGAACCGGTTCGGCAGCGTGTCGAACCGCGCCACGACGCGCACGTCGGCGGTATCGCCGCGATTGACGAGCGACAGCTCGCGCGTCGTGCCGAACAGCGGGTATCCGGTCAGCGTCGTGTCGAGCACGATCGCCCCGGTGAGCACGGTGTCGCGCAGGGTGGCGCTCTGGTCCGAGCAGAGCTGGGGACAGCCGAGCGAGCCGGTCACCTGCTCCGAGCAGGCGCCGACCGACAGAAGAAGAGCGATGCCAAGCGCACCGCGAACGATCCGATCAGGCACTCCGAACACTCCGTCCGACGTTCCGGCGCGCCTCATCGGCGCTCCAGCCACGTGGGGGTAAAGGCATGAGGAAGTAGTTCCGCCATCGACCACCGCGCCTCCGCGCCGCCGCGCGTGACGCTCACTACCGACAGCTCCGGGGCGAACTCCATGAGAACCTGCCGGCACATCCCGCAGGGCGGCGCCGGCGCGTCGGCCTCGGTGGCGATCACCAGCGCGCGAAAGGACCGCACGCCACGCGTGACCGCCGCGGCGACCGCGGCACGCTCGGCGCAGATGCCGGCCGGATACGCCGCGTTCTCCACGTTGCATCCCTCGGTGACGCTGCCATCCGCGGCGAGGAGCGCCGCGCCGACCCGGAACCCCGAGTAGGGAGCGTAGGCGCGCTCCATGGCGCCCATCGCACGCTCGGTGAGCGTGGTCCAGACGCGGTCGGTGGGGAGCAGCGTCTCCTCGCGCCCCGTCACGGTCCGCGCTCCAGCTGCGGCAGGAAGCTCGTGCCGGCGCCGCGGAAACCGACGTTCAACCACTCCGCCACCGTTGCCCCGAGGTCCGAGAAGGTGCGACGCGCGCCCAGCGACATCGGATGCACCACGTCACCCAGCGCGAGCAACGGCACGTTCTCGCGCGCATGGTCGGTGGATGCCGTAGTCGGGTCGTTTCCGTGATCGGCAGTGATGAACAGCAGGTCGTCCTCTCGTAGCGCGGCGCCGATGGCGGGCAGGGCGTCGTCGAGCTCACGCAGGGCGCGAGCGAACCCCGCCGCATCGTTGCGGTGGCCGTACAGCGTGTCGAAATCTACCAGGTTGGCGAACAGCAACCCACCCTGCTCTCCCTGGAGCCACTCCAGTACATCCCGGATCCCCTCGGCGTTCCCCGACGTATGGCGCGACCGGATGCCGCGGCCCGCGAAGAGGTCATCCACCTTCCCCACACCGGCGCGAGGCACCCCCGCCGCGGCCAGGGCGTCGAGCAGCGTCTCGTCGGGTGGGGCGATGCTGAAATCGCGGCGGTTGGCCGTGCGCCGGTACGCGCCGGGCTCGCCGACGAACGGCCGCGCGATCACGCGCGAGACGTCGTTCGGCGCTACGAGCTGCCGTCGCGCCGTCTCGCACGCGGCGTACAGCTCCTCGAGCGGGACGGTGTGCTCGTGGGCGGCCACCTGGAACACGCTGTCGGCCGACGTATAGACGATCCAGTGTCCCGTGCGCTGGTGCTCCTCGCCCAGGCGCTCGATGATCTCCGTCCCGCTCGCCGCCACGTTGCCGATCACGCCACGCCCCGTGGCGCGGGCGAACGCGTCGATCACCTCGCGCGGAAATCCGCCGGGATAGGTGGGAAACGGTCGCGCCAGGTGGAGGCCCGCGATCTCCCAATGCCCGGTGGTGCTGTCCTTCCCGGCGGACGCCGGCTGCATGAGGCCCCACGCCGCAGTCGGCGCCTCCGCCGGCGGCAGGTGCTCGAGCCGACGGATGTTGCCGAGCCCCAGGCGCTGGAGGTTGGGCAGCGCGATATCGGCGACCGTCGCACACACGTGGCCGAGCGTATCGCTCCCCACGTCGCCGTACGCGGCGGCATCCGGTGCCTGGCCGATGCCGACGCCGTCGAGCACGAGGATCACCGCGCGCCGTCTCATGCCGCAGCCGCGCCCTGCTCGGCGTGGACGTAGCGGCGTGGCAGGCGCTCGCGCAGCCCCGTGAGGATCTCGTACGGCGACAGCTCGCTCCACCCCGCGAGGTCGGCGATGGTGATGACCTCCCCGCCGTCCTGGCCGAGCAGCGTGACGAGGTCGCCGAGCGCCGCATCGGTGCCGGTCACGTCGAACATCGTCATGTCCATCGTGACGCGGCCGGCCACCGGGATGCGACGTCCGTTGAGCAGCGCCTCGCAGCGATTGCTCAGGCTCCGGCGATAGCCGTCGGCGTAGCCCACGGGAATGGTGGCGATGCGTCGTTCCCCCGTCGCCCGCCAGGTGGCGCCGTAGCTCACGGACTCGCCCTCGGGCAGGGTGCGCAGCTCCACGATGCGGGCCCGCACCGCCGCCACCGGCTCCGGCACCAGCGGCCCGCCCTCCACGTTCGCCACGCCGTACAGGAAGATACCGGGCCGGCAGAGCGACCACGGGCTCGGCGCTCGACGCTCCACCGCCGCCCCGTTCTCGGCGTGCACGAGCGGGGGCCGCACCGGCAGCGCGGCGAGCGCCGCGGCGAAGCGACGCTCCTGCTCGTCACGGCTGCCATCCTCGAGCTCGGAGGAATGAAAGTGCGTGAACACGCCCGTGGGCGTCGTCCGCTCGAGCAGGTCGCGGTGAGCGCCGACGGCATCCCAGCGCATCCCCGCGCGGCCCATCCCCGTGTCGATCTGCAGGTGCCACGGCCGGCCAGTGCGCGCCCACGACTCGATGACGGCCGGATCCCCCAGCGCGGGGGTGAGGTCGGCGCGGCGCAATGCGTCGATCTCCGGGCGCAGGATGGGGGTGAAGACGACGATCGGTCGCGTGATGCCGCCGCGGCGCAGCTCGTCCCCTTCCGTCACGGTGGCGACGCCGTATCCCCACGGTTCCAGCGCTTCGAGCGCCATCGCCGCACGCAGGCCGCCGAGGCCGTATCCGTCGGCCTTCACCATGGGCAGGATGGGCACGCCGGCGCGTGCCGCCACGGCAGCCCCGTTTCGGCACAGAGCGCCCAAGTCGATCTCGACCCAGGCGCGTGTCATGGGACGGCGCGGTTCGCTATCATGTGGAGACTGAAGAAGATACGGACGGGAGAGGAGCCATGCAACAAAGGGCCGGGCTGGGTGACGCGCTGGAGCTGATGAAGGACCTGCGTCGGCGATGCGAATGGGATGCCGCACAGACGCACGAGTCGCTGCGCCCTTATCTGATCGAGGAAGCCTACGAGGTGGACGATGCCATCCGGGCCGGCGACGACCGCGCCCTGCGTGGCGAGCTCGGGGACCTGCTGCTCCAAGTGCTGTTCCACAGCGTGGTGGCCGAGGAGCGCAATGCCTTCGACTTCACGGACGTCGTAGAAGGTTTCCTCACGAAGATGAAGTCGCGCCACCCGCACCTCTACGAAGGGGGTGAGCGCCAGAGCTGGGAAGGGATGAAGGCGAAGCAGCGCGAAAGCATCGTGGACGGGCTCCCCGCCGAGCTCCCCTCATTGCATCGCGCCTTCCGCCTGCAGGACCGCGCGGCCGGCGTGGGCTTCGACTGGCGCGACGCGGCCGGTCCGGCGGAGAAGATCGAGGAGGAGCTGGCCGAGGTGCGCAGCGAGCTGGCCGCGGGCGCGCAGGCCGGTGCGCACGGCGTGCCGGACCCGAAGCTCGAGGAGGAGCTCGGCGACCTGCTCTTTTCGGTGGTGAATCTCTGCCGGAAGCTGGGCGTGCACCCCTCGCTCGCCCTCGACAAGGCGAACGTCAAGTTCGCGACACGCTTCCAGATGGTGGAGCAGCTGGCGAAGGAACGGGGACTGGACGTGCGGACGGCGGGACTGGAGAAGCTGGATCGGCTCTGGGACGAAGTAAAAGCGGAATGATCGGAGGACCGATGGACCGAACGGTCTTTCGGTCTTTCGGTCTTCCGGTCTTTCGGTCTTTCGGTCTTTCGGTCTTCCGCTGCTACGGCTTCAGCCGGTGCATCATCCTCGGGAACGCGATCACTTCCCGGATGTGCGGCGTGCCGCAGATCCAGCCGACCGTGCGCTCGAGCCCGAGACCGAAGCCGGCGTGGGTGAAGGTGCCGTACTTCCGCAGGTCCAGGTACCAGTCGTACGCCTCCATCGGCAACCCTTCCTCCGTGATGCGCGCGACCAGCCTGTCGTAGTCGTCCTCGCGCTGCGAGCCGCCGATGATCTCGCCGTACCCTTCCGGCGCCAGCAGGTCGTCGCACAGCACCGTCCGCGGATCGTCGGGGTTCTCCTTCATGTAGAACGCCTTCGCTTCCTTCGGATAGTTGAAGACGAACACCGGCTTGTCGTAGTCCTCCACGATCAGCGCTTCGTCCTCGGCGCCGAGATCGTCCCCCCATTGCGTGGTGCTTCCCTTCCTTTGCACCAGCGCCACGGCATCGGTGTAGTTCAGTCGCGGGAAGGGCGGCTTGATGTTCTCGAGCTTCGAGACGTCGCGCTCCAGCTCCGCCAGCTCCACGCGGCGTCGCTCCAGCACGCGCTGCACGAGGTAGGAGACGAACTCCTCCTGCAGGCGCATGTTGGCCTCGGAGTCGTTCCACGCCACCTCCGGCTCGATCATCCAGAACTCGGTGAGGTGGCGGCGCGTCTTCGACTTCTCGGCGCGGAAGGTGGGGCCGAAGGTGTAGATCTTCCCGAAGGCGGCGGCCGCCGCTTCGCCATAGAGCTGGCCCGTCTGCGCGAGATAGGCGTTCCCTTCCTCGAAGTATTCCGTCGCGAAGAGGCCCGCGCGCTCGCCGATCGCCGCCGTGAGGATCGGCGTGTCCACGCGCAGGAAGCCGCGCTCGTAGAAGAAGTCGTGGATCGCCTGCTCCACCTCGCTGCGGATGACCGCGATGGCGCGCTGTCTCGGCGACCGGAGCCAGAAGTGCCGGTGGTCGAGCAGGTAGTCGATCCCGTGCTCCTTCGGCTGGATCGGATAATCCGAGCCGCTCGGGCCGATGATGGTGAGGTCGGTCACGCCGATCTCGTAGCCGCCCGGTGCGCGCGGCTCGGCCCGCGGCTCCCCCGTCACGGCGACCGAGGTCTCCGTCGTCAGCTCGGCGAACCGCTCCCACACCTCGACGGGGAGCTGGTTCTTCACGAACACCGTCTGGCAGGTGCCCGTGCCGTCGCGCAGCACGGCGAAGGCGATCTTGCCGGACGAGCGGACGTGCGTCACCCACGCACGAACGGTGACGGGCGTGCCGACGTGCGACGACAGCTCGGCGATGCGAACGAAGGGAGCGCTGGACATGTAACGAGTATCGGGCGAGTGGCGCGGGGAGGTAGCCGCGCCTAGAATGCCGAGGCGGACGCGTGATGCGCGCGATGCTGCGCGCGCGCCGCGCCGGGGCCGAACCAACAATGCTATACGGGCCCCCGGGTCCGGCAAAGGGCCGTCGCGGCGAGGTCCTTGCACAACCGGGCTGCACCTCACCCGCACGAACTCTTCATGACCCTGCGCTCGAGGCTCGCCCTCGGCCTCGTCATCCTCGCCGCCGTCCTCGTGGTGCCGCTCTTCGTGGCCCGCTCCGCCCTGCAGCGGCTGCACGGGCAGGTGCGCAGCCTTCGGGAAGGCGAATTCCAGGCGTCGCTGGTCCTCGGCCGGCTCCGCGACGCCATGGGCGACGTGCGTGCGCGGGAGGTGGCCCTGGGCGTGGTGCGCAGCGACACCGTGCACGCCGAGCTGCTCTCGGCCCTCGCCAAGGCCGAGGCGCTCGCCGACTCGCTGGATCGCCACGCGCTCGACGGATCGGCCGAGCGCATTCGCGGTGACCTGAGGAAGGTCCGCGCCGCGGCGGAAGACGAATACCGGGCCATGCGCACCGGCAGGAGCGCTCTCGCCGACTCCATCTCGCAGGAGCGCGTCGCGCCGGCGCTGCACGACGCGGACATCTCGCTGTCGCCGGCGGAGATGGTGCTTCGAACGCGGACGCAGCAGCGGGTGCAGGACGCGGAAGCCGCCCTGGGCGACGCCGAGCAGGTGTCGCTGGGCGCACTGATCGCGGCGCTCGTGCTCGCGGCAGGGATCTCGTGGTGGCTCACCCGGTCGATCAGCGAGCCGGTGCGCGAGCTCGAGGAAGGGATGCGGGCCGTGGCGGATGGCGAGCTCGGCCATCAGCTCAACTATCGCAGCGACCGGAATGACGAGTTCGGCCGGCTCGCCACGAGCTTCCAGGAGATGAGCCAGCAGCTGGCGGAGCTGGACAAGCTGAAGGCGGAGTTCGCGTCCATTGCCTCCCACGAGCTCAAGACGCCGATCAACGTGATCCTCGGCTACCTGCAGCTGATGGAGGAGGGAGTGTACGGCCCGCTCACCGACAAGCAGAAGGAGGTCGCCCAGACGCTGGAGACCCAGGCCCGCTCGCTGGCGCGGCTCGCGGCGCAGCTGCTGGACGCCAACCGGTTCGAGGCCGGGGGCGGCCGCATCGAACCGAGGCCGATCAGCCTGGGCACGATGCTGGACGAGCTGGAACGATCCTTCCATGTGCTCGCTATCCAGCGGGGGATCGACTTCCGCATCGTGCGCAAGCCGGGGCTGCCGGAGGAGGTGACGTGGGACCCGGAACGGATGAACGAGGTGACCGGCAACCTGCTTTCCAACGCGTTCAAGTTCACGCCGTCCGGGGGACGGGTGGAGCTGGACGCGGCACCGGACGAGGACGACTGCATCCGCCTCACGGTGCGCGACACGGGAGCGGGCATCCCGGCCAATCAGCTTCCGCACGTGTTCCAGAAGTTCTATCAGGCGAACAACCAGGGCGCGGCGTCGGCGATGGGCACCGGTCTGGGATTGGCGATCGTGAAAGGGATCGTCGAGGCACACCAGGGTCAGATCAAATGCGAGAGCACCGAGGGCAAGGGAACGCAATTCACGCTGCTGCTGCCGATCGTCGCCACGAGCGGACGGCGGCCCGGCTCCCATCCGACGCCGGCGCGGGGCACCGCCGTCTGAGGACCCACGCGCCGCTCGCCGCGCTGGCCTTCGTCGCGGCGCTCTCGCTCACCGGATGCAGCGCCCTGATACGCGCCTCGCACACGCCCACCCAACCGCCGGCACCCGAGGCGTGGGCGCGCACGAGCGCCGTGGCGGCGGCCGAGGTCGGCGCGGGAAGCTACGCGGCGGCGGATCGCGCGCTGGCCGACTTCGCCGTCAGCTACCCACACACGCCGCAGGCCATCTCGGCGACGTTGCGTCGCGCCGTGTACATGGCCGATCCGGCAAACCAGTCCGCGACGGCCCGCGAGGCGACGGCATTGCTCGACTCCACGCTCGCCCAGCCGCTCGACTCGGCCAGCCGCTCGGATGCGCGCACCCTGCGCCGGATCACGTCGGCCCTGCAGCGCGCCGCCACGCTCTCCGCCGCCGGCGCGCCGAACGTCAGCGCCCCGGACAGCAGCGCACGCACGGCGGATACGAAGTCGAACAGCGACGAGATCCAGCGCCTGCGGAACGAGCTCGCGAAGGCGAACGCGGAGCTGGAGCGGATCAAGAAGCGGGTGGCGCAGCCGAAGCCGTAACGACCGTAACGACCGGAGGACCGGAGGACCGGAGGACCGTTCGGTCCATCGGTCCATCGGTCCCACCCTACCCCACCCGGAACAGCTCCAGCGATCGCGAATACCGCTCGCCGAGCACTCGGCGGAGTGGTGCATGGTCGGCGTGCTCGAGCTCGGGGTCGGTCGCCAACAGGAGGTCCGCCGCCTGGCGGGCCTGCTCGTTGAGCAGCTCGTCGCGAAGGGGATCGGCCACGCGGAAGGCGGGCACGCCGCTCTGGCGCTCGCCGAACAGGTCGCCCATGCCGCGCTGCACCAGGTCGGCGCGCGCGATCTCGAAGCCGTCCTCGCTGCCGACGAACACGTCGAGGCGCTGCTTCGTCTCCGGGCTCACGTCGCCGAGGAGGATGCAGAACGATGCGTCCGCGCCGCGACCCACGCGGCCACGAAGCTGGTGGAGCTGCGAAAGCCCGAATCGCTCCGGGTGCTCGATGAGCATCACCGTCGCGTTGCCGACGTCGATCCCGACCTCGATCACGGTGGTGGCGACGAGGACGTCGATCCGGCCGTCGCGGAAGGTGCGCATGACGGCGTCCTTCTCCTCGGCCGGCATTCGGCCATGGAGCAGCGCCACGCGACGGTTGGCGAAGGGGCCGTCCTTCAGCACCTCGTACATCGTCGTCGCCGCCTTGAGGTCGGTCTTCTCCGACTCCTCGATCACCGGGTAGACGATGTATGCCTGTCGCCCCTTCGCGAGCTCGCGATCCACGAAGTGCAGCACGCGATCGCGCGCCGATTCGGGACGCAGTGCCGTGGTGATGGGCTGCCGACCGGGCGGACGTTCGTCGAGGATGCTCAGGTCGAGGTCCCCGTAGAGGGTGAGGGCGAGCGAGCGCGGGATGGGCGTTGCCGTCATGAGGAGCACGTCGGGCGACTCGCCCTTGGCCCCCAGCGCCTTGCGCTGCTCCACCCCGAAGCGGTGCTGCTCGTCCACCACCGCGAGACCGAGACGCGCGAAGGCGGTGGCCTCCTGGACGAGCGCATGCGTGCCGACCACGAGCGCGGGCCCGGGCTCCGCGAGGCGCGAGGCGACCTCGCGCCGCGCGCGCGCCTTGAGGCTTCCCGTCACGAGAATCGGCTCGACGCCCAGGGGCTCGAGCAGCCGCGTCATGGACCGTGCATGCTGCTCCGCCAGGAGCTCGGTGGGCGCCATGACCGCCGCCTGGTAGCCGTTCTCCATCGCCAGCAGCGACGCGAACAGCGCGACGATGGTCTTGCCGCTCCCCACGTCACCCTGCAGCAGCCGATGCATGCGGCGGTCGCTGCACATGTCAGTGAAGATCTCGCGCAGCACGCGTCCCTGCGCGCCGGTGAGCGAGAATGGCAGCTGCTCGCGCAGCTTCGTCGTGAGGTCGCGCTTGTTCTCGAAGCGGATTCCCGATCGCTGCTCGCGCGCCAGCGCCTTGGCGCGCTGCTGGAGGATCTGCACGAACAGCAGCTCCTCGAACGCGAGGCGCGCTCGTCCCTCCATCGCCTCGCCGATGGACGTGGGACGGTGCACCATCCGCAGCGCGTCGCCGATGCTCGGCACCGCGGCCACGCGCAGCAGCTCGCGTGGGAGGTACTCCGTGACGAGCGGCAGCAGCTCGTCGAGGTGCGACTCGACGATGCCGCGAATCACCTTGAACGACAGGCCTTCGGTGGCCGGGTAGATGGCCAGCACCCGTCCCGCCGCGGTGCCGTTCTCGTCGTCGCCGAGGTTGACGTACTCGCGCGGCTGGAGCTGGCGGCCGTGGAAGAAGCGCACGGCCCCCGACACCAGCAGCACATCGTCCTTCCTGATCGTGCGGTCGAGGAAGGGCTGGCCGGGCCACGACACCTCGATCATGCCTGTGTCGTCACGCAGCACGGCCTGGAAGATCCTGAGCCCCTTTCGCGTGGGCAGCACGCCCTTCGACACGACGCGGCCGATCACCGTGCCCTGCATCCCCGGCTCGAGGCTGGCGATGGTGGAGACGGTGCTCGCGTCCTCGTAGCGGTGCGGGATGTGATAGAGCAGGTCCCCCGCGGTGACGATGCCCAGTCGCCGCAGTGCCTCGGCCCGCGCCGGACCTACGCCCTTGAGGTAGGTGACCGGCGTGTCGAGCCGCAGGCGCTGCTGCCGCGGGGCGTCGCGCCTCACCCTTCGCCGAGGAGCTCCGCCGCGAACTCGTCGGCGTCGAAGGGGAGCAGGTCGTCGCTCGCCTCACCGACGCCGAGGAACTTCACCGGCACGTCGATGGCCTCGTGCACGGCGACCACGACGCCGCCCTTGGCCGTGCCATCGAGCTTGGTGACGACGAGCCCCGACACCGGCACGGCGGTGGAGAAGATCTTCGCCTGCTGCACCGCGTTCTGGCCGATGGTGCCGTCGAGCACGAGCAGGGTCTCGTGTGGCGCATCGGGCAGCCGCCTGGCGATCACGCGCGCGACCTTCTTCAGTTCCGTCATCAGCCCTTCACTCGTGTGCAGGCGGCCCGCCGTATCCACGATGAGGACGTCCACTCCCCGCGCGACGGCGGCATCGATGGCGTCGAACGCGACGGCGGCGGGATCGGCGCCGCCGCGTGCCCCGACGAACTCCGCGCCGGTCCGATCGGCCCACACGCGGAGCTGGTCCACGGCGCCAGCACGGAAGGTGTCGCCGGCGGCCACCATCACGCGCTTGCCCTCGCCACGAAGCCGCGCGGCGAGCTTGCCGATGAAGGTCGTCTTCCCCGCCCCGTTGACGCCGACGACGAGGATCACCGTGGGCGCCGACGGCGCCACCGTGAGCGAGGGATCGCTCCGACCCGACCGCAGCGACTGCGCGATGCCGTCGCGGAGTGCGGCGTGGAACTCGTCCTGGGTCTTCACCTTGCCCAGCCTCGCCAGGCGCTCCACCTCGGCGACGAGGCGCAGCGTGGTGGGCACGCCGAAATCCGCCTCCAGCAGGAGCTCTTCCAGCTGCTCGAGCGAGCCAGGCGAGACGCCACCACGGACGAGCACGCCCACATCGGTGAGTGCGACGTCCTTGATCCGCTGCCAGAGCGAGCGCTTGGGAAGGTCACCGGTTTTTCTCAGAATGCGCATGCAGGAAAGCTAACCAGCGCGGCCCTTCGCCTCACCGCAGCCCGGCGCGACGCCGCAAGAGCCACTCGGCGCAGAGGAGCGCGACCGCCAGGGCGAGCAGCCAGCCGAAATCGCGTGCCGATGGTGCCTCGCCCGCCACGCTCGCGCCGCCCACGGCGCCGCTGCGAACCGAGGCGCGCCGCGGCAGCAGCTCGCGCGATGCGTTGACGGGCAGCAGGGTGCGACCGCCCTCCATCTGGACATCGTACACCCCCGCGACGAGCGGCGGTGACTCGGCAATGCTAGTGGTGTCCGGGAAGTGGAGCAGCACCGAATACACGCGTCCCGTGGCGGAACGCCGAGTGATGGTCAGATGCACGACCGTGTCGGTGGCGGCGCCACGCCGCCAGCGAACCGGCTCGCCGGCGCGAATCACCGGGGTGGCGGGCATGGCCGCGCGGCGGTCGGTGCGTCCCTCCACGAGCCAGTCGTAGAGCGAGCCGAAGAAGGCGTCGTAGGCCTCGGCCCGCACGCCGCCGCGAAAGCGCCAGCGCCAGAACCCGCTCGCGCCGAGGACAGCGATGTGGCGGGGAGCATCCCAGCCCGCCAGGGCGGCACGGGTGTCCTGGGTCGCCCCGCCGCGGTGCGTGACCAACCCCTGCCAGCTCGCGCGCGGCAACGCAGGCGAGACGTCGAGCGGCGGGAGGCTGTCGAAGGGGAGCGACGCCAGCACGGCGGCGAGCGGGGACGGTGGAGCGGCCGACGCGTACCACTCGCCCTGGCTGGTGGCCGGTGGAGCGAAGAGCAGCAGCGACCCGCGCGTGGCCGCTCGCGGCGGGCCGAAGAGCGCGGTATCGCCGTGGATCACGGCGAGCGGCGCGGACCGGAGCGCCGACGCCACGTCCGATTCGGACACGCGGGCCAGCGCGCCGTCGGTGCGCCACATTCCGGGTGCCACGCGGTAGAATGCGCGCGTCGGCAGCGAGGTGACCGAACGAAGCGCTGCCACCGCTTCCCTCACGTCGTAGTCGGGTGCAGTGGACGCGAACACGGCGGCGGCCGCGCGGCTCACGTCGACGGCGACGGCGAGCGTGTCGTTGCGTGGCTCGCGGTCGCCAGGAGCATGCACGATGGCGCGCAGCGCCGCGGAACGCTCCGCGCCCGACACGAGCCCGCGCAGCTCGAGCGGAAGCTCGGCGTAGGGCGCGAGCGCGGGCACGTCGCTCGCGGCGACGAGGGCGTCGTCGAGCCGGAGCTCGACGCGCGCGGCCGGTGCACCGGCGCCACCGGCAAGCAGCGTGACCCGCGCCGCCACGCTGTCACCGGCGAGGACGGTGCGCGGCGCCTCGAGAGTCGAGACCGCGACGTCCGGAGACGCCGCGCATGGCATGGCGACGACGCGCGAGCCGCGCGGCAGGGTGGCGAGCAGCTCGGCGTCGTCGAGCTCTCCATCGCTGATCACCACGACGGGACGGCCCGTCCCCGCGGCGCGATCGGCCACCGCGCGGAGACCGGAGGCATGATCCGTCGGGTCGCTCCGACTGACGTCCGCACGCAGCGAATCACCGAAACGGGACCAGCGGCCGCCGCCGATACGGGAGGCCGAGTCGAGCGCGGCGGTCCAGGCGGCGCAGCCGGGGGCGGCGCGGAGCCAGCTCAAGGATGCGTCGAGCGCCACCTCCGGCTGCGGGAGGTGCGCACGCCCCACCGGCACGTCCAGCAGGACGGCGGCGATGATCGTGCCCGCCAGCACGCGCAGCAATGCCAGCGGCCAGAGGCGTGCAGCGAGCGCGCCGCGGCCGTACTGCACGCCGGCGACGAGCAGTCCGAGTGCGATGGCGAGAAGGATCACGCGGGAAATCTGGCGCGTGGGCGCGCGAGGCGCTGCCCGGTCGCGTTCACGAAAACGAACCGGCCCGGGTGATCACCCGGGCCGGCATCACCGCTGACGACGCATGTCGTCAGCGCGCGGCGAGGCGCACCACGCCGGTGGTCCCTTCGAGCGACGCGAACAGGAGGGAACGTCGAGCCTCGAAGGCAGAGCGCTCGCTCGCGGCGATGGGCGTGCCCGAGATGTTCTTCAGCGCCACGCGCGAATCGCGCTGCTTGCCATTGACGATCACCTCGAAGTGGAGGTGCGGGCCGGTGCTCAGCCCCGTGGTGCCCACGTAGCCGATGGTCTGCGAGATGTTCACGTGCGCGCCCGGGCGGATCCCCTTGGCGAAGGCACGCAGGTGGCCGTAGCGGGTGCGGTAGCCGTTGGGGTGGCGCAGCTCGATCAGGTTGCCGTAGCCACCCGCCCAACCGGCGCGCACGACGATGGCGTCGCCCACGGCGCGGACCGGGGTGCCGGCGTTCGCGGCGTAGTCGGTGCCCTCGTGCGTCTTCCAGCGCTTGAGGATGGGGTGGTAGCGGGTGCCGAAGGAGCTGGAGATGCGCCGGAACTCGAGCGGCACGCGGAGGAACTGCGCGCGCAGCGACTTGCCCGAGGCGTCGTAGTACTGCGGGCTCGCGTTCCTGCTGTCGAACAGCACGGCGGAGACTTCACTGCCGGAGAGCGTGAAGTCCGCAGCGAGCACCTTGCCGACCTTCGTGATGCCGCCAGGCCCGACCTGGCGCTCGACGAGCGCGCGGAACCTGTCGCCATCCTGGAGGTCGCGGCTCATGTCGACGCGATACTCGAAGATGTCGGCGAGCGCCCACGTCAGCTCGTCCTTGGAGTGACCCGGGAAGAACGCCGCCGCGGACGAATCCATCGCCTGGTACAGGTTGGCGTGGATCGTTCCAGCCACCGCCACGGTGTCCGTGGTCCAGGGAAGGCGCTCCTCGGAGCCGACCCAGCCACCGGCCGTCTTCTTCATCCGAAGCAGGCGGTCGATGCCGAGATGGAAGACGAGTTCCTTCGGATCGTCGCCGGCGCTGTCGGGGGTGAACTCGACGGGCATGCCGACCTGCAGGTAGCGCGCGTCGAGGGCGCTGGCCGACGCCGCGCGCACGATCTCGCCCGCGACCTGGTCGCTCAGCCCGACGCGCTTGAAGAGACCGATGAGGGTCTCGCCGCGATTGAGCTTCTCGATTCGGGGTTCGGGCGCCGACGGCGTGGAGTCGGCGAGGGCCGCCGTAGCGGCGGGGAGGGCGTCACCCTGCTGCAGCACGCTGCCGGCGGGGGTGTCCGGCAGCTCTGGGGTGTAGCGGAGGGCGACGAGTACGAGGAGCGCGACCGTGATATAGAGGCTGGCGCGCGCGCGGAAGGGCTTCCTGGTCAATCCATCTGTCTCCGGATGAAGGTCGGGATCTCCATGTCGCTGAGATCCTGCGACCCGCCCCCCGGCTGGCCGGGAGGGGCCGGCGTCCGGGGGGCACGCGGGATGTCGTTGGCGGGACGGGCGGGCAATGCACCGCCCACCCGTGAAGGACGAGTACCCGGGAAAGGAATAACAGGGGAGCCTTTCGGCGCCGTGACGGGACTCACGTCGGCGGTGGGCGTGACGAGGCCGGGCTGGATGGCCTTGTCGAAACCGGTCGCGATGACGGTGACGCGGATCTCCCCCTGCATCGCCGGCTCGTGCACGGCGCCGAAGATGATCTCCGCCTCGTCGCCGACGGCGTCGTGGATGATCTCGTTGATCTGGTGGAC
>DASURL010000266.1:0-14021 GCA_036280075.1 Gemmatimonadaceae bacterium | reverse complement strand
AGGCGCGAGCGCCCGCGGTTCACCTCGCGGAGCGCCTCCGAGCGACGTACGGGATTGCTCGCCCGGGCGGGCGATGCGGTGGAGTCGATCTCTGTCATGCTGCTGCCGTCACGCCACGTCCTGTTCTGATGTCCTCACGGGCAAGGACGACGTCGTCGCTTCCCCGGAAACCTCGCCCCGCGGCCCGGTCCCGGGCAACGGGGCGAGCGATGCCGTCCCGGATCAGGTCGGCGACCCGAGATACGTGTCGATCTGCGCCCGCTGGAGGGTGCCCGAGAAGTCCACGTAGCCGACCTTCGTCTCCGAGAAGAACTCGTAGACCTCCCACCCGCCTTCGCGGTGGCCGTTGCCGGTCGCCTTCACCCCACCGAACGGGAGGTGCGCCTCGGCGCCGATCGTCGGCGCGTTCACGTACGTGATGCCGTTGTCGAGCTCGTTGAACGCCCGGAAGGCGAGATTCACGTCGCGCGTGTACAGCGAGGATGACAGGCCGTACTTCACGTCATTGTTGATGCGGAACGCCTCGTCGGCATCGTCCACGCGGATGACGCTGAGCACCGGGCCGAAGATCTCCTCCTGCTCCAGCCGCATCCCCGCCTCGACGCGCGCGAAGATGGTGGGCTCGAAGAAGAAGCCGCGCTCGTAGTCCTTCCCCTCCGGACGGCGTCCGCCGAGGACGAGGTCGGCGCCATCTTCCTGGCCGATGTCGATGTACCGCTCGACCTTCTTCCGCGAGCTCTCGTGGATGAGCGGTCCGACATCGGTGCCCTTCTTCCGGCCGTCGCCGAGCTCGAGCGAGCGCGCGCGGTCGATGAGGCGGCTGAGGAACCGGTCGTGAATCCCCTTCTGCAGGATGAGGCGGCTCGTCGCCGTGCAGCGCTGCCCCGTGGTGCCGAACGCGCCCCAGAGCACGCCGTCGAGCGCGAGGTCCAGGTCGGCGTCGTCCATCACGATCTGGGCATTCTTGCCTCCCATCTCGAGCGAGAGGCGCTTGTGCATGCGGCCGCAGGTCTCGCCGACGATGCTCCCCGTCTCGGTGGAACCGGTGAACGAGATGACCGGCACCTCGGGGTGGTTCACGAGCGGCGCACCGACGTCCTCGCCCACGCCGTGCACGAGCTGGATCACCTCGGGCGGGAGCCCTGCCTCGAGCATGATCTCCACGAGCACGTGGCCGGTGTGCGGCACGTCCTCGCTCGGCTTGAAGACGCATGAGTTCCCGCACAGGAGCGCCGGGAACATCTTCCAGGTGGGGATGGCCATCGGGAAGTTGAACGGCGTGATGATGCCGCACACGCCGATGGGGCGACGGAAGCTCATCGCCCACTTGTTCACCATCTCGCTGGGCACGGTGCGGCCATGGAGCTGGCGGCCCATCGTCGCCGCGTAGTACGCGGTGTCGATCCCCTCCTGCACGTCGCCGCGCGTCTCGGTGAGCGGCTTGCCCATCTCGCGCGTCATCAGGTCGGCGATCTCGTCCTTGCGACGCACCATGATGTCGCCGATGCGGCGCAGCACGTCGCCGCGCGCCGGCGCCGGCGTCCGGCGCCACAGCGCGAAGCCCCGCTTCGCGGACGCGACGGCCTTCTCCACGTCAGCGGCGGTGGAGAGCGGAAAACGGCCGATCAGGTCGTTGGTGTCGGCCGGGTTGCGATTCTCGAAGTACGCGCCGTTGGCGGGGGCGACCCACTGGCCACCGATGAAGTCCTGGAATGTCTTGGTCATGCGGGAAATCTACACCGCTCGCGGGCGCCGTCACCCGCCGCGCGCATCAGCGCCCGGACCGCAGGACGTTCGGGCGCACGCTGGCCGTCGCGGCGCAGCTCCATCCCGCCGGTCGCGACGGATCGGCTTTGGCATACCCGGCGTGCGGCAGCACCTCGACGGCGGCGAGCACCAGTCCCCACAGCACGAGCAGCAGCGACAGCACGTGGGCGCGCGCGGTGCGGTGCCGCCAGGTCCACACGCTGCTCCACAGCCCGCCCAGCGTGACCACGCCGGCGGCCACGAGGTAGCCGGCCAGGTTGACGCCGCAGGTCTTGGGATACGGCCAGAACACGATGCCCACGCCGAGCGCAGTGGCGAGCGCCAGTCGGAGGAAGGCGCCCCACGTGCGCGTCTGCCGGCGTTCGGCCGCGACGTCCGCCTTCGCCGCCGGCGGGGCCGACTTCGGGGCGGCGGGGACGAGCGCCGAGTCGGAGATGGACTCGAGCTGCTTGTCGATCTTCGCCAGTTCCTTGTCCCAGTCGGTCATGAGTCGTCGTCCGCCTCGTCCGCGTCGTCGCCGGCGCCCGGCGCGATCGGCTGCGCGCCCCCCTCCCGGCTCAATCCATAACGCTCGATCTTCTTGTAGAGATTCGAGCGTGGCATCGCGAGCGCGCGCGCCGTCTCGCTGACGTTCCAGTCGTAGGTGCGCAACTTGGCCAGCAGGTACGCCCGCTCCGCGGCGTGCTTGAACTCCTCGAACGTCGGCACGTCGAGCAGCGAGCCGAGTCCCCCTTCCGCGCCCGATGCCCGCCGGCCCACGAGGCGGTCCACGTCGTCGGCGGTGATGCGCGGCCCGCTGGAAAGGATGAGCAACCGCTCGATGGTGTTCCGCAGCTCGCGCACGTTGCCCGGCCATTCGAGCTGGCTGAGCCGCGCGATCGCGTCCTCCGTGATGGCGCGCGGCGCCAGGCCCCCCTGCTGGGTGAGCTGCCCGATGAAGTGGGCGACGAGCAGCGGGATGTCCTCGCGCCGCTCGCGGAGCGGCGGCACGTGGATGGGGACCACGTTCAATCGATAGAACAGGTCCTCGCGGAAGCGGCCGGCGGCGATCTCCGTCTCGACGGTCTTGTTCGTCGCCGAGAGCACGCGCACGTCCACCTTGACGGGCTTCGAGCCTCCGATCCGCGTGACGACGCCGTCCTGCAGCACCCGCAGCACCTTCGCCTGCGCGGCGAGGCTCATGTCCCCCACCTCGTCCAGGAACAGCGTCCCGCCATCGGCCTGCTCGAACTTGCCCGCGCGGTCCTGCACGGCCCCCGTGAACGAGCCCTTCATGTGGCCGAACAGCTCGCTCTCGATCAGCTCCGCGGGAATCGCCGCGCAGTTCACCTCGATGAACGGCTCCTTCGCGCGTTGCGAGTTGGCGTGAACGGCGCGCGCGACGAGCTCCTTGCCGGTGCCGTTCTCGCCGGTGATGAGCACGCGCGCCGGCGTGCGCGCCACGAGCTCGATCTTCTCCGTCACGGCGCGGATGGCGTACGAACCGCCGACGATCTCGAATCGCGACCGCACGGTGTCGCGCAGCCGCTCGTTCTCCTCCTGCAGGTCCAGGTGCCCGAGCGCGTTGCGCAGGGTGACGAGGATGCGGTCGGTATCGAGCGGCTTCTCGAGGATGTCGTACGCCCCCTGCTGCGTGGCCTCGACCGCGGTCTGGATGGTGGCGTGGCCGCTGATCATCACCACGACGGCCGACGGATCCTGCTCGCGCAGCCGGCGGAGCGCCTCCAGTCCGTCGATGCCGGCCATCTTCACGTCCATGAACACGAGATGCGGCCGGAAGCGCGCGTATTCGGCCAGGCCGTCGACCGCGTTCGCGGTGGCGCGTACCTCGTAGCCCTCGAATTCGAGCAGCTGGCCGAGGGCGGCGCGGATGCCCTGCTCGTCGTCGACGATGAGGATGCGGCGCGGGCTCACTGTGCCGTTCCTCCCGCCGACGGCGGCAGCGTCTTGTAGAGCGTCACCCGATTGTTCGCGATCCGGACGTCGGCCAGCGTGGGCGGCGTCTTCACGGCGATCGCGTCAGGCGACACGCCGTCGGGCCGCGTGCCGCGGTCGAGCTGCTTCACGAGGCGCGGAATGATCTGCGTGGGCACGCGGAAGTCGCGCAGCTTCACCTCGCGGATGCGGAACTCGCTCAACCCCGGCTTGATCACGCGGAACGTGCCGCCGAGGGTGAGTGGCTCACGGTCGTTCAGGAGCCCGCCGAGCGGGCCGAGCGCCCCGGAGCCGGCAACGGCCTTCATCGGCACGATGGCGCGCACGTAGAGCACGTCGCCGATGACGGCCGCTTCCGCGCTGTCGGACGCCGGCGGCAGCGACGCGCCGGCGCGCTCGAAGACGTACGACGCCACCTCGGCTCCCTTGAGGTTCGTGAACACCGGCCCGGATCGCGCGCTCAGCGCATCGATGGCCTTCTTGCCGCGCGATGCGGCTTCCGGCGAGAGCGGCTCCCAGGTGCGTTCGGCGACCGTGGTCGCGCCGTGCGAACCGGGGAGGTAGCGCAGCCAGCGGTCGCGCGTGACCCACAGCACGACGGCCGCGATGAGCACCAGCGCCAATACCAGGATCCGGCCGAGACAACGCATGAAGTCAACGTCCTCCGAGGGTCGCCGCGTGCAACCGGCGGTAGTGCGCGCCGGAGTCACCGGCCACGCTGTCGAACAGGGTCAGGCGATCCACGTATTCGGTGCTGGCATGATCGATCCCGCGTGCCACGCGGGCGAGGGCACGAACGCGCTCTGCCGGCAGCGGCTCGCGCACCCGCGCCAGCGTGACGTGCGGCCGAAAGGGCCGCCCTTCGAGCTCATACCCCGCTTGCTCGGCCGCGATCTCCACGTCGTGGTGGAGGAGCTCCAGACGCGAGTCGCCGTCCACCCCCATCCATACGACCCGGGGGCGCCGGAAGTTCGGGAACGCGCCCACGCCGGCCAGGGTCATCTCGAACGGACGGTGCTGCGCTGCGACCCGATCCAGCATCTGCGACAATGCGGCCGCGCGCGCGTCGTCGCCATCACCGAGGAACTTCAACGTGAGGTGCAGCTTGTGGGCCGGCACCCAGGCCAGCCCCGGCTCGGCCTCGCGCAGGGGGGCAGTGGCGGCAGCGATCTCCTCGGCCGCTGCGGAAGGCAGCTCAAGGGCGAGGAACAGCCGCATCGGCACCGCCCGGTGGTGCGAGCTCCACCGCGAGGTGCGTGAAGCCCTGCTCACGCGCCAGCGCGAGGGCGGCGCGCCGGAGCTCGCCGTCGGCGAGACGCTGGGCGACGCCACTCTCCACCATCAGCACGGCCAGCGCCGCGCGAGGCTCGACCTTGCAGGGGACGCCCATGCCGGCGAGCGCGGCCGCCAGCTGATCGGCGCGCCGACGTGATTCCGCCTGCCCCATGCTCGTGAAGATGCTCATGCCGTGGTCACTCCATGGAGGACGTTGAGGGATCCCGACCGGAACCCACGCAGGTCGAGCGCGACACGCGGAAACCCGGCGCCCGCGACCGCCGCGCGCAACGCCTCGGCGCGCTCGCCGTCGAGCCAGGTCGTGAGCTCGGCGGGCGCCAGCTCGACCCGCGCCACGTCATCGTGGTACCGCACGCGCATGTCCCCCGTGATGCCGAGCGCGCGCACCGCGCGCTCGGCACGCTCGATGAGCCGCAGTCGCTCGGGGGTGACGCTGGTGCCGTACGGCAGCCGCGACGAGAGGCAGGGAGACGCGGGCTGCTGCCACGTGGGAAGGCCGAGAGCGTGGGAGCGCGCGCGAATCTCCTCCTTGGTGAAGCCCACGTCGGCGAGGGGACTGGCGACGGCATTCTCGCTTGCCGCCTGCATGCCGGGACGGTAGCCCCCCACGTCGTCGGCGTTGGTCCCGTCCACGACGGTGGCGAAGCCGCGCTCGGCGGCCGCCGGCACGAGCTTTCCCCAGAGCTCCGTCTTGCAGAAGTAGCAGCGATTGGCCGGGTTGGCGGCATATCGCGGGTCGCTCATCTCGTCGGTGTCGAGCTCCAGCACCGTCACGTCGAAGGAGTCGGCCACGCGGCGAGCCGTGGCCCACTGCTCGGCCGGGTACGACGCACTCCGGCCGATGATGGCGAGGACGTTCTCCGCGCCGAGCGCGCGTCGCGCGGCGACGGCGAGATAGGCGGAGTCCACCCCGCCGCTGAAGCCGATGGCGACGCGGCCGCGAGCACGCAGCCAAGCGGCGAGCGCCTCCTCCTTCGCAGCGGCTCGCTGCTCGAGATCGTCGGCAATGCGGGGCATGCCCGCAAGTTAGCCCGTGATCGCGGGACGGGGCAGTCGCTCGGGGGGCGATTCGCTGGTGCGCGGCCGGTAGCCCAGCGCCTCGGCGACATGCGGGACGTCGATGGCGCCACTGTCGGCGAGGTCGGCGACGGTGCGCGCCACGCGGAGGACGCGGTGAAACGCGCGCGCGGACAGGGCGAGCCGCTCGCCGGCGGTGGTGAGCATGGACCGCGCGGCCGGCTTGAGCGCGCCGTGCGCCTCCAGCCATCGTCCCGGCGCCCGCGCGTTGCAGCCACGCTCGTCGTCGTAGCGCGCGCGCTGGCGGATGCGCGCACGCTCCACGCGCTCGCGCACGCCGGTCGAGCTCTCCCCGCGTGGACGAGTCGCGAGATCCGCCAGCGCAACGGGCGGTACGCTGACATGAAGGTCGATGCGATCCGCGAGGGGGCCGCTCAGCTTCGCGCGGTACTTCAGCACATCGGCCGCAGGGCAGATGCACGGGTGCGACGGGTCGCCGGCGTGGCCGCATGGGCAGGGGTTCATCGCCGCGGCGAGCGCGAAGCGGGCGGGAAAGCGCACCGAGGTGGCGGCGCGCGCGATGGTGACGTGGCCGTCCTCCATCGGCTGCCGAAGGGTCTCCAGCACGCCGCGCGGAAACTCGAGCAGTTCGTCGAGGAAGAGGACGCCGTGATGCGCGAGACTCACCTCCCCAGGACGCGGGATGCCGCCCCCGCCGACCAACCCCGCCGTGGAGATCGAGTGATGGGGCGCGCGAAAGGGACGGCGAGCGACCGCCCCCGCGGCGGGATCCAGCAACCCAGCGACGGAGTGGACCGCCGTCACCTCCAGCGCCTCGGCGTCCGTGAGCTCGGGCAGGATGGTTGGCAGCCGACGGGCGAGCATCGTCTTGCCTGCGCCTGGCGGGCCCACGAGCAGGATGCCGTGCGCGCCGGCGGCGGCGATCTCGAGCGCACGCTTCGCGCCGTCCTGTCCGGCGACGTCGGCCAGGTCGAATTCGTCGTCCGCCGGCGCCGAGGCGACGCGTGCGACCGATGACGTCAACGCGCCTGTCCGAAGCGCATTCACCAGTTCGGCGAGCGTCGGCAGGGCGACGAGCCGGATCCCTCGAACGAGCGACGCCTCGGGCAGGTTCGCCGGCGGAACGACGAGCGTGTCGGTCTCGCGCGCATTCACCTGGAAGCGGCGCGCGATGGACAGCGCGCCACGCACCGGCCGGATGGAGCCGTCGAGCCCGAGCTCGCCCACCACCGTGCACCGAGCCACGGCGTCGGGATCGAGTACGCCCGTGCCGACGAGGAGGCCGAGCGCCATGGGGAGGTCGAACGCCGTCCCCTCCTTCCGCTGATCCGCGGGGGCCAGGTTGACGGTGATGCGGCGCGGCGGCACGGCGTAGCCGGCGTTCACCAGCGCCGCTCCCACTCGCTCACGACTCTCCTTCACCGCGCTCGCCGGCAGGCCGACGATGAACCAGTTCGGCATGCCGAGGGCGACATCCACCTCGACGGTCACGTCATAGGCGTCGATGCCAAGCACGGCGGCGGAACGGATGGCGGCGAGCATGCGGACATCCTACCGTAGCTCGGCGAGGCGCCATCATCGTTCGGACTCGGGTGACATCGGTCCCCCGACTCGATTCGTCACGCCCCCGACGGGCGCCAGCGGCTTCGCCGGAGGCTGGTCGCTGAAGGTGACCGGTCGACCGAACTGCCACTGGCTGTGCTCCCGATCCTGCTGCGGGATCGCGACGATCCCCTTCAGCAGCGGCAGCAGCTCCTTCTGCGACGGCGTGACGATGGAGTCGGCGATCTCCGGCTGGCGCCAGAAGATCTTCCAGTACTCCTTCTGCGTCGCCTGCACGCTGTCGAGCTCCGCCTTCCCTGCACCGCCCTGCCCCTCGGCGAGGAACTGCCCCAGCGGGACGTAGAGCGCGCGCACCTGTGCCGAGTACACCGAATCGGCCTGGCGGAGCGCGGCGATCTGGGCGCGGCTGAGGAAGAGCGAGTCCGACTGCTCGAGCACGAGCTTGTGGATGCTCGACGTGCGCGAGAGGTAGAACGCGGCGAGCGAATCGGCCGAGCGCCGCGCCCATCCTCCGCCAGGCGCGCGCACCGGCTCCACGGCACGACGGAGCTGCTGCAGGTCGAAGTCGGTGGACAGGTTGAACGAGAAGTCGACGACGATGCGGAAGGGATTGAGCAGCAGCGAGCGTCCGGGACGTGTGTCGGCGAATCGCGGGTTCACGTCGTACCGGAACGCACGGCTGGTCGCATCGAAGCCGCGCGGCACGAGCAGCACGGGATCGGGAGCGGCGGGAGAGCCCCAGCCGCGCATGGAGTTGGTGCCGTGCACGAGCTGGTCGATCCCTCCGAGCACGTTCTGGAGATACACGCTCGGACGCACCCGCCGGCCCCAGCGGCCCGGCATCGGCGGTCGCCACTGGATGTTCAACGACTCCGTCCAGGGACCACGACACCCGTTTCGCGCTGCCACCTGACCGAGATACTGCTCGAGGCACGAACGCGCCGTGGTCGAACCAGTGGCGAGCAGCGAGGCGACCTGCCCCGCGAGCACCGGATCGCTGGCCGTGGCCGGGTTCGGAATGAAGGCGCGATCGCCGCCGCGCCCGTCGCCGTTCACGTCGCCCTGGACGATCGGCGTGAAAGGCAGTCCCGACTGCGCGCGCGCGAACATCGTGACCGTACCGGTCATCGGCGTGCTGAATCCGCCGGAGAGCACGACCACGTGCCGCGCGTCGTTGAGGCCGGGCGCCCACTCGATGGTGCGGGGATCGCCGAACGCCGCACCGTCGAAGCCGCGGAACTGGCGACGCGTGGATTGCACGGTGTAGCTGAGCGCTCCGTACATGGAGCCGCGGCCGCGGAACTTGAACACGTCGGGAGACACGCTGACGGTGAGCTGGCCGCCGTAGCCGCGCAGGTCGCTGACGCGTGTCGCCACGCGGCCGAACTGGCTCGCGCGCCGTGACTCGGCAGCGGAGACCGCGCCGCTTGCCGGATCGATGGCGGCGGCCGACACGAACACCGGGCGCGCCCCTTCACCAGGCAGCGCGAGCTGCTGCGTGCCGGCGAAGTTGGCGTCGACGATGCCAGGCTGCGAGAGGTCGTAGGACCCGAGGCCCGCGACCCGGAACAGCAGCGAGTGCACGCTCGTGTTCCAGTCGAGCGACGCGCGCCAGCTGCGCGGCACGTCGTACCCTGGGTCGATCAGGGTGACGGAGGGCGCGCGCTCGGCGAGTGGACCGCTGCCATCGAGGCACTGCGTGGGGATCGTGGACGGATCCGCGGCGAAGCTGGTCCAGTCCACCTCGGGGACGGCGGAGCCGACGCACGACAGCAGCGACGTGCCCCCGGCGAGGCCGGTGCCGGCCGAGGCGTCGGCCAGGATGCCGGGACGGAGGAGGTCGCGAAACTCACCGATGCCCCCGCGGAGCACACCGGTGGTGGTGCGGTAGAAGCGGCCGACCGGGGTCTGGTTGGTGCCGGAGCCGTTGTCGCGATCGCGGTTGTACGTGTAGGTGAAGCCGATGCGCGGGCTGACGTGCAGTCGCGACGGCGCGGCGCCCGTGCGGACACCGAGTGCCTGCTCGAGCTGCGGATTGCGTTCGGGGGCGCTGCCGAAGCCGTCGGCTTCGACGCGCGCGCCGTAGAGCATGTTGAACCAGCGTGACGGCGCGTACAGGTGCGCGAGCGCCACGGCCGCATTCCACACCGACCCTTCCGTCGGCGGTCGCGAGAGGGTGCGCGTGAAGCTCGACGCGTTGCCAGCCTCGAAGTCCTGCAGCGAGTTGAAGCTGAAGGTGCCGAGCCCGTTCGGGACGCCTTCCTGGCGGAGCCCGTCGGCACGTCCCCACAGCGCCGCCTTGAAGCGATGGCGCGTGCCGACGGCGTTCCAGAACGTCTCGTTGCCCCCTTCGAGCGTCCAGCGACGATCGTGCGCCGGCAGGTACACTCCCCCGCCCAGCGTGAGGCCGGTGACGTCGGGCGTCTCGCCGTCCAGCTCCGAGCGCACGAGCACGCTGGCCGCGGGCATTGCGCGGTAGGGCGACACATCGGTGCTCACGCCGCTCGCGGCAAGACGCGTCTCCGTGAGCGTCCGCCGCCCCGCACCCACGTAGGCGCCGAGGGTGAGCTGCGCCCCCATCGTGCGCTCGCGCCGCTCGCCCGCGGCACTCGGTGCCGTGAGGGGACCGAAGTTGAGTGCGCCGTCATGCGTGGTGCCGAGAAAGGTGGTGAGCGCACGCGTGCTCAGCGTGTCGCGCGTGTCGTCGAAGCGGCCGAGCCAGCTCACCGATTCGTGGCTGCGTTCGGCGGGCACACCGATGCCGCTGAGCGGCAGGCCGAGCGGGCCGGCGAGCGCGATGAGCCGCGCCACCGAGTCGCGCGACACGCCAGCGCTGGCGAGCGCGCCCGGATCCATCGCCAGCAGCGTGGCCGGATCGCTCGCGCTGCGCGCGACATCGAGTGCGACGTTGTAGGTGAGCGCGCCACGAACGAGCTCTCCATCCGCCCCGACGCTGCCGCGGAATCCGCCGCTGCGTGCACCGAGCGATCGGCCAGCCGCATCGGTGAACTGGAGCGACGGCGGGTCGAGCGTGAGGAACGCACTGCGTCGCTGGTAGAAGCGGTCGCCGGGGCCGAGCCGGACGTCGATGTTCGCGCCGGCGAAGCCGCCGCGGGTCGGGTCGAAGGTGGCGCCCGTGACGCGCGTCTCGGTTTGTGCCGCGCGCGGAATGGCACTGGCCGGCAGGCCCATGCCGTTCAGCGTGTTGAGGTTCGATTCCGCCCCGGCGCCGAGGATGGATGGGCCGTTGGCCCCCATCGTGACGTTGGACATCGTGTTGGCGATGGCGGCGAGGTCGCCGGCCACCGAGGGCGGAATGGCGCCATTCACGCCGTCATTCCACTTCTCGGATGCGCCGACTTCCGGTGTGTGCGGCTGGATGGAGTTGCTGGCGCGCACCGGCTTCACCGCCGTGACCTTCACCGCCTCCAGGAGCGCGAGGTTGCGCGCCAGGGTGAAGTTGGCGACCAGCTCGTGCTCATCGGCCTGGCGCTGCACGCGCCGCCGCGCCGCCACGAAGCCCGGGGCGGTCACGTAGACCAGGTAGTCCCCGGTGCCCTGCTCGAAGCGGACGCGATAGTTGCCCCCGCTGTCGCTCTCCGTCTTCTGCACCAGGCGGTCGGGTCCGCGGGTCACGATCACCGTCGCGACCAGCGCGTGCGCGGAATCGTCGGTGATACGGCCGCGAATGACCTCCGGCACGGATTGCTGCGCAACGACAGGCGCCGCTGCAGCAACGAGCATGCAGGCGGCGAGGAGGGCTCTCATCATCATGGCTCCAGCGTGGCGGGCGCTGCGTCGATCCTTTCGGAGTGATTCGACACGACGAAGGACGGAAGGGTTGGCGCCTGGAGGCGAAAAGTCAGCCGCCCCAGAGCGTGTGCTGCGCCCCAGCGGGCGACGGCGTCGCCTCCTCCACCTCGTCGTCTTCCGATCGGTAGTAACGGCTGAAGGCCACGCCATGTTTCGCGCACACGTCGGCGAAGCGCTCGCGGAGCCCGTCGCGGTAGCGCTCACTCACCTGGTGGCTGCGCCCGTACGCACGCCGATACCTCGACGAGAGCTGCGGGAACTCGGCATCGATGAACGGCAGGTAGCGGTCACGCGCCGTGCGGCGCAGCCGTAATGCGCAGGCGCCCAGCCGCGAGGCGTTCGCGCGGGAAACGGCACCGACCAGCTCCTCGATCATCTCCGGAGCGTCGGTGATTCCCGGCAGCACCGGCATCACGTTCACCGCGACGTCGATGTCGTACGTGCGCAGACGTGCGATGGCGCGCAGGCGCGCCTCCGGGGTCGGGGCACGCGGCTCCAGACGGCGCGCGAGCTCGCGGTCCACGGTGATGAGCGAAACGTGCACCGAGAGCGACGAACGCGCGGCGATGCGCGCGAGCAGGTCGACGTCGCGCGTGACGAGCGGACTCTTGGTGATGATCGTGACGTGCAGCCTCGACTGCTCCGCGAGCACCTCGAGCACGCCGCGGGTGAGGCGGAAGCGTCGCTCGGCGGGCTGGTACGGGTCGGTCGCGGTGCCGATGACCACGCCCTGCGAGCGGAGGTCGTCCACCCGGGTGGCGCTGGCGAGCTGCCGCCGGAGGACGCGCGGCGCCTCCCGCTTCACGAGGATGCGCCGCTCGAAGGCGAGCCAGGGCGGCAGTCGCTCCCCCGCCGCGTCACTCGCCGCATCCGGCGCGTCCTCGCCCAGCCGCTCCAGGGTGTACCGGTGTGCGTAGCGCGCATAGCAGTACGCACAGCCGAAGGCGCACCCGACGTAGGGATTGATCGACCAGAAATCCATCCCGGTGGCGGAGGGGCCGTTGAGCACCGAGCGCGATGCCGCCCCGTAGTACCGGATGTCCTTCTGCACATCCAGCAGCGGCAAGCCTCGGGCATCGGGCTGTTCGAAGAGCGCAAGCTGGTTCATGGGCCGCTCGTCGGCGAAGGTGGTGTACCGAATATACACCGAAAGCGCGCGCCGCGAGCGAGGCGGTCGTGGCGACTCCCCTCGAGCCGCGCTTTCCCTACATTGCGCGGGTGCGCCCCATCGACCCCACCTCGTGACCACACGCGCTTCCCTCGGCTACCGTGCCGCGCTCCGGACGCTCCAGTTCGGCGCGATCGCCGTCGTCCTCGCGGCGGCCCCGTACAAGCAGTTCGACCTCGACCGGTTCTTCGTCCCGAAGGAGCTGGTGCTCCACGTGGTGGCGCTGCTGGCCACCCTGCTCTGTCTCGCCAGGGCGCGCCGGCTGGCGCTGGGACGCGCTGACCAGCTCATCGGGCTGTTCCTGGCCGTGAGCATCGTCTCGGCGAGCTTCGCCACCAACTGGTGGCTTGCCGGGCGCGCGGTCGCCATCTCGCTGTCCAGCGCCGCGATCTTCTGGAGCGCACGTGCGGTCTCGCGTGCCGGGCTCGGCCGACCACTCCTCGTCGCGGTCGCCGCCGCGGGGGTCGTCGGCGCCGTCACGGCGCTGCTGCAGGCCTACGGGGTGCGCACCGAGTACGTGAGCCTCAATCGCGCGCCGGGCGGCACGTACGGCAACCGGAATTTCATGGCGCACGTGTGCGTCATCGCCTTTCCCACGCTCATGCTCGTGGCCACCACGGCACGCACCAGGAAGACATACGGCTGGTGGGCGGTGGCGTTCGCGCTCACGGCGGGGGCGCTGATCCTCTCGCGCAGCCGCGCCGCATGGCTCGCCCTCATCGTCGCGGCCGTGGTCCTGCTCCCGCTCGTGATCCTCGCACTCGTCCGCGGCCGCAACGGGCTCCGGTTCGGGCGCCTGCTGCTGCTCCCCATCGTGGCAGCCGCCGGCGCCGCACTCGCGCTGGTGCTCCCGAACACGCTGGACTGGAACAGCGAGTCGCCGTACATGGACACGGCGAAGAGCGTCGTGAACTACAAGGAGGGCAGCGGCCACGGGCGACTCGTGCAGTATGGGAACTCGCTGCGCATGTCGCTGCGCCATCCGCTGCTTGGCGTCGGTCCTGGCAACTGGGCCGTGGTGTACCCGAAGTTCGCGTCGGAGGACGATCCGTCGCTCTCGGACGACGGCACGACCTCCAATCCCTGGCCGAGCAGCGACTGGATGACTTTCGTGTCCGAGCGTGGGGCGGCGGCGGCGCTCCTCCTCGGCGTCGCGCTCCTCGCGCTGGTGGCGGATGGCTGGCGTGCGCTCCGCTCGGCGACGACCGCGGAGGATCGACTGGCGGCGTGCGCGCTGGTGGGAACGATCGCCGCGGTGGTCGTCGTCGGCCTGTTCGACGCGGTGCTCCTCCTGCCGCCCCCGGCGATGATCACCTGGGCGGCACTCGGGGCGCTCGCGCCGGTGCCACGCGAGCGCGCGGCCATCGACCTCTCACTCGGGCGCCGAGCGCTCCTCGTGTTCGGGGTGACGGCGCTGGGCCTGCTGGCCATCTGGCGCAGC
>DASURL010000265.1:0-2723 GCA_036280075.1 Gemmatimonadaceae bacterium | reverse complement strand
CGCCCCGACTAGCCTTTAGTGGACGTACAGCATTCCCGCCCACGGCGTGCGCATCGCGTCCACGCGAACGCCTGCCGCGCTGGAGCGGAGGTACTCGCTCACCGCCTCCGGCGTGGCGTAGGGGTGCGCTTCCAGGTAGAGCGCGACGGCGCCGCTCACGTAGCCGGCGGACATGGAGGTGCCGGTCCAGAGCTGGTTGACCGGACGTCCCCCGAGGTCCAGGCTCGGCAGGAGCACCGAGTCGCCGGGCGCGAAGATGTCCACGCAGGGACCGTAGGCCGTGTCGGGGGCGCGTTCGTCGAGCAGGGTGTCGGTGCCGATGGCGCGACGGACGCGGGATGCTCCCACGACGATGGCGCCGGGCGAGTTCGCGGGGGCGATGCGGCAGGCGTTCATGTCGAGGTTGCCCGCCGCGACGACGACCGGGATGCCGGCGTCGTCGAGCGCACGCACGGCGGCGTCGAGCGCAGGGACGCGCTCAGCGGTGTCGGCGATGAACGACCAGTTCGCCACGGCGCGGCGACCGGGGTGGCGCGCCACGTCGGCGAGCATCCAGCGCGTGCCGCGCACGATCGCCTCGATGGTGCCGCGCATCCGCTGGCAGTCCACCATCTTGACGTCCACGATCTCCACCTTGGGGGCGACGCCAAGGCTGGTGCCGGCGACCGCACCGGCGACGGCGGTCCCGTGGGCGTTGCAGACGCGTGGGCCGTCGGGGAAGGCGTCGTAGCCGCGACGCACGCGCCCGGCGAGCTCGGGGTGCGTGGCCAGCACGCCACCGTCGAACACGTAGACGGTCACGCCCGCGCCACTGCCGTAGTGCCGGTAGGTGCTATCGAGCGGGAGCCGCCGCTGGTCGATCCGGTCGAGGGCGAGGGAGACGGTGGGCGTTTCGACGTACGCTACCGGCGCGGTGGCGCTGGCCAGTGCCGCGCCGGCCGACGACACGAGCGACGTGCTCCCATGATTCGGCGTGGCCGGTGCGCAGCCGAGCGCGAGGAGTGTGGCGCCGACTGTGGCAGCGACGCACCAGTTCCCCTTTGCGCTGGCATGGTTCGGCATGCGACGACCGCGTGAAGAGTGACCTTCCACGCGGCGAGCGCCGCGCAGGAAGGACAACACTCATTTGGCATGCCAGAGGGGCGGAAGGACCGATGGACCGATGGACCGATGGACCGATGGACCGATGGACCGATGGACCGATGGACCGATGGACCGATGGACCGATGGACCGACGGACCGATGGACCGATGGACCGATGGACCGATGGACCGATGGACCGAACAGTCCTCCGGTCCTCCGGTCCTCTTGGTTTCACCGCACCAGCGCCTCCACCTCTGCCGCCTTGCACTTCTCGGCGTGGCCGGGATACGAGTGGCCGCAGTGGACGCACTGCTCGCCGAAGCCGGTGCGCTTCCAGATGAGGTAGTAGACGGCGCGCTGCAGCTTGGCGACCCGGTCCTCGAGGTCCTGGATGGTCGTGCTGGTGCCCGGTGACATGGACTCGCTCCTTCGTGGTCGTGGCGATGGCGCGGCGTCGGCGCCGATGGCGGCAAGTTACGACGAGGCGGTCCGCTCGCCAGCGGCGTGCAGTGGCTCGAGCTCGTAGACGACGAGCCGCACGGCGGCGAGGGCGGGCTCGGAGATGGTGTAGCGCATCTGCCGCCCGTCGCGTCGCACGACGACGAGGCCGGCTTCGCGCAGTGCGCGCAGGTGGTGCGACACGAGCGACTGGCCGAGGCCGAGCGCATCCATGATGTCGCCCACGCAGCGCTCACCAGTGGTGAGGGTCTCGAGGACGCGCAGGCGCGTCTCGTCCCCGAGGGCGCGGAATCGGAGGGCGGCGACGGCGCGCGCCCGGTCGGCGATGTCGGGCATGCCCAATCATATGAATTGATATTGATTGGTGCAATGCGCCCTGGCGCCGGCCGGTCGCGCCTGCTGCGTCAGCGCGAGGGCTCGCGCTCGTGCGAGCTGGTCTTCGGCTCGCCCCCCTCGCCGCCGTAGCCGCTCTTGTGCTCCGTCGGGTGCGACTCCACCGGTCGCTGCTTGTCGGCCTGCATCTCGCCGCCGGCGCCCGTGGTCCGCTCGGGACGATCCGGTGGTGTCTCCGAGTGCTTCGCCGGCGAAACCTGCTCCTGATCCGGCGCCCCGACGCGCGTCCCCTGGTCGTCGCCGAAGCCCTTCCGTGCGTTGCGATCGTTGCTGTCCATGCCGTTCCTCCTGGTTGGGTTCCGGGAAGGGCAAGGGCGGGGCCAGACATCCCAGGGCGCTGGTCGAACAGCGAGATGAACGGAAAAGGCCGGATCTTCACTACGAAACGGCCGGATTCTCTCCTCTACATTGGGGCCTCCATGCACCCAGGAGCTTCCGACGTCGTTCCAATCCATTCAGGAAACCTTGAAGGTGCGGGGGCAGTCTCGGTGTGCGGAGCGAAGATCCCGAGCGGGACGAATCCGGCAGTTTCAGGCAGTTCATCGGGCCCTTTCCGCTTCCCTCGCTCTCGAAGTCCGAACGACCTCGATCGTGTGCAAGTCGCCCTGTAAATGGCGTCTCCCATTCGAGCGCTGGTAAAGGTCGCCTCGCCGGGCCATGTTGTGCGGGTCATGGTTCCGCCCGATCGGCTCACGGCGCTCTTCGCCGAGTATCATGGTCCGCTCGTCCGCTTCCTCACGCGCCGGCTCGGCGACCGGGATGCGGCCGAGGAGATCGCGCAGGAGACG
>DASURL010000264.1:0-4137 GCA_036280075.1 Gemmatimonadaceae bacterium | reverse complement strand
GCTCGAGCGGAACAGCGGTTGCTTCCGCCGACGAGCGTGCGGAAACGCCCGCCAGCAGATCGTCTGCGGTCGTTCCACCCGTCGCCCGCCGCCCGTCGTCCGTCGCCATTCAGCCCAGCCGCACGGCCTTGAGAATCGCCTGTAACGACGCGACGTCCGGCAGCAGCAGGAAAAACCCACGCAGCCGCTCGTGGAGATCGTTCATGTAGAACTCGCTCTCCACGCAGAACACGTAGTCCCGGTCGCTCCCGAACTGCAGGTACGCCGTGGTCAGCACCGCGGTGCTCATGTCCACGGCCAGGCTGGGCGGCGAGGGGAGCAGCATCATCCCCATGAAGTCGCTGAGCGCGTTCATGTAGGCGCTGCTGAGGATGTTGCCCGCTTCCTTGATCGCCGACTGCTCCATCTCGCCGAGATCGGCTGACGAGCGGTGCGGGCGCTTCAGCATCAGCTCGGCAAGGCGCACTGCCGTCGGCTTGGGAAACACGAGCAGCGTGCGGCCGGTGAGGTCGCCGAGCATGTGCATCAGCACGGCCGCCACCGGCTCTTCCGGCGCGGACACCTGCGGCGGCACTTCCTCGAGGCGCGAGACGTTGATCGTCGGCACGCTGATCATGATCGTGCTGTTGATCATCTGCGACAGGGCCGTCGCCGCGTGTCCGGCGCCGATGTTGGCCACCTCGCGCAGGGCATCGAGCTGCAGCGCCTTCAGGGTGCGGACGTCGTCCATGGGAATTGCGTTAGAGAAGACTGCTCACGTCGAAGATCAGCGCCGGCACCCCGTCGCCGAGAATGGTCGCGCCGCCGAACACGCCGAGTCCGTCCCGCACGCCGTCGAACTGCTTGACGACGATTTCCTGCTGGCCGACCAGCGCATCCACGACCAGCGCCGCCCGCCGCTCGGCCATCTCCACCACGATCACCTGCTCCAGCTCGCGCGTGTCCGCGCCCGGGTGCTGCACCAGCGCCCGCATGCGCACCACCGGCAGCACCTCCTCGCGCAGCATCAGCACCTCGCGGCCCTGCACCGACCGCACGATGGCCGGCTCGAGCTCCACCGTCTCCCGCACGTGGGTGAGGGGCACGGCGTACGTCTCGTCGCCGATGCGCGCGAGGAGCGACCGCACGATGGCGAGGGTGAGCGGCAGCCGGAGGGTGACGGTCGTCCCCTCGCCCTGGATCGTGCGGATGTCCACGGCGCCGCCGAGCGCGCGCACGCGGTTGTAGACGGCGTCGATTCCGACCCCGCGCCCGGAGAGGTCGCTGACCGTGTCCGCGGTGGAGAAGCCCGGACGCGAGATGAGCCGCAGGAGCTCCTCGTCCGACAGGTCGGTCTTGTCCTCGTCCACCAGCCCGCCGGCGCGCGCCTTCGCGAGTACGCGCGCGCGGTCGATGCCCCGCCCGTCGTCGCTCACGCGGATCGCCACCGCCGAGCGGTCGCGCGTCGCGCTCAGCACGAGCCGCCCCTGCGGGTTCTTCCCCTGCGCGCGCCTCGTGTCCGGCGTCTCGATGCCGTGGTCGATGGCGTTGCGCAGGAGGTGGACGATGGGATCCCCGACCTCGTCGAGCATCGAGCGGTCGAGCTCCACCTCCTTCCCCTCGATCACGAACTCCACCTGCTTGCCGACGGATCGCGCCGCGTCGCGCACGAGGCGCGGGAAACGGTCGAACACCTGCCACACCGGCACCATGCGGCTGGTCATGATCTCGTCCTGCAGGTCGGCCACGAGGCGCGAGGTCTGGGCGACCGTCTCGGTCAGCGCGGGATCGTCGATGGCCGCCGCCAGCTGGTGCAGCCGCCCGCGCGTGATGACCAGCTCGCCGATGAGGTTCATCAGCGAGTCGAGCCGCCGCAGGTCGATGCGCACGCTGCGCTGGCCACGCGCCGCGGAGCCCGGCGATGGGCCGTCGCCGGGCGCTGCCAGCGCCGCGTTCACGGGGTCCTGGCTGGGCGCGACGACGGGTGCGTCGCCCACGAGCACCTCGGCCACGTCGCCCGCACGCCGCAGCGTGGCCTCCACGTCGTCGGCGTCGCGCTCCGTGCGCAGGCGCAGCGCGAAGTCGTGGTCGAAGGCATCCGCCTGCATCTCCTCCACGCTCGGCGAGCACGCGACCACCTCGCCGAGCGCGCGCGCCGCCTGCACCACGAGAAAGGCGCGCACACCCTTGAGCGGCGTCCCGTCCACGAGCCGGACGCGGACGGGAAGCCCCGCGCCATCGGGCATCGTCGCCTTCCACGGGGAGAGCGCCAGCGCCGGCCCGGGCCCGGCGGGCGCCGCCTTCTTCGCCCGCTTGCGCTTCGCGCCCTTCGCCGGCGTCGCGGGAGCGGGGGCAGCGGGCGATTCGCTCCCCTCCGTGGACTCGGCGCGCAGCAGCGCGACGAGCGGCGCGACGTCCACCTCCTCGCGCCCGGCGACGGCCACCTCGATCGCGCTCTCGAGCACGTCGGCGGACCGGAAGAGGAGATCCATCAGCCGCTCGTCGATGTCGCGCACGCCGCGACGCACGCCGTCGAGCAGCGTCTCCAGCTCGTGCGACAGCGACGCGACGGCGGTGAATCCCATCGTCGCGCTCATCCCCTTCACCGTGTGCACGGCGCGAAAGATCGCGCCCACGGACTCGGCGTCGGCCTCGCCCCGCGCCCCGGCGCGCTCGAGCGCGAGGAGGGCGTGGTTGATGGCCGAGACGTGTTCGCGGCTCTCGGTGAGGAACAGCTCGGCGTACTGGGCGCTATCCAGAACTCACCCCAGCACGCGCTGCACGGCCTCGAGCACCCGGCTCGGCTGGAAGGGCTTCACCACGAAGTCCTTCGCGCCCGCCTGGATCGCCTCCACCACGAGTGCCTGCTGCCCCATCGCGCTGCACATCAGCACCCGCGCATTCGGGTCGACCTTGATGATCTCGCGAACCGCGTCGATTCCGCCCATGTCCGGCATCACGATGTCCATCGTGACGAGATCGGGCCTGAGCTGCTTGAACTTCTCGACCGCCTGCACGCCCGTCTCCGCTTCGCCGACGACCTCGAACCCCGCCTGCTGCAGGATGTCGCCGACCATCGTGCGCATGAAGATCGCGTCGTCGCAGATCAACACCGTGTTGCTCAAGAATGCCTCTCCCTGGGTTTAGGCCAGCACCTGACCGACCAGCCGACCGACGTCGAGAAGTATGACGACTGTGTCGTGCAGACGTCCCACGCCGCGCAGCACGCCGCCGCGCGCGCCCGCGACGTCCTCCAGCGGCTCGGGCACGATCGCCTGGACGTCCAGCACCTCGTCCACGACGAGGCCGACCTGCCGGGCGCCCTGCTCGACCAGCACGATGGACCCCTCGCGCGTCCCCGCCCCCGGCTCGATCCAGGCGCCGAGATCGAGGACGGTCGCGATGACGCCGCGGAGGTTGATCAGCCCCTGGACGAATTCGGGAGCGCCGGGCAGGCGGGTCGCCGGGCGGTATGGAACGATCTCGCGCACATCGCCGATCCCGCACCCGTAGACCCGGGTGCCGACGCGGAACAGCAGCATGCGCACGCCGCCGGCATCTTCGGCGGCGTGATCCTCACTCATCATCGCGAGTGTAGAAGCCAAGGTAATCGAGGGGGTCGAGAGCGGTGAGGTCCACACTGGTGCCGGCGGCGGCCACCAGCGCCTGGTGCAGCTCCGGCGGCAGCGGTGAGCGAAGCTCGATCGGCGCCCCAGTCACCGGGTGGCGGAAGACGAGCCACGCGGCGTGCAGGAAGTGCCGCTTCGGCGGCAAACCGAACAGCCGGCGCCCTCCCCCGCCCCCGTAGGTGTCGTCTCCCACGACCGGGTGGCCGAGGCTCGCGAGGTGCACGCGGATCTGGTGGGTCCGCCCCGTGTGCAGGCGCGCGCGCAGGAAGTCGACGGCATCGAAGCGCGCCAGCCGCACGAAGTCCGTTCGCGCCGGCCGGCCAGTACTGACGATCGCCATGCGCTTCCGGTCTCGCGGATCGCGGCCGATCGGCTTTTCGACGGTGATGCGATCGGCGTCGAGGTGCCCCCACGAGAGGGCCGCATACCGGCGCGAGATGCGACGGGCCGCCAGGTCAGCACCGAGGGCCCGGTGGGCGCGATCGGTCTTGGCGACCAGCAGCAGCCCCGAGGTCTCCTTGTCGAGGCG
>DASURL010000263.1:0-26147 GCA_036280075.1 Gemmatimonadaceae bacterium | reverse complement strand
TTCGTGATCTTCAACCTCGTCCTCATCGTCTGGCACCTGCCGCCGATGTACGAGTATGCCGTCGAACACCACCCCGTGCACATCGTGCAGCATCTCTGCTTCATGGTCGCGGCGACGATCATGTGGTGGCCGATCCTGAGCCCGATGCCCGAGCTGCCGCGGCTCTCCTATCCGCTGCAGATGCTCTACCTGTTCCTGATGACGGTACCGATGTCGCTCGTCGCCGTGTGCATCGGGTACGCCGATCACATCCTCTACCCCTTCTACGCCGCCGCGCCGCGCCTCTGGGGGATCACCCCGATGCAGGATCAGCTGATCGGCGCACTGATCATGTGGATCCCGGGGGGGCTGTTCTTCTTCACGGTGATCTCGGTGATCTTCTTCCGCTGGCAGCAGGCCGGGGGAGACTCGGCCGAGGTGGCGCAGGTGGGGTGGGTGGGGGCAACGCGGTAGCTTTATCGCCTGCGGCGCTGGCGTTCTGGATAGTCGAGTGCTGAAGACGGGGTTGTCGGTGCGCCTACCTGGCTTCCGGCAACCCCGTTCTCCGTTTTCCGTACCCGGTCAGGCGGCGGCGGGATTACTGCGTTGCTGTCGGGAAGTCTGATCCCCCCCGCCTGCTTCTTCGCGCTGTATCGCCAGCAGGGTACGACGCAGGCCGAAGAGCATGCGGCCGACGCGATGGCCATCGAGACGAATCGAGCGAAGTCCGTCCTCGTCTCGCGTCCCGCTCCTTCGGCCACGGTAGCCGGGATCGACATCGACGCTCGCATCAACTGCGACCGCAGATTGGGGGCGTCGCCGGGTCGGATCGATTTCGTGGCTTCATTGATCGCGACCGTCAGCGCTCGCCCCTCCTGCCAGACCCGGAGTCGTTTGAAATCCTGCATGACCCAGGATCGGCAGCGAGCGCCACCGCCCCGTCATCCGACGGCCGCACGCCGGACCAGAACCACCCCACCAACGCCGCTGACCCGTCACTGGCTGACCGGTTACGGAAGACGGATGACGGGGTTGCCCGAAGCTGGACCGGAAGGGAGCGCGGGCGGAACGATCTAATCCAGGGGGAGAGCCCTACTCCCTCCGCTCCCCCCCGCTCAACGCCCACGAAAGCTCGTGCTTGAGCTCCGGATGCGTCCTCCACATGTACACCCCCATCACCAGCGCCGCCACCAGGTTCCCGACCGCCACCGCCCCCCAGCCGAGCGCGCCAAGGAACGGTGAAGACTCGAGCGCCGAGCTGATCCCGTAGAATCCGATCTCGAAGATCACGAACAGGATCATCGCCCCCGCCAGCACCGTCGGCGACGACTGGGCCCAGTGCACCACGATCGAAACGAGCAGCCCGGCAAGGATGAACGCGAGGTAGTGGAAGATCGTGTACGCCACCACGTAGGTCCCCACCCCTTCCCCGCCCGGCGGACCGAACAGCCGCAGGAGCCCCCGCCCGAGGGCGGCCGGGGTGGCGAATGGGGTGGCGTAGAGGCTGTCGACTCCCAGGAACCAGAGCGCCACCGCGGTGGCGCCGAGCACTCCCGCGATGATCCCTTCGCGAGCGATCGAATGACGCATGCGAGCTTCCTCCCTCTCAGGGTGGCTGATGCGATCCTCGTCCATCTCGTGTCGATTCGCAGCACAGCGCGGGCCGCGCCGCGGGACCCTGTGGCCACGGCTCGACAAATGCCCCTTTGCCACTGGTCAAGCGCTGTCGCGAGGGGGATATTCGCAACGTCCTCCCCACCCCCCAGCGCCGCCCGAATCGACGAGGCCGCCAGCATGGCCACCACTGTCCATCCTCCCGAAGCACTCACCCCGCCCCTCGGCATTGCCACCTCGCCGGTGCCGCTGCCGAAGAAGGAACGGCTCCTCTCCCTCGACGTCTTTCGCGGGCTGACCATCGCGGGAATGCTCCTCGTCAACAACCCGGGGAGCTGGGCCCACATCTATCCGCCCCTCGAGCACGCCGAGTGGAACGGGTGGACGCCGACCGACCTGATCTTCCCCTTCTTCCTCTTCATCGTCGGCATCACCACCTACCTGTCGCTGAGCTCGCGCCGCGCGCGCGGTGACGACGAGCACGCGATCCGCAACCAGATCATCCGTCGCGGCGCGCTGATCTTCCTCTTCGGCCTGCTCCTCAACGGCTTCCCCTACTTCAGCTGGACTGACGTGCCCGGCGTGGCCGACCCGACCCTCCTCCAGCGGATGGGCGACCGGCTGCTCAACTGGCGCATCATGGGGGTGCTGCAGCGCATCGGCGTCGCCTACCTCGTCGCGGGGCTCCTCACCCAGAAGACCAGCATCAAGCAGCAGGTCACGATCATCGCCACGCTGCTGATCGGCTACTGGTTCGCGATGACCCTGCTCCCGGTGCCCGGGCAGGGGACCATCGGCGCGCTCCTGCTCAACGATGCACCGCGCACGCTGGCGGCGTGGACCGACCGTCTCGTCCTCGACTGGAGCCGGTGGGGGCTCGGCAACCACCTCTGGGTGAACTCGAAGACCTGGGACCCCGAGGGGGTGCTCAGCACCGTCCCCGCCATCTGCACGGCGATGCTCGGCAACCTGGCCGGCCGCTGGATCGCCCAGAAGCAGCGCCCGATCATGGAGCGGCTCGTCGGCATGTACGCGGCGGGGTCCCTGGGCATGGTGGTCGCCCTGATGTGGAACTGGGTCTTCCCGATCAACAAGAGCCTCTGGACCAGCTCCTACGTCCTCTTCACCGCCGGCGTGGCGCTGCTCTCCATCGCCAGCATCATGTGGCTGGTGGACGTGCACGGCTTCAAGGGGTGGACGAAGCCGGCGGTGATCTACGGCGTGAACCCGATCATCGCCTTCGTCGGGTCGGGGGTGATGGCGCGCTGCATCTACTCCATCTTCAAGGTCACGTCGCAGGGCACGCGGATCCCGCTCGAGACATGGCTGTACCAGACCTTCTATCTTTCCTGGCTCAGCCCCATCAATGCCTCGCTCGCCTTCGCCGTCACCTTCGTGGTGTTCTGGTACCTGATCCTGCTCGTCCTCTGGAAGCGGAACATCATCCTCAAGGTCTGACGGGGGCTGGTACTGGAACGCGAGTTGCCCTGTTCGCCCTTGATGCCTCGATTCACTGACTGGCCGCGAGCGCGCCGCGCCGCGGCCTCTTCCGCCCTCGCCCTGCTCACGCTCGCGCCCCTGGGCGCGAGCAGCGATCTCGCAACACAGCCGCATGCGCGCCCTGGCGACCGTCTCGCCGCCATCGGGCGGCTCGACGCGCAGACACGCGGCGGCCCCTCGCGCGCCCGGCGCACCACCCGGCCGGCGCGGGCCACCCCCAGCCGCCCCGCCCCCACGGCGTGGACCTCGCCGCGCGGCACCGCCGAGCTGGCGAACGACCTGGGGAGCATGATCAACAACCGGGTGCGCGGGGGCAACTTCGGCGTGATGGTCGTGTCGCTCACGCGCGGCGACACCCTGTACGCGCACAACGCCGGCGAGATGATGCAGCCGGCGTCGACGATGAAGCTGTTCTCCACCGCCGCGGCACTCGACCGCTTCGGGCCGGAGCATCGCTTCTCCACCGACGTGCTGCGCGACGGTGCCGTCGGCGGCGACGGCGTGCTCTCCGGCAACATCTACCTGCGTGCCGACGGCGACCCCTCCATGTCGTCGCGCTTCTGGCATGAGGCGAACTATCCGATGAACACGCTCGCGCACGCCGTCGCGGCGGCAGGCGTGAAGCGCGTGCACGGAGACCTCGTCTACGACGCCACGGCGTTCGACGACAAGCTCATCCCCGACGGCTGGAAGACGAAGTACCTCGGCGCCGCCTACGCGGCGCGCGTGTCGGCGCTCTCGCTGAACGAGAACGTGTTCTGGGTGGTGGTGAAGCCGGAGAACGGGAAGGCGGTGGTGTCGCTCGATCCGGCGTCAACCGCGATGCCGTTCAGGAGCAGCGTGCGGCTCACCGGGGGACGCGGCGGCCGCATCGCGGCGCGCCAGCGCGGCGACACCATCTACATCACCGGCGCCGTCGGCTCGAGCGGCGGCGAGAAGCGCTACTCGCTCGTCATGCCCGATCCCGCGTTGTACACGGCCGGCGCGCTCCGCGCCGCGTTGCAGGGCGTGGGCATCACGGTGGACGGCGCCATCCGGCCCGGCAAGACGCCCGCGAACGCCGACAAGGTCGCCAGCTTCCTCTCGCCCCCGCTCTCCGAGATCATCTCCGAGATGAACCGCGAGAGCATCAACGTCGTCGCCGAGCTGCTCTTCCGCGACGCGGCGCGCGCCACGGCGCCCGGCGGCCAGGCCTCGGCCGAGGCGGGGCTGGCGAACATGCGCAACTTCCTGACGACGAAGGTGGGCGCGCGCCCGAACGCGATCGACGTCTCCGACGGCTCGGGGCTGTCGACGCTCGACTCGCTCACGCCGCGCACGATGATCCAGCTGCTGAGCTACGCGCATCACGGCCCGTGGTCGTCGGCGTTCCACGGCTCGCTGCCGGTGGCGGGGGAATCGGAGCTGCTGCGTCGTCGCATGCGCTCCACGCCGGCGCAGGGGAACCTGCACGCCAAGACGGGCACCACCGATACCGTGATCGGCCTCGGCGGCTACGTGACGGCGAAGGACGGCGAGATCATCGCCTTCTCCTTCATCTACAATGGCCACGACCGCTGGAACGCCAAGGCGACGATGGACGCGATGGGCGCGACGCTGGCGAACTTCGTGAGGGAGTGAGGACCGGAGGACCGGAGGACCGGAGGACCGGAGGACCGGAGGACCGGAAACGACGATGTAGTTCCCGATCGTCTGACATTCCGACCTTCTGACATTCCGACCTTCTGGTCTTCCGCCTTACCAGTGCCTCAGGTTCCCCGCGCCGAGCGCGAGGTCGGCCATGCGCTCCACGACGGCGGAGACCTGCTCGTCGGACAGCTTGTCGCCGGCGGCGCGAAGGCGCTCGCGAAGGCGTGCGATGAGGTCGCGGCGGCGCCGCTGGATGGATTGCTGTGCGTCCTCGAACACGTCCCAGTCCTCGGTCATCGCCTGCCGTCTCATCCGTTCGCCGCGCGGCGGCGCGGCGAAGGGTGCGGCGTCACCTGCTCGAAGTAGTACAGCTCGACGAGCGCCATGCGCGTAGACAGCTCGAGCAGCTCCTCGTCCGGCATGTGCGCACACACGGGGCGGATGCGGGACAGGATGTCGAGGGCCAGGGCGCGGGCCCGGTTGGAGACCGGTTCGGTCTCGGGGGTCAGGTCGGTGCTCGCGGCGTTCCGCAGGTCATGCATCGAGTAGCCAGCTCCCAGCGTCGGGCGGTGGTTGGTCCTGGGTGTGTGAATACCGGACGCAACAGCTGGCGAGAGGTCACGAGAAGGGGAGAAGGGGAGAAGGGGAGAAGGGGAGAAGCGCAGTTCCCAGTCTCCCCTTCCCTCAGTCCCCCCTTCCCTCAGTCTCCCCTTCCCTCAGTCTCCCCTTCCCTCAGTCTCCCCTGCCGCCTCTCGAGATGCGCCGGCGCGCGACCGCCAGGGCGAGCAGGCCGGTTCCGAACAGTGCGATGGTGGCCGGTTCCGGCACCGTCGTGGGCGGCGGCGTGGGTGGCGTGACGTGTCCCGTGTCGGGTGGTGTGACCGGGGGAAGCGGGGTGGGTGTCGTCCCATGGCCATGGTCGATCCCGTGCAGCAGGACCGCGCCGCCCAGGAGCCCGAAGAGGGGGATCCACGGGACCGCGGGACCGCCCTGCGCCGTCGGTGCGCGAACCGCCACGGTCACGGGCGTTCCCGCCTCGTTGCGGATCAGGTGGACCACCACCGGGGAGCCGATCACCTCGGTCTTCGACCCGGCGACCTCGCGGGGGGCTGGCGGTGCGGGCGGAGTGGTGTTCTTCTTGACCGGGATCGAGATCTCGCTTCGAGCTCGAACCGGCTGTTGCGCCGCGGCCGACGCTCGCGTTGCGCCGACGGCAACGAGAACCGACACCAGCACCCGACTCGCTCGCATCTACTGCATCCCTCGATGATTCACGCACAGCTCCCGGCAACGGCATGACTTCCGCACTTTTCCGCGTCGTACGTGCTCGTCCAATGCGCAATCCATGCCACATGTTTGCGAACACGGCCGGGAATTCGCGGGGGCGAAGCCGCGCCGCATGCGCACTCAGCCGTACCGAGCGGCGCGCGTGCAACGTCAGCGGGAGGGCAGCACGATGAAGCGCGATGGATTCGAGCTCGAGCTGCGCGGTGGGCCGCTCGCCGGAGGCAGCGCGCGCGTGCGCGACACCGAAGTACGGATCGCGGTCGTGCAGGAGGGCGGGCGCCTGCACCTGCGCGACGAGGCGGAACCGCAGCTCGCCGATGCCGCGGGACGGCGCATCGGCGAGTACGGCTTCAGCCATCGCGAGGAGGCGATGGTGTGGTTCCCTGCCCCTCGTTGAGCGACGCTTAATCCTGGTCGCGGCCCAGCTCGAGCGGCGACCAGAACTTCATGCGCTCCTCGGGCGACATGCGGCGGCGAAGCGCTGCACTGCGACGCAGCGCTTCGCGATAACGATCGTACAATCGCGGATGTCGGCCCCAGAAGTTGCCGGGCACCTCCATCAGGCCGCGCATCAGGTCGCCGTCGAAACCGCCCGCGTTCGTCAGGGGATCATGCTCCACGCGCGCGAGTGCGATCGGCACCACGGCACCGAGGCACCAGCCGTTGACGAGCGCGCGCAGCAGCTCGCCGAGCGACGCGTTCACGATCGGCCGCCGCGCGGCGTGCTGCTCGTCGTCGCCGACATCGTCGTCGCGCCGATGCTGCCCGCTCATGCCGCGTCGTCCCCTCCCGGGCCACGCCGGCGCGGTGATGTCCGGCGCTCGGACGCGCCGCCGCCCGCCGCGCGAAGGAGCACGAGCGGCACGACGCGCCGGGTCGGCTCGGCCGCGGCGGAGTCGATCGTGAGCGGAGGAGTGACTGTCACAGCGCTCGGCACGGGCCCGCCCGACTCCGCGCGTGACCCGTCACGCGCGGAGTCGCCAGGATGGACGCCGAGGACGAACCTTCGAGATGGGCTCATGGTCGTTTCAGCGGGTGGAGGATGAGGATGCAGGATGACGCCGTCGCTCAGGCCGACGCCTGCACCGAGGGCGGGCCATCGCCCGAGCCGAGCGGGACGAGGGCCGCCTCCACGGCGGGCGCCCGCTCCGGCGCCAGCGCCGCGCCCACCGCGTGCGCGGCGGTGATGGCGACGCCTTCGCTCGCATAGGACGGCAGCACGAGCTCGATGCCGAAGGTGAGGTCGTACGCGCGGCGCTGCGGCCGGATGAGCCGCGCGATCGGCGCCGTGCCGTCGGCGAACCACTCGTACGCGCCGTCGTGCACGAGCTGCAGCGCGTCGAGCGCTGGCGTGTAGCTCGGCCACCCCGGGTACTGCCGGCGCAGCACGAGGTCGAGCGCGCGCCAGGCGGCGACGGCGCCCTGCTTCGCCTCCGCTTCCGTGGCGAAGCCGCGGAACCCGATGGCGCGGCCATTGATCCAGCCGATCTGCACGTCGTCGTCGTTCTCGAGGCGATAGCGATCGTCGCCGTCACTCAGGACTCTGAGCATGGTCGTCTCCTGTTCGGGATGAAGCGCCGGCCTGCGCGCGCGAGCCGGCGACGATGATGCGCGGGGCTCGGGCGCGCCGGATGCCGAACATCCGAAACGCGAACCGCCCCGTCTGGCGTGAGCGCAGACGGGGCGGAGTCAGCGGCGCAAAGGCGCGCCGGGAAGCTCGACCGGCCCGGTTATCCGCCGCGGAGCGGGGAAGACGGGCGTCTGCGTGTGTCGGAGGTCGTCGCCGGAGCAGCGGGTGCGCGCAGGGTGCGCACGACGCCGATCCGGGACGCGACATCGCGCATCTCGGACACGCGGGTTCGGTGCATGCCGGCCGTGGCGAAGCGCGGCCGCACGCGATTGGTGGCGCTGGTCACGACGGAGCGCCCGGTCCAGGTGCGCACGCTCCCGCGAGCCGTGCGCGCGACAGCGCGACGGGTCGTGATTCCGGGAACGTTCGTCGAGGACCGGGTCATGGCGAGGCGAAACCGAAGAGGGTTACAGGGTCCAAGCTAGCCCCAAAACGGAGCCAAAACAACTGCCGTACTTCGTACTCGGTACCTTGAGGGCGGTACGACCGATCGTCCTGCGTCACACTTCAGCCGTCAAACGCCCGACCATCGATCGTACGTCATACGAAGTACGAAATACGTGGTACTGTCGTTGTTCTTCGCGAACATCACGGCGTCGTCTGCCGTACCGTGGGATAGGTGATACCCAGCTGCTCCAGATAGGTGCCGTATTTCGCCGGATCGTAGTAGTACTTGCGCATCTCCGGCCGGTACTTCGCCATGATGTCGGCGTTGAGCCAGATGGGCGGCTGGTCCGTCGGCGCGATGAACGGGTGGTACTTCACCGTCTTCGTCTGCACGGTGTTGAAGTAGTCCCACGCGTCGGCAACGATCTTCGGCGTGAGCAGGATGTCGAGCATCGTCATCGCCTGCACCTTCGCGCCGGCCACCACGCCCTTGTGCGCGATGGGCGTCGCCATGGAGATCGCGTTCGCCCAGTTGTGGCCCGGCAACCCGGGAATGTTGGAGGGATAGCGGAGCGTGATCGTCGGCACGTTCCAGCTGACGTCGCCGATGTCATCGGAGCCGCCCCCCATCCGCGTGGCCTCGTTGACGGGGCCGCCGAGCTGGCCGGGCCGCGTGGACAGTCCGCGATCGGGCTGGCCGAGCTCGCGCTGGATACCCTTCGCCAGCGCCTGGTCCTTCGCGTCCCACGCCGGCGTCCCGACCGCCTTGATGTTCTCGTACATCGCCTCGGCGATCGGACGCGAGAAATGCCCGCTCCACCCGGACCCGACCATCATGATCGTGTCGATCTGGGTCCCGGTCATGAGCGTCGCTCCCTCCGCCATCTTCTTCGCATCGTCGAACATCTTCCGCGTGCGGTCGTAGTCGCGCTCCCGGAAGAAGAACCAGATGCTGGCGGTACTCGGCACCACGTTCGGCTGGTCGCCGCCATCGGGGATCACGTAATGGGAGCGCTGCGGCAGCTCCATGTGCTCGCGGTGGAACTCCCACGCATTGGCCATCAGCATGACGGCGTCGAGCGCGCTCCTGCCGCGCCACGGCGCGCCGGCGGCGTGCGCGCTCTGACCCTTGAACTTGAAGATGGCCGAGATGAGCGCGTTCTGTCCCGACTGGCCCCACGAGACGCCGAGGTCGTTCCCGACGTGGGCGAACAGCGTGACGTCGACGTCCTTGAACAGGCCGTCGCGCACGAGGAACGCCTTCCCCGCCATCTGCTCCTCGGCCACGCCGGGCCAGAGGACGATCGTGCCGGGGAGGTGCTCGCGCTGCATGATGTCCTTCACCACCAGCGCGGCCGCGATGTTGAGCGGCATGCCGGAGTTGTGCCCTTCACCATGGCCGGGTGCGCCCTCGATGATGGGATCCTTGTAGCCGACGCCGGGCTTCTGCCCCGCCTGCGGGATGTCGTCGATGTCGGAGCCGAGGGAGATGACGGGCTTGCCCGAGCCCCAGCGCGCCACGAAGGCGGTGGGAATGCCGGCGACGCCGCGCGTGACGGTGAATCCGCTGTCCTCGAGGATCTTCGACAGGTAGCGCGAGGTCTCGACCTCCTGCATCCCGAGCTCGCCGTACGAGAAGACCTGATCCACCATCACCTGGATCATCTTTGCCTTCTGGTCGATCCGCTGCGCCGCCTCGGCCTTCAGCTTCGCGAGCCGCGCGGAGCCCGGATAGCTGTACCTGATGGAATCGGCCCAGTTCACGCCCTCACCACGCTGCGCGTGCGCGACGGCGGGAAGGAGGGCAACGGCAGCGAGGGCTGCGCCGAACATGGGGCGCAGGACGGCGGGTCGAGCCATGCAGGGACTCCGGCGTTGGCGGGGGACGGGACGAATGGCCAGAACATGCACCCTACGCCGCCGGCGCGCGAGCCGTTGAACTGCAGCGGGAGAGGACAGGGCCGGAACTGCGTGAAACGGCAAGAGCTCTCCGCGATCGGGATGGCTCCACGTCGATTTGCTGCGCCTCAGCCGCGCTCCTCTCTCTGTATGGCTCCGAGTCGAGATGCCCACCGCGCAACTCGACATGGAGCCGTGCGGCGAACGGAGCCGGCACGTCCCGGTGCTCAGGCGCCGACCCGCACGCCGCTCCTCGGCCCTGCACTCTCCGGCACCCGCACCGCATCGTCATCGCGGAAGTACTGCACGACCTGGAGGAACATCTCCGACTGGCTCGCCAGCTCTTCTGCCGTGGCGGCGAGGTCCTGCGCCGCGGCGGCGTTGTGCTGCGTCGCGTGCGCGACCTCGGCCATCGCCGCGTTGACGGCGGTCAGCCCTTCCGCCTGCGTGCCTGCCGACGCCACGACCTGCGCGATCAGGGTGGTGGTCTGCCGGATGGACGGCACCAGCTCACCGAGCACCTGCCCGGAGGACGCGACGATCGTCTCGCTCGACGCCATGAGGGCGCGGATCTCCTTCGCCGCCGCCTCGCAGCGGCCGGCGAGCGCACGGATCTCGTCGGCGACCACGCCGAAGCCGCGCCCGGCCTCGCCGGCGCGCGCCGCCTCGATGGACGCGTTCAGCGCCAGCAGGTTCGTCTGCCGCGCGATGTCGCCGACGATCGCCACCTTGTCGGTGATCGTCTGCATGGTCAACACCGCGTCGTGCAGCGTGCGGCCGCTCGACTCGGCGTTCGCCACGCCACGCTGCGAGAGCTCCTCCATCTCGCGGTTGCTGCGCACGCTGGCCGCCACCGCTTCGCTGATCTGGCCGAGCTTGCCGGTGGTGCCGGCCACCGCCGTCGCCTCAATGCTCGTGCTCTCCGAGAGCCGCTGCGCGGAGTTCGTGATCTCGGCGACCGCGCCGGTCATGGCTTCGGCGCCGGAGCGGATGTCGCGGATCACGCGCGTGAGCGTGTCGATCATGGCCACGAAGGCGTGGCCGAAGCTGTCGCGGGGCGACCGCGGCGCGACCCCCACGGTGAGATTCCCGCTCGACAGCTCAGCCGCCACGGCGCCCATCTCGGACAGGTACGACGTCATGCGCACGAAGGCGTGCCCGAGCACGTCCTGCGACGAGCGCGGCTGCACGCGTGCACCGAGGTCGCCGTCGGCGATGGCACTCGCGACGGCCGCCATCTCCCGACGATACGCGACGAGATGCTGCATCGAGAGGAGCAGCTTCCCGACCTCGTCGTCACCCGGGTCGGGGATCGCGACGTTCACGTCGCCGAGCGCGAGCTGGTCGGCCACGCGGACGGCATCCTCGAGCGGGCCCGTGAGCGACTGGGTGATGTAGATGGCGAGCACGCCGAGCACGCCGATGCAGGCGAGCGTGACGAGCGCGATGAGCAGCCAGGTGGCGCGCTGGAGCATGCGCGCGCGGTCGAAGGCCGCGTTCACGCGGCGACGCTGCGCCGCCAGTCCCGCCGCGTGACCGCCGACGGATGCCGCGACGGTTCCGCTGTCGGCGGAGGCCGGCGCCGACGCCACCGAGTCGGCGATGAGCGCCGTGAGCGCGGGGTACTCCACGCGCTCGATGCGCGACAGCCGGCGCTCGTTGGCGAAGCCGAATGCGACGGTGAGCAGCAGGATCAGCACGAGCGCCGACGCGGCCACCACGGGCAGCAGCCGGATCTTCTGGTGCACGCCGGCGCCGCGCGTGAGGCGGCGCAGCGTGCTCGACTCAGCGATCAAGCGCGCACGGGCGCCCGCTGGGGCGCGAACCAGAGCGCCCAGAAGCCACATCCGGCCAGCACGACCGCCAGCACCAGGTGCAGCACCACGTCATAACCCCCGATGGGGACCATGCCGAGCAGGCTGTCGGTGAAGAGCCCGAGCACCCCGAGCAGCAGGTAGGCCACGCCGCTGCCGAGTGCGAAGACGACCGACGACTTCTCCGAGCGGCCGGCGATCACTCCCCACACGCCAAAGGCGCCGTGGACGAGGTTGTGGAGCATGTTCACCGGGAACAGGCCGAGGAGCATGACGGACGCGCCGCCCATCTTCATGCCGGGCATCCCACCCGCCACGAGTCCGAGCACGGACACGACGATGAAGACGACGCCGAAGACGGTCGCCACTCGCTGGATGAATCGCATGATCGCCCCTGCACGCGTCCTCGCGTGCCGTCGAAGTGCGTGAATGCGCGTACCGCGACCCTGCCGGTCGGCAGGTCGCTCGGCAATCAGACTCGCGGGCGGGCGTTCAGGCAACGCGCGGCGGAGCCGGGTGGTCCCGGGGCGCTCAGCGCGAGAGGAGGATGCCGCCCGCCGTCGCGAGGGCGCCGAGGACGAGCACGACGACGTGGACGAGATTGAACAGCCTGCCGCGCACGGATCCCCTCCGCACGCGCTTGAGGGCCGGCAGGGCGAAGAGGAAGATGAGGACGAGCATCCCGACGACGACCATCTTCCAGAAGAACACGCGTCGCGTCACGTCGTCCGCCGGTGTCGCCCCGCCGAGCAGCCCGCGCAGCTGCGCGTTCACGAGGCCGCTGGCGATGATGACGATGACGGCGGTGCCCACCACCCGACGCAGTCGTGCCTTGATGGCGACGAGGAGCGCGTACCGCACCGGCCGCTCCATGCCCGCCATCCGCAGGGCCGGCTGGAGGATGAAGAGGTAGTACGCCACGGCGCCCATCCACACGACCACGCCGGCCAGGTGCAGGAAAAGCGCGACACGGTGGATCCAGGCGAGCGCCAGCGGACTCACGTCCGGTTCACGCCTCGGGTTCCCGCAGGCGGCTTCCTGGCGTCAGCCCGCACTCCTCGTCCGACCGGCAGCGCCCACAGCGGCCCTTCGGGAGTGGCGCACGATTGCGCAGGCCGGCGATCTCGCCGGCCTGCGTCGTCTCCCGGATGACGATGAACGGATTGACGCTGAAGTCCACGACGGCGTGGGGAATGAGGGTGTGACAGTCTCACCCGCGCCCACGCGCGTCCGCGTGACTGTTGTCACAGCCTCGGTCAGTCGGTCTCGGCGCGGTGCGATTCCGTACGGTCGCAATGCGCCGTGAGGCACTGCGAGATCCATTCGCGGGCCGCATCCACCTCGCCCTTCGTGATCCCGTGTCCGCCCGACGTCCAGTGGAGGGTGACGTCCGCGCCTGCCTGGCGCAGCACGTCGGCGAGGCGCTCCGCCTGCTCCGCCGGCGCGATCGGGTCGGCGCGGCCGGCGCCGATGAAGACGGCGGTGCCGTGGAGGTCGAGCAGCGTTTCCGGCTCGAAGGGAAGCATGGGACTGAGCAGGATGGCGCCGCGCAGCACGCCGGGGGTGCGCAGGAGAAGGCTCGCCGCGATGTTCGCCCCATTGGAGAACCCGACGGCCACGATGCCGTCGGTGGCGAGCTCGTAGTTCGTCGCCGCGGCGCTGACGAAGCGCGCCAGCTCGTGCGTCCGGTGCAGCAGGTCTTCCTGGTCGAAGACGCCTTCCGCGATCCGGCGAAAGAATCGTGGGGCGCCGCGCTCGAGTACCTTGCCGCGTGGACTGAGCATCGCCGCGCCGGGGAGCAGGGCGCGGCCGAGTGGAAGGAGATCCTGCTCGTCGCCGCCGGTGCCGTGCAGCAGCAGCAGCGTCGTTCCACCAGCGGTCTCCGCATCGGCGCTGGGTGGCACGTAGTGGTGGACGAAGCCGAGCGCGTCGCCGCTCACGTCTTCCGGCCCCGTGACTTCGGCGAAGGTGACGGCTGCCGCGTCGTTCACCGGGAGGTGGATGCGCGGCAGCACCGCCTCGATCTCGGCCCGCTGCGGCTCGTACTGCGGCGGCAGCATCAGCCGCTCGCCGAGTTGCTCCACCGGTTCGTCGATCGCGAACCCTGGTGGCACCGTGGCCAGCTCGAACAGCACGTGGCCCGGCTCGCGAAAGTAGACGGAGTGGAAGTAGTTGCGGTCGATCACCGCCGTGGGCGACAGGCGAGCGTCCACCACGCGCGCGCGCAGCGCGAGCTCGGACTGGTCGTCCTCCGTCGCGAAGGCGACGTGATGCACGGTGCCCGCGCCGCCCGATCCGACACCGAACCCGCCGACGGCGCGGACGTCCACGATGGTCCCGGGCAGGCCGTCACCCACGGCGAATCGGTGGGTGGTGCCTTCCTCGCGCACCGGTCGAAAGCCCAGCACGTCCACGAGCACGCGTTCGGTGCCCTCGGTCTTGTCGATCCACATCGTCACCCCATGGATGCCATGGATCGCATCGGCCTTCGCGATCCCTGGCGCCCTGCCCCACGCCGGTCGCGCCTCCGCGCCGGCGGAGGCGACGAGCTCGAGCATCAGCCCGTCGTGATCCCGGAAGGCGATCACCTGCTCCGCGTGCGGACCGCTGCCTCGCTTCGTCGGCTGCTGGTACTGGACGCCATGTCGCAGCAGGCGCTCCACCCAGAATCCCACGGCGGACGGCAGGATGGCGAACGACGTGACGGCCACCTGTCCCGCGCCGGCGCGCCCCTGTCGCGCTCCGGGCCACGGGAAGAAGGTGAGGATGCTGCCCGGCGTACCGACTTCGTCGCCGAAGTAGAAGTGATACGTCTGCGGATCGTCGAAGTTGACGGTGCGCTTGACGAGGCGAAGTCCCAGCACGCCGGCGTAGAAGTCCAGGTTCCGCTGCGGGTCACTGGCGATGGCCGTGACGTGATGGAGGCCGAGGACCGTGGTCATGCCCGGCTCGCCGCCGACCGCAGGGCGCCGAGGAACTCGTGGGCGGTCGTCCAGTTGCCGTCGTAGCGAGCACCGTTGATGAAGAAGGAGGGCGTGCCGTTCACCCCGCTGCGGACGCCGCTGCGGAAGTCTTCGCGGATGCGGGCGTCATGGGCGTCGTTCTCCACGTCGCGCGCGAGCTGTTCGGCGTCCAGCCCGAGCTGCTCGGCGTACGAGACCAGTGCGCTGTCGTCGAGCTGGTCCTGGTGCTCGAACAGCATGTCGTGCATCTCCCAGAAGCTGCCCTGCGCCGCCGCCGACTCCGCCGCCTCGGCGGCGTGCTCCGCATGCGGGTGCATGTCGGCAAGGGGGAAGTTGCGGAAGACGAAGCGGAGCTCGTCGCCCAGCGATTCCTGCAGCGACTTCACGATGGGGTACGCCCGGCCGCAGTACGGGCACTCGTAGTCGCCATACTCGACGAGGGTGACGGGCGCCGAGGCGGGACCGGCCACGTGGTCGCGCTCCTCGTCGACTGGAGCGGTGAGGGAGGCGTCGCTCATGTTCGCGCCTCGTTCACCGGCTCGCGTCCCTCCGTCGCAGGCTTGCGCTGGCCGGCGGCGCTCGACGCCGCCGTCTCGCCCTTGCCCTGCAGCGACTCGAGCGCGCGGAGCACGCCATCCGCGCCGGGGTTGACGCCGATCGGCGAGAGATAGCTCCAGGCGATCGTGCCCTTCGCATCCACGACGAAGAGCGCTCGCTCGCTCGTTCCTTCCTTCGCGCGGTACGCGCCGTAGAGCCGCGACACGGCACCCTTCGGCTCGAAGTCGGCGAGCAGCGGGAAGTGCAGGTTGCGCGCGCGCGCGAACGCCGCGTGACACCACACGCCATCCACGGAGATGCCGAGCATCGTCGCGCCCAGCTCCTGGATGTCGGGCAGCACGGCATTGAAGAGTGCCATCTCGTCGCCGCAGACCGGGCTCCAGTCGGCGGGATAGAAGGCGAGCACCACCGGCCGGCCGCGCAGCTCGGAGAGCGAGAGCTGCTGGTCCGGAGTGCTGTTCAACTTGAAATCAGGCGCCGGCGTTCCGGCGCCGAGAATTCCCGCGAACTCCTGCGGCTGGGTGGCACGGGACGCCATGCGATGTGCTCCGTTCGAGAGAAGAGGTGAGTGCTCGTCGCTGTTACGAACCGCTGCCCGGTGTCACCGGCACGAAGTTGATGTACGGAGTGGTCGGCGTGCCGCCCGGGGGCACGGCGCGCGGCGCGGGACCGCCAGCCGGGCCGAGACTGTGGATGTAGCGGTAGATGACGCGAAGGTCGTGATCGCTCATCTGCGCCGTGTTCATCCACGGCATCGGCGGGCGTCCATGCCCGCCGTCGGCGGTGGTGAGGATCTGCACCCAGCGGTCCTCCGTGGCGCGCTGTGCCACCGTGCGCAGGTTGGCGGCGTAGGTCGTTCCCCACGGCCCGCGATAGCCGACGGGATTCCCGGTCAGCTGCTCGGCCGGAGGCGTCCTGCCGTTGGATTCGGCCCAGCTCGGCGTATGGCAGTCGTTGCATCCGCCGACGATGGTGAGATACTGTCCCGCGGCCGAGTCGCTCGACGCCAGCAGCCGTGGCGTGCCCGGAGTGGCGACGGGGCTCGCGGAGGCGGTGCTCCCCTGCACCGTGTTGGTGGAGCTGGCCATGCACGCGGCGAGCAGCGTCGTTGCCGCGAGCGCGCTCGCCATGCGCAGCGTGAACGGGATGCCGACGCGACCGCGCGCGCCCGAAGCTTGCGGAGTATCCGTGTACCGGGAGGTGCGGAGTGATCGGGGCTCTGTCATCTGGTGTTTCCGCCGTTCGATGAATGAACCCGCCGCGGCCGACGTGCCGCGCGGTCCCGGCGACGTCGTCGTGCATCTTCCGAACCAGTACGGGCCCCGAGCTGGTGCGGCAACGCGGTCGACATCCTGGACACCCTCGCGGAGCGCGCTGATGAACGAATCGAACAAGCCCCGGCCTTTCCCTCGAGACGCGAGGGATCGCGACCTGATCGACGAGGCCTCGGAGGAGAGCTTTCCGGCGAGCGATCCGCCGAGCTGGGAGCCGCTGCACCCGGGCTCGCCCTGCGACGACGCGCCGGCGCCTAGGCAGGCCCCTCGGAAATCCTGATCCCCCGCTCGAGCGTCTGCTTCACCGGGCAGCGATCGGCGATCTCGAGCAGGCGAGCCTTCTGCTCGTCGGACAGGGGGCCGAGGAGCTCGACGCGCCGTTCGATCACGCCCATCCCGACCCGTTCGCTCACGCACTCCTCGCAATCCACCTCGTGCGCACGCGCCTGCCGCAGCCAGACGACGGCCGCCTCGAGCGGCCACGCCTTGCGGTCGGCGTACATGCGCAGCGTCATCGCCGTGCAGCCGGCGAGCGAGGCGAGCACGAGCTCGTAGGGAGTGGGGCCGGCATCGGTGCCGCCAAGCGAGCGCGGCTCGTCGGCGGCCAGGTGATGCGTCCGGGCGGTCACGTCCACGCGGAACCCGGCGGCGCCGATGCGCGCCCGCACCCACTCGTTGGCGTCAGTCGGGGAGGCGAGCGGAGCCGTCATCGTGGAACCTCCGGGTGAAGTGCGGCATCGAGTTCGGTGACGGGAGGGAATCTGCGGCCGCGCCCGCCTGCTGTACACGGGCGCCGGCGCGGACGCCGGCCCCGGCCTTGCTCATGCTCCCCGTACACCCACCCAGACATGAGGAGGCATGATGAGACACACAATGTTGCGTAGTGCGGCCGTGGCGCTCGCGCTGGCGACCGGGGCGTGCGGCGTGAAATCGAAGTCCACGGACATCAGCCCCAGCATCTCGCGCAACCCCACCTGCGAGAACGCGGTGGAGGTGTACAATAGCCGGGCCGACGTGCCGAGCAGCTACTACGAGCTGGCGTGGATCCAGGCCGAGGGCAACTCGGTGTGGACGACGGATGCGCAGCTTCGCAGCGAGATGCGCAAGCGCGCGGCGCAGTCCGGGGCGAACGGCATCATCGTGAACGACGTCTCGCAGAACAAGACGGGCGTCAACGTGCTGGGCGAGGCCATCGGCGCCAAGACGGCGACGGCGCGCGCGAGCGGGCTGGCGATCTGGATGCCGGCCGGCGCCGACCGGACGCGGCTGGCCTGCGGCACGTCCGACTGACCGTCGTCAGTCGACGACCACGGCGGCCTTCATGAAGGGATGGAGTCCGCAGTGGTAGGGCACCGTCCCCGCTGACGGAAACGCGCGGATGTACACCTCGTTCGGGTTCAGCAGCCCGGAGTCGAACGAGGCGTCGTCCGCCGTTGCCGTATGCGGCGTTCCGTCGCTCTCGCAGTTCACCCATGCCACGCGATCGCCGGCGCGCACGTGGAGCTGCGCCGGTGCGTAGGTGAATCGCTTGATGAACACCACCGGCAAGCCGGCCGCCGATGCCGGCGTGACGCAGTCGTCGGTGCTCACGCTGCTCGTCGAGTGGTCCGACACGCACGAGCTCGCGACCACGACGCCCGCCAGCAGGAGCGCCGGCACGACACCGCGCGTGAAGATGAGAAGGACACGATGCGCGCTCATTTCACCACCACCGTGCCTTTCATGTTCGGATGGAGCGCGCAGTAGTACGCGTACGTGCCCGGCGTGGCGAACGTGTGGCGGTACGTGCCGTCGAGGCCGAACTGCGGCGACGCGAAGCTGCTGTCGGCGGCGGTCACGGTGTGGATGAGCGGGTCGTTGTTCTTCCACTGGACCGTGGTGCCCACGGGGATCTCGATGCGGGACGGGACGAAGGCGAGACCGTCGATCCGTGCGTTGACCGTGCCCGGCGCGGCCGCGGCCGCACTCGCTGCCGGCGCCGGCACGGCCGCCATGGGGTGGAAGAAGCGGCTCAACGTGAGCGGAATGGTGAACTCGAATCCGTAGCGACGCACGCCGCCCCCTCGCGACAGCCCCTGCAGCGTCGCCGTGTTCGCGTTCGACGCATGGATGGAGAGGGTGTGCGGCGTGTTGGGAAGCGCGAGGTGCACCCCGGCGCTCCAGACGACTCGCGCGCCGTCGATCGTCATCCGCGCCGCGTCGCCGGCGAGCGCGACGTAGCGGAACAGGCGCAGCGTGCCGCCGCCGCCGAAGGCGAAGCGGGTCGGTCCGCCGTGCAGGGTATCGGCGAGCACGCGGCCCACCGCGGCCAGCCGCAGGGGCCCCTCGCGACGCGCGACGGACAGCTCCCCATCCACGCCCCGCACGGACACGTTGTAGTCCACCGAGCCGCCGAGGTCGAGCGGACGCCCATCGTCCTGCTGCCAGAGCTTGTACCGCGCGAAGAGCTCGTACTCGTTGGGATAGCGCGGCACGAGCGCGGAGTTGGTGGCGTAGTTCACCCCGACCAGCGCCCGCGACGCGATGCCGGCCGCAACGAGGAAGGTCGGGAAGTTCGTGACCTTCCGTTCGGGGGGCGGGCTGCTGCTGAAGCGATGGATGAAGTTGAAGTACAGCGTGCCGGTGTTGCCGACCCAGTCAGCGGATAGATTGTCCGGCCGGTCGAGCAGCGACTGGGCTCCGGCGGCGGGAGCATACAGGCCGGCGCCGGCGAGAAGCCAGGCCACCAGGTGTGAACGAGAAGGAGCGCGCACAGGAGCGGGGATGGCAGGATGAGCGAGCGTGAACGCCCATGCTGCGGGCAGGGGATGTTCCCTGCCTTCCCCCCCTCAATCGCGCCTCGCGCCCTGGATTGGCATCGTCGCGCGTATCGGAACGTGACTCCCGTGACCGATGCGTTACGATGCAGCCTGCCTCGGCACACCCACTCGACACGGAGCCCTGAACGGGAAAGGAGTCCCGTCAGGGCCGCGCCAGCCGCACCGCCGCGATCACGATCACCACGCCGAGCAACGCGTTCGCCCGCGCGAGGAGCGCGGCGCGTCGGCGGAAGGCCAGCGCCTCGGCCGATCCCGCTGGCAGGCGCCCCGCCATCGGCCCGAGCACGAAGTCGTGCACGGCACTCACGAGCACCATCGTCGTCACGGAGGCGAGCTTCACGGCGAGCGCCACGCCAATAGAGGTGCGCCAGAACGACGCGTCACCGAGCACGCCCTGCCAGTGCAGCCAGCCGCGAAACCACAGGTTGAGGATGCCGGTGACCAGCAGGATGCCGATCGCCCACCATCCCAGTGCGCGGGCGCGGAGGCCGAGCTGCTGGAAGAGCTGCTGGCGCAGCGACGGCGGTTCCACGACGCGCAGCACGGGCGCGCCGACGACGCCCAGGAAGAACATCCCGCCGAGCCAGAGCATCGCGGCGAGCACGTGGATCGTGACGTTGATGTAGTAGAGCGCTGTCATCGGGCGGAGCGGCTGGTCAGGCGATCGGCGACACGCTCGACGCCATCACACTCTCACCCCCTGCACCGCCACCACGCGTGACCGTTGTCACAGGAGCTCGGCCGCGCGTGGCGAGCGTCACGAGCAGGATCGCCACCACGTTCACCACGAGGGCGATCACGCCGACGTTGAGCTCGGTGATGACGGGCGGCCAGCCCGGCAGCAGCGTGCCGAGCGACGCGCCGGAGAGCGAGATCGCCGCCACCGTGACCTCTCCCGCGACGATGCCGGCCAGCGCCGCCGGGGCACCGATCTTCGGCGACGGTCCCAGGGAAAGCACGAGCGCGGGAAAGAGCTGCGTCACCACGTTGTAGCCCATGAGCAGCAGCGCCACGATCGCCGAGCCGCCATGCAGCGTGAGCAGCACGGACGCCAGGGTGAGCACGGGCACCGTCGCCCGCGCCACGAACGCCACGCGCCGTTCGGTTGCCGACGGCACCAGCTCGCGGTAGACGTTCTTGGCGAGGATGGTGGCGGCGCTGATGAGCAGCATCGAGCCCGGCACGAGCGCCGTGAGCAGCCCCGCCGCGCCGATGATCCCGATCGCCCACGGCGAGAAGGTGAGCTTCGCAATGCGGAAGAGCGACAGGTCGCCGTCGGCGCCGACGAGCCCCGGCACCTTGAGCGTCGCGGCGAAGCCGACGAGGAAGACGAACAGCACCACGAGCTGATAGAGCGGCAGCACCACGGCGTTCTTGCGGAACACGTCGTCACTTCGCGCCGTGTACACGCCGCCGAAGAACTGCGGCCATGTGTACACGCCGATCGAGGTGAGCAGCACCGTCGAGATGAACCAGCTCGTGCTGCGCCCCGCACCGCCCAGCGCGAGGAAATCCGGCCGTGCCCTGTCGATGGCGTCGAACATCGGGCCGATGCCGCCGTACCAGTGGTACGGCAGGTAGAGCCCCATGGCCACCACGACGACGAGGATCATGGCGTCCTTCAGCGCCGCCGTCCACGCCGAGCCGCGCACGCCCGATACCACGACGTACACGATGAGCGACGCCGCGCCGGCCCAGATGGCCGCTGCCGGCGACACGCGCCCGTACGATGCCTCGGCCACGATGATGCCGAGACCCTTGAACTGCAGCACGAGGTACGGCACGAGCGCCGCCACGCCGACGAGCGCGACGACCACGCCGAGAGTGCGACTGCCGTAGCGCGCGACGAAGAAATCCGCCTGCGAGACGAAGCCACGCCCGTGCGAGGCGCGCCAGATGGCAGGCAGCAGGAAATAGGACAGGCTGTACGCGAGCGTGGGATAGCACAGGATGTACATCGCCGGCGCACCCTTGCCGTACGCCCACCCGCTGCCGCCGAGGAAGGTGAACGTGGTATAGAGCTCCCCCGCCATGAGGAGGAAGACGAAGACGCTGCCGAAGCCACCGCCGGCCACGCTCCACTGTTCGAGCGTCATCGGATGCCCGCGCCTGGCGAGCAGGCCGAGCACGATGGACAGGACGAACACGCTCGCCATGATGGAGAGCGCGATCGTCATCGGCCCTCCCCCGCGCCGGCGGGAGCACGGCGCTCGTGCGCGCGGTCGAGCCTGAGGATCAACCACATGACCAGCGACGTGGCGACCACCCACGCCGCGATCCAGAAGAACAGGAAGGGAATGCCGAGCACGAGCGGTCGCACGCGATTGGCGAACGGGATGCCGCCGAGCATGCCGACCGTCGGGAGGAAGCCGAGCCAGTGATGCACCCGGAACCCCGCGCGCCGACCGGTCACGCCCCGCGATCGACGAGGTACTCCTCCGCCGCGGCGACGAAGATGCGCGTCCCGTAGTCGAGCGCGCGCTCGTCGAGGTCGAACCGCTCGTGATGGTGCGGATGGATGATCCCCCGCTCCTCGTTGCGCGCCCCGACGAAGAAGAACGCGCCCGGTGCCTCCTGCTGGTAGGCCGAGAAGTCCTCGCCGCCCATGGTCGGGATGGCCTCGGAGAGCACGCCGGCCCCGAGCGCGCGCGTGACGGCGCGCTCGAGCAGCGCGCTCGCCTGCGCGTCGTTGAGCACCGGGTGGTAGCCGCGCTTCAGCTCGAAGCGATAGCGCGCGCCGTGCGCCGCCGTGATGCCGGCGACGATGCGTTCCATCAGCTCGGGCACGCGGTCGCGCAGCGCCGGGTCGAAGGTGCGCACGGTCCCCTGAAGCTCCACGCTCCCCGGGATGACGTTGTACGCCGAGCCGCCCGCGATGCGCGTGACCGACACGACGACCGGCGTGAGCGGATCCATGTTTCGCGACACGACGTGCTGCAGGTTGGTGACCACCTGGGCCGCGATCGCGATCGAATCCACCGTCACCTGCGGCATGGCGGCGTGGCCGCCCGCGCCCTCGATGACGATCACGAAGTTGTCCGGCGCCGCCATCAGCGCGCCGGCCTTCACGCCGACCTGCCCGAAGGCGAGCGGAAGCCAGAGGTGTGCGCCGATCACGAGGTCCACGCCGTCCATCACCCCCGCCTTCACCAGCTCCCGGGCCCCGCCGGGTGGGATCTCCTCGGCGTGCTGGAAGATGAAGCGCACCTCGCCATGGAGCTCCTCGCGCCGCGCCGCCAGCACCTTCGCCGCGCCGAGAAGCATCGCGGTGTGGCCGTCGTGGCCACAGGCGTGCATCACCCCCGGCGTGTGCGAGACGAACTCGTGCGAGTTGGCCTCGTGGATCGGCAGTGCGTCCATGTCGGCGCGCATGGCGAGCACGCGGCCGCCGGGGGCACCCACCAGTCTCGCGACCACGCTCGTCGGGGTCGGCCGACTGATCGCCAGTCCGCCGAAGCTCGCCAACGTCTCGGCGACGAACGCAGAGGTTCGCTCCTCGTGATAGGAGAGCTCCGGGTCCTGGTGCAGCGCGCGCCGCCAGGCGATGACGGTGTCGCGCACCGACTCGGGTGCGAGAGGTGTGGTGGAAGCTGCCATGGATGCGGTGCGAGGGGCCCGCCGGGCCCGGCCGCGCAGAAGCTAACGCGCGGCCTCGCAACGCGCGAGCTATCGGCGAGCAGTCGCCGCGTCGAGGGTCTCGCGCACCACGCGCAGGAGCTCGGCTGGCGCGAAGGGCTTCTGGATGTAGGACGCATCCGACTCCAGCGCACCCCGGAGCACCGCGTCATCGTCGCTGTAGCCCGACATGTAGACCACCGCGACCTCTGGCCGGTCGCCCCGCAGTCGCTCCACCATCGCGCGTCCGTTCATCTCGGGCATCACGACGTCGGTGAGCACCAGGTGAAGCGGCGCGGCGTGCGCCGCGGCCGCTTCGAGTGCCTCGCGTCCGTTGGCGCTGGCGACCACCGAATACCCCTGCCGCTCGAGGATTCGCCGCGCCAGCGCACGCAGTCCCGGCTCGTCCTCCACGAGCAGGATCGTCTCGGTGCCTTCCGCGGCCCTCGCCACGTCGGCGCGCACCCCCGGGGCGTCCGACGTGACATCGTGCAGGGGGAGGTAGAGCTCGAACACCGTCCCCTCGCCGAGCGCCGACTCCACGTGCACGTGCCCCCCCGCCTGCTTCACCACGCCATACACCATGGAGAGGCCGAGTCCCGTGCCACGCCCAGGATCCTTCGTCGTGAAGAACGGCTCGAAGGCCCGCGCGAGAACATCGTGCGTCATGCCGCTGCCATTGTCCCACACCGAGAGGCGCGCATAGCGGCCTGGCGTGGCGGCGTCGCCATAGCTGGCATTGCCGAGCGCCGCGTCAGGATCCAGCGACACGACGGAGACGTCGATGCCCAGACGGCCGCCGGCGGGCATGGCGTCGCGCGCGTTGATCGCGAGGTTCACGAGCGCCTGCTCGAGCTGCCCGACATCGCCCAGCACGACCGCCGGCCGGTCGTGCAGCGTGACCGAGAAGAGGATGTTCTCACCGATCACCCGCGCGAGCATGGGGCGCAGGTTCGCCACGATCTCGTTGAGATCGAGGGGCTGCGTCGTCGCCGGCTGCCGCCGGCTGAAGGTGAGCAGCTGCCTCGTCAGCGAGGCCGCCCGCTCGGCGGCGGCAGCGATCTGGCGCACGTCGTCGCGACGCGGGTCGGCCTCACTCGTATCCTCGAGGAGGAAGCCCGCACTTGCGCGAATGATCGTGATCAGGTTGTTGAAGTCGTGCGCCACCCCGCCCGCGAGCCGGCCGACCGCCTCCATCTTCTGCGTGTGCCGAAGCTGCTCCTCGCTCTCGCGAAGCCGCTGCACGGCGAGGCGCGACTCCGTGACGTCCACGACGAGGCCGTCGGAGAGCACCGTGCCGTCCGCCTTGCGCTGGTCGCGCGCCACCACCTGGATGAAGCGGATCGCCTCCGAGCGCAGCTTCACGCGTCCCTCCCAGCGGAACGCCCCGGCCCGCTCCTTCGCCTGCTGGGCGAGGTCGCTGAAGTGTGGCCGATCCTCGGGATGAATCAGGTCGAGGAGCACCGCCGGATCGCGGACCGCATCCTCCGGCGCCACGCCGAACATCGTGCGCGCGCCCTCGCTGACGAAGCTGTAGCGCCCGGGGCCATCGGGAGGAAAGACGTACTGGTAGACCATCCCGGGTGCGTTCGCCACTATATGTCGGTAGCGGGCCTCGCTCTCCTCCAGCGCCTCCCGCGCCGCCGCCAGTGCCTGCTCCGCCCGGCGGCGCTCCGTGATGTCCTGCACCTGCGCGAGGCGCCGCATGGGCGCGCCGCCGGCATCGCGCAGGAGCGCGACCGTGAGCGCACCCCACACCACCACACCGTCGCGCCGGCGGTACCGCCGCTCGCTGGTGAAGCTGCGGATCGTGCCCGCCATCAGGCGTTCCGAGTCCCGCGCATCGAGCGGCAGGTCGTCGGGGTGCATCACGTCCTGGTACCGGAGCGTCGTGAGCTCGCTGGCCGGATAGCCGAGGAAGTCTCCGAGCGCCGCGTTCACCCGCTCGATGCGGCCGTCCAGGTGACAGACGGCCATCCCGATTCCCGCCTCCTCGAACAGCAGCCGCTCGCGCTCCTCGCTCTCCTGGAGCGCGGTGATGTCGAGCATGATGCCCTGCCACACGCAGAGCATCCCGTCGCGGTCGGGCACGAACTCGCCGCGGTCGTGGAACCAGCGCACGCTCCCGTCCTTCGCCAGCATGCGATAGCGCGAGTCCATCGGCCGCGCGCTCTCCAGCGACTCGCGAGCCTCACGGCGCACGCGCACGCGGTCGTCGGGATGCAGGCGGCTCTCCCACATGTCCGGGCGCGCGAGCCATTCCTCGAGCGTGAAGCCGAGCGACTCCACGGCACGGTTGACGTAGATCGTCTCGTGCGGCGGCGTGGCTTCGGCGCGATAGACCACCACCGGCAGCGAGTCGAGCACCTGCCGGTGATGCGACTCGCCTTCACGGAGCGCCTTCGTGGCGAGCGCCTGCGCGGTGACGTCGATGCCGTGGCAGAGCACGCCGGCGGGTCGGCCGTCCGGCCCGGCGACGGCGTGGTAGACGAAGTCGAGGTAGCGCACCTCGCCCGAGCGGCCCGGGGAAGCGGGGACGTGGAACTCCATGTCGCGCGCCTCGAACGGCTCTCCCGTCTCGAGCACGCGATCGAGCGCCGAGATCAGTCCGTACTCCTCGAGCTCCGGCATCGCCACGCACGCTGGCTGGCCGATGATGTCGCGGTATCCGGTGAGGGCGCGCGCCACGCGGTTGGCGACTTCGATCACGTGCTCCGGTCCGCGGAGCCAGACGATGATCGCCGGCACCTGGTCGATCAACGCGCTCAGGCGCTCACGGGGGAGTGCGTCGAGTGCTGAATGGCTGGAGTGCGGAGGCACCACTTCTGGGAAGGCGGGAAGTCGGCACCCGCCCCGATCGTCGAGCCGTGGTGCTGCGCAAGTCTGACGACGGAGCGCGCCGATCGGCACGCGGTGGCCGTGCTGAGCGGGCTCGGCTGTTCGCATGGCCCGTCCGGCATCGCGGCCACGGCGTCCTGAATCGTGTCAGGCGCTGCCTGACTGTGCGCCAGCTCGACGGCCGCCATCTTCCCTGCGGGTCCGCGAGTAGCGGTGTCTCCTCGCTCACCCAGGGTCATTCGGCAGTGCACGAGCCGGGTGAAGCTCGACAGGAATTCGACCTGACGAGCCGGTTGTGAGGTCGCTGGCCGCAACCGCTGATTCTGACGAAAGTCGGGGCC
>DASURL010000262.1:0-3452 GCA_036280075.1 Gemmatimonadaceae bacterium | reverse complement strand
AGGATCTTCAGGCTGATCGTCGTGTCCGTTCGGGTAGTGCTCGTGTCCTTCACATCAACGGTGATGGTGCCGGTAGGATTCGCCTGCAGGCCGTGATAGACGAGCGTAAGGGCCCGTGGCTGGTCCATGCTCGTGTAGGCGGGCGTGGAATAGCCGAACGTGACGTCCATGCAGTTGGCCACGCACTTCGACACGTCCAGGTTCGTCCCATTGTGTGGCGCCGTGCTCACCAGATGGCTGGCGCTCGGCGTGAGCGTATAGAAAGCGCTTGCCTGCCCTGTCAAAGGCTGAGCGTCCGTGATCGACGCGGTCAGCGAGTTCGATCCGACGGCCAGCGTCACGGTGCCGGTAGAAGTCGCGTGGTTCGTGCAGCCCGCCTTGCCGCTCGTCGCGTACGAGAAGCTGCCGGTCACGCTCACGCCGTTGAGCACGATCGAGCGCGAGCTCGAGCTGAGCGCTGCCTGCCCGCACCAATCGATCGTGATCGATTGAGTTGGCGTGGTGAAGGTACCTCCAGAGGGCGTGATGGTGACCGTAGGCGGCGGGCAGTTGCCACTGCAGATGCTGTACGGGGTTGCGTCCCCCACCTGTGGGCTCGTGACGGTGTCCTTCTGGCTTTTCTTCCCGCTCTGCGCGTGCGCCGAGTGCGGTGCGAGCACCATCATCGCGCCCAGAATGAGTGCGGCGAGGAGTGAGAGCCTCGGCGGCTTGGATCGGGGCCGCGCGGCGCGCGCGGTCAGGGCCCTACCAGTCGCCGCAACCCCGCGATCAGCAGGTCGATGATCCGCTGTCGTCGCGTATCCGTCGTCGCCGCCTCGCTCGGCATTGTCGCGCTCGACGCCACGGTCACCGTCGCCGCCGTCGTTCCGCACGAGCCGCGGGTCGAGCAGATTCGGGCCGTCACCTGATACGCCCCCGGCGCAATCTCGCGTGCGTCGGAGAGCGTGCCCCAGGCTTCTGTGGCGCCGACCTGGAACGACGCCGTACGTGCGGAGCCGTTCACCCAGACGGCGAACGAGCTGGCGTCCAGCGGGTCGACAGGCTCTCCCTGCGCGAAGCGAAAGATGAGCACTGCCTTGTCCCGCGCGAGTACCTCGCCGGCAGCGGGTTGCACGAGTGCGATCGCCGGCGAGCGATAGCCGACGATCGGCTGCGCGGGTTGCGGAATCACCGGTTGTGGGACGGTCGGCTGCTGCGGTACCGATGGCTGCTGCGGTATCGGTACCGGCATCGGCGACTGCGGCGGGGGCGACACCGGCATCTGCGCCTCCAGCGTTGCGGCGTATGTCACGGCCGTCAGTGCTGCCGCCGTCCACATCCACCGCCTCCAGCGCCGCCACTCGGCGCCCGTGTACTCCGTTCTTTCGTGGCATGACACGATGTCCTCTCGAGCGAGGGACCATGCGCGTCGCAACCTCGCGTCGCTTCGCTCTGGCAGATGCCGCATGATCCGTCATCTCCCAGGTGCCGGCCCCGGACACCAGGACTGCAGGTGAACCGTGATCCGTGAACCGAAAGGACAACGGCACACCAGACCTGGGTCAGTGTGCCGTTCGCTGTCACCATTCACCCTTCATCGTTCACCGTTCACGGTTCACGATGTGTCCACACTACCCGCACTGTCCCCACGATCAGCCGTTCGTCGCGCGGACTCGTCACGTCGTCGCACGCGCGGTTGAGCGACGCCAGCAGCACGTCGCGCCGGCCGATTCGCTCCACACGCTTGCAGACGTAGCCGTCTTCCGGATGCCGGGCGACGACGATGTGCCCGCGCACCAGCGCCGGCGTGAGCTCCACCAGCACGGTGTCGCCGTCGTGCAGCAGGGGCTCCATGCTCTCGCCACGGATTCGCATGGCGAGCGCGCGCAGTCGCGGCGCACCATCGGCGGGGACCAGCCATTCCTCGACCGGCTCGTCCCAGAGTTCGCGCCCGGCGCCCGCCGCGGCCGCGAGGTCCAGGTAGGGTATCGCTCCGACAGCGCGAGCCTCCTCCAGCACGCGCTGCGGTGCATCCACGCGGAGCGCGGCAGTCAGCCGAGGTGGCCCCGGCACCAGCCCCACACCGCTCTGGCGGGCCAGGACGCGCATCCGCAGCGCCCGGCCGCTCGCCAGCATCGCGCCTGCATCGTATGCCGCGCGAGCGCGACGCCCGCCCCGCGCCCGCGTCTCGGCTGCGAGCCAGGCGAGAAACACTTCGTCGGTCCACACCGCGTCGCGCATCTTCGCGTACGTGCGTCCCAGGGCTTCGGCCAGTGCATCACCATCCCACGTCGGATGGTCCAGTGGTTCGTGCGTCATGCGGGTCTCCTGCCGCGCTCCACGCGGCGAAAGAATCGCTCGAGCTCCCGCTGCACGTCGGGTGGCAGCGTGGCGGCGTACTGCGGAGCCGCCCGCTCGAGCCGGCGACACAATCGCCAGATCTGCTTCGTCGTTGCGTCGTAGCTCTTCCCCAGCCACTCGGCGATCGTGCGATGCGGCACGGCGCGCCCGATCCACGTGAGCAGGCGGATCGTCTCGTCATCCAGCTCAACGGCCATCGCCGCGGCCAGCTGCTCGAGTGCCGTTGGGTGCGGCACTTCACTCGCCAGTGCGCCGCTCGACGCGGCGATCGTGCTCTCCGCACACACGCTGCGCACGATGGCGACCGTTCCGTCAGGATCGTACGCCGCGTCCTCGTGATGACGACGCCGCCGCGCCCGGCTGCGCTTCACGGCGAGATATTTCTTGCGCAGCGCGCCGACCAGGTACGCGCGCATCTGTGACGGAATCTCCGTGCGCTGATCGGCGAGTCGCAGCGCGACGTCTTCCAGCACGTCATCGACGCACTCCGCGTGCAGCTCCGACGCGATGCGTCCTTCGGCGTAGAGGAGCAGCACGGGGCGAAAGCGCGCGAGGAATTCGCCGAACGCCCATTCGTCCCCGGCACGCATCGCCGCCACCAGCGCGTCATCGTCGAGCGCGCGCACGCGGCGCTCGTTCTCGGTTCGCTGCTTCATACCCATTGTCGCCAGCCCCGGACAGCAGAACGTCGCCTCAGGCCTTGAGCGCCAGGCTCGTCTGATTTCGCGCGATCCAGTCGCGCAGCCGGCGCTCGAACTGCACGAGCACGCGATCCTCGTACGGCGTGTCGTGCAGCTGCTGGCGCCACCGTGTCGCGCGCGCCGGCCGCAGCCCGAGCCGCTGCGCCGCCGAGACGAGGTTGAGCAGGTCACCCAGGTACATCGCGTGGGAGGGCGAGTCCGCCGGTTCGCGCACCGCGAGCCGCTGCCGTCCGATGCGAGCCCGCGCGCGCGCCGCCTTGGCCATCTCCTCGGCGCTCGGCCGCAGCCGCGACGCCGTGAAGCCGAGGTTGGCGAGGGCGCGACCGACGGCGGACGTCTCCGTGTTCTCCAGGCAAGCCACCTCGTTCACGTCGCCGTCTCCCTCGCGCTCGGCGGCCCAGCCGGTGGCGG
>DASURL010000261.1:0-7664 GCA_036280075.1 Gemmatimonadaceae bacterium | reverse complement strand
TAGTACGCGAAGTTGATCGCCGTCGCCTTCTGCTGGATGTAGGTGTTGTACGCGTCGACCGCCGCGTTGAGCGTGGTCTGCTCCGCGGGATCGAGGACGTACACGTCACCCACCGGGGCCGGATAGATCCCCTTGGCGCAGGCGATGATCGCCGGGTGGGTACCCGCCCTGATGGCCGGGATGAGCGAGACGACGTTGATGAGGGAGCTCGATCCGTTGCAGCTTGCGTCGATCAAGACCGCCTTCCCGGTCGCGGCGTTGATGGCGGCCTGGGCAGCCGGGGTGGCGAACAGCAGCGCGCCGGTCGTGAACGACGGGAGGTACTGCGCCTTGGCGACCCCGATCAGCACGCCACCCTTCAGGTTTGGCGCGCCGGCCTGGAGCTCCGCGATCATCGCATCGTACGCAGTCTGGAACTGGGCCTGGCTGCTGATGATCGGCTGGAAGAGGCCAGACAGGGCCGGCTGAAGGACGTCGTTGTTGCCGATCCAGATGGTGGCGAAGGTCGGGTCGGCTTGGATGGCCTTCTGGACCTGGGTCCTGCCGCCCAGGATGAAAGTGGTCAGCGCGTTCGAGGCTACCGTGGTGGCGCTCGTCGGGTCGAGCACCCGGGCGCCGGGAACGGCCACGTTGTTGAGGATGTCGGTCACCGAGGCAGGGTCGCGCAGGGCGCAGGTCCCGGCCGGCGCATTGCCGAGCAGGGCACCGGTCAACCCGTTGGCGATCGGCGGCGGACAACCGGGGTTCTTCAGCGACGCATAGTGATAGCGCGTCCCCATCTGCGTGGCCAGCAGGCGTGCGTAGCTCTGGCGCTGGGTGGAATCGTTGATCCCATTGCTCTGGAACCCGGCGGTGATGCTGTTGCCGAGCGCCACGTAGCTCTTGAAGATGTCCCCGCCAGGCGGGGTGCGGGGGCCGAGGAGGTCCTTGTCACCGCTGCAGGCCGCGAGCGCGAACACCGCGCCGAGGGCCGCCACGCGGCTGAGCTGATTCAGTCGAAACATCCTGATGTCTCCGGCGTGGAGTTAGAAGTTGGCCTTGAGGCTGACCGAGAAGATGTTCGCGTTGAGCGAGAAGAAGCCGCTGTTGAGGGCGATGGCCTCGGCATCCGAGGAACCGGTGGCGCGCTCATCGATGCGGCCACGGCGACCGCCGGTGAAGACGTGCGCGTACGCGGCGTCCAGCGTCAGCCGGCCCATGATCGGGAGCCCACCGCCCAGCATGCCGTAGCTGCGATCCTGCTCGGGGAGGAGCGGCGTGACCGTCTGCTCCGGCGCGGCGGAGGTGTTGGCAGCGACGCCGGCACGCAGGGCGGCCCCGTTGAGGAGCTTGTGCTCCACACCGAAGCGGACGCCCGAGGTGTTGTTGTACTCCTCCACCAGCACCCGGGACGGCGCGTCGCCCTTGAAGTTCACCGGCAGCTCCTTGAACGCCTTCCAGCCCACGTAGGCGTAGTCGAGGCTGAGGGTGGTCCGCTCGAAGCCCGTGTAGGCGAAGCCGACCTGGACCTGCGCCGGGTGCTGGATCCGGGTCTGGACCTTCTGCGGGACGAGGGCGCCGGTGCCGGTGAACTGGCCCTGGACCAGTGCGTCCACCTCGGTTCCCGCCGGGTAGCCGAGCGGGTTGTTCGCTGCCAGGGTGAGCCCGGTCGGGACCTGGGTGAAGGTCGCGTCGGCGTTCTCGTAGTCGAACATGACCTGCGACAGGAAGCGGGCGCCCATCTGCCAGGTCGGGCTGAGGTTGCCGTGCAGGCCAAGGGTGAAGCCGTAGCCCATGTCCGACCCCTTGAGGCGGGCCCGGGCGAACTCGGTGCGCTTCGCGATGCCGAGCTGACCGAAGGTGATCGGGTTGCCGTTCACCACCGTCGCCACCTGGCTGGAGAGATCGATGGCCTGGACCAGCTCCACGGTCGAATGGCCGATGATCGGGCCGCCACCCACCGACCAGTTCCTGGTGAGCTGGTAAGCGAGGTTGGGCTGGACGTACAGCGTCTGCAGCGACGCCTTCTTGGCGGAGAAGCGGCCGGGGAAGCTGTCCGTCCACTGCGACGTGAGGCCGTACGGCACGTAGACGCCGAGTCCGTACGCCAGCTTGCCCGCCCCGCGGTAGTTCAGGAAGACGTGCGGCACGATGGCGGTGGGGATGTCGCTGTTCCAGACGCGGTAGCTGGTGTCCTGCGTGAAGTCGCCGCCGAGGTGGATTGCCGCCGCGCCGCCGTACAGGGAGAAGCCCTGTCGTGACGGCATGGCGCCGGGGTTCCAGAAGAGGCTCGACGCATCGTCGCAGGGAGCGGACGTGGTGGCGAACCCGCGCGCCACGGCGCACGAGCCGATCTCGTTCAAGCCGAACGCCTGTGCGCCGGCCACGGCCGGCAGGCCGAGCAATGCGACCGCGAGCGAGTACCGTGTGACACGGTGAAGCATCATCTCCATTCTCCTGTAGGCGTCCGGAGGGGTACCGGACGAGCGTAGGCCGGGTGAGGAGCGGCCATGGGGTGAAACAGGTCCGGCGTGACAGGGCGCTAATATAGGTGGCGAAGCGTGAAACGTCGCTACCCCGCACCGTCTCAACCCATGCCCGAGCCCTCTGCCGCAACTGGTGTCGTGGTCGATGCGCGTCCGGACGTCGCCTCCCACGACATCCTGACCGCCGACGCCCTCGCCTTCCTCGCTGGCCTGCACCGCAACTTCGACGAGCGGCGCCGCACCCTCCTGGCCGACCGGGAGCCGCAACGCTCGGCGCTGGCCTCGCACCCGGTGGGGACCCCGCTCCACTTTCCGGCTCGCGTCGGCATCGCACGCGATGCCGACTGGCAGGTGGCGGCGGCGCCGCACGATCTCATGGATCGTCGGGTGGAGATCACCGGCCCCGTCGAGCGGAAGATGATGATCAACGCCCTCAACTCGGGGGCGAAGGTCTTCATGGCCGACCTCGAGGACTCCTGCTCTCCCACGTGGGCGAACATCGTCGAGGGGCAGCGCAACCTCAGGGACGCCGTCCGGCGCGAGCTCACGCTCGACGTGGGCGGAAAGGCGTATCGCCTCAACGAGACGACCGCCACGCTGCTGGTACGGCCGCGCGGCTGGCACCTGGTGGAGCGCCACCTCCTCGTCGACGGCGAGCCGCTGTCGGCGAGCCTCGCCGACTTCGGCCTCTACTTCTTCCACAACGCAAAGGAGCTCATCGCGCGCGGGACGGGCCCCTACTTCTACCTGCCGAAGCTCGAGCACCATGCCGAGGCGCGCCTCTGGAACGACGTCTTCGTGCACGCGCAGGCGGCGCTCGACATCCCGCGCGGGACGATCCGCGCCACGGTGCTCATCGAGACGCTGCCGGCGGCGCTCGAGATGGAGGAGATCCTCTACGAGCTGCGCGAGCACGCGTCGGGGCTGAATGCGGGGCGGTGGGACTACCTCTTCAGCTTCATCAAGACCTTCCGCGACCGGGCGGACAAGGTGCTCCCCGACCGCGCGCAGCTCACGATGACCGTGCCCTTCATGCGCGCGTATACCGAGCGGCTGGTGCAGGTCTGCCACCGCCATGGGGCGCATGCGATCGGGGGGATGGCGGCGTTCATCCCGAGCCGGCGCGACGTGGAGGTGAACGAGCGGGCGATGGCGAAGGTGCGGGAGGACAAGGAGCGAGAGAGCGGCATGGGCTTCGACGGCACCTGGGTGGCGCACCCCGACCTCGTGCCGGTGGCGCAGGCCGCGTTCGATCGCGTGCTCGGCGAGCGGCCGCACCAGAAGTCGGTGGTCAACGGGGAGGTGACGATCGCCGCGGGGCAGTTGATCGACGCCACGGTGCCTGGCGGCATGGTCACGGAGGGCGGCGTGCGGACCAACGTGGACGTGGCGCTTCGGTACCTCGATGCGTGGCTGCGCGGCAATGGCGCGGCGGCCATCCACAACCTGATGGAGGATGCCGCGACGGCGGAGATCTCGCGGTCACAGCTCTGGCAGTGGATCCGCCACGGCGCCGAGATCGACGGTGGTGGCGAGATGACGCGCGAGTACTACCAGCGCGTGCGTGCCGAAACGCTCGACGCGCTGGAGCGGGAAGCACCGCCGGGGGCGCGTTTCACGGATGCGGCGGCGCTGCTCGACACGCTCGTGCTCGGGGAGTGGGAAGACTTTCTCACGCTGGTCGCCGCGCCAGTGCTGGAGGGCTGAACGTTGCGCATGCGACGACCACTCGCACTTTCGCTGCTGCTGCTCGCGTGCGGACGCGCGGAGAAGGCGCGCCAGGACAGCATCGCCGCCGACTCGGCGCGCGCAGCGGCCGCACGCGACAGCGCGCCGCCTCCGCGCGTGGTGCCGTACGACCCGTCCGCCCCGGGAGCGATGCGGAGTGGCGAGACGCCGATCCGCGCCTCGGGGACGGGGGGCGTCGATTCGGCGAAGACGCCTCCCGCAGCGCCGCACCCGACGACGCCTGGCGCGTCGCCGCCGAAGGCCGCGTCACCGGCACCGGCGACATCCGCAGCCGCGGATTCGGTTGGCGACCCGGTCGCGGTGGTGCGCGACTATTACGCGGCGATCCGCGCGCACGATTTCCTGCGCGCCTACCGGATGTGGGAAACGAGTGGGCAGCAGAACGTGCGCAGCTACGCGCAGTTCGCCTCCGGCTTCGATTCCACCGAGACGGTGGACGTGAAGACCGGTGCGGCGGGACGCGTGGAAGGGGCAGCGGGCTCCCGCTACGTGACGGTGCCGGTGGTGATCGACTCCCGGCTGCGGAACGGCACGCGCCAGGAATTCACCGGCACGTACACGCTGCGACGCGTGGTGGTGCCTGGTGCTTCCGCGGCGCAGCGCCGGTGGCATCTTTATGCGGCGAGCATTCGGCAGGTGCAGTGACGACGCGCAGTCCCACCCTCACCATGGAACACGATGCTGACAGCCGACGCCGCGCTTTCGCGCGAGGCAGTGATGCGCTGGGCCGAGGAGCTCTACTCGAACAGCGTTGACCGGAAGGACGCTGCCGGCTTCGCCCGCGCCTTCGCGCCCGATGGCTGGGTGCAGTTCGGCAACTGGCCGCGCACGACGGGCCGCGAGGCGATCACCGCGGCGATCACGCAGTTCTTCGACGGCTTCCAGTCACTGCGCCATCGCTCGGTGGGCCGATGGCTCGACGGCGGTGCGCTGGTGCTGGAGGCGGAGGTGACGTACCTGCGTCACGACGGGCGAACGGTGACGGTTCCCGCGTGCACGATCTTCCGCCTCGCCGCCGAGCCGAGCGCCGAGGGATCGCCGCAGGCGAAGGAGTGCCGGATCTACGTGGATCTGGGGCCGCTTTACGGGGCCTGAGTACTACAACTGACGTAGTGCGTATCTCGTACTGCGTATCCGGACCCACGGGCTCCGCTCTCTAGGGCGCGGCCCGTTTTTTCCTGCGGACGGTCTCGTGAACGACAAGAAGAAGCGATGGAACGGAAACGGCCGGATCTTCACTACGAAAAAGCCGGATTCCCTCCTTTCAGGCGATGGCTCCAGGCACCGCGGAGCCTCCCGAGGGCGCTCCAATTCCTTCAGGAAACCTCGGGGGTGTAGGGACAGCCTCAGTGCGCGGAGCGCAGATCCCGCACGGGACACATCCGGCGCTCTCAGGCCGCTCATCCGGCCCCTCCCGTTCCCCTCGCTCCTGGAAGCAGTGCTCGGATGCAGAAAGGGCCAGCCACTCATTGGAATGGCCAGCCCCCTGGGTCCTGCCACGCAGTACGAAGTACGCACTACTTCAGTTGCAGTTATTCAAGGCCCCACCCGAACCGTCATGAAGTACTGCCACCGTCCCTTCACCGGTTCGTCCACGGCGCGGGCGAAGCCGGTGGAGAGGTCGAGGGCAGGGGTGCCGAGGGCGGCGATGGACGGGACCGATTGGTGAAACTCGGCGCCGACGCTGCGCAGCTGATGGCGGAAGATGTCCGTGGTCGCGCTGGCGTAGAAGAGCTCGACGATGGAGAATGGCACACCCACACGGTACGCCGTGAAGCTGGTGCCGGACATGCTGCCGAGCGGGTATGCCGGGAGGGGCACGCGCCGCGCGTCGTAGGTCGAGTCCATCAGCGGCGACATGATGCCGCCGATGGCGAACCGCTCGTGCGGCGCGCCCTGTCCGCTCACGTTGCCGAACGCGACGCGCACGGTCGACATGGGTTGATCGCCGACCCCCGCGCCGAAGACGAAGGTGCCGCGCGTGCGGAGGTAGGAGCCGCTGTCCACGCGGCCGGCTTCGCCCAGCATCGTCAACCGCTCTTCGTAGCGGGTGACGTCGTCGCGCTGCCGCGCGCTGCCGCCCACGATGCCGAGGCCGGCGAAGCGGCTCTCGCGGCCGAACGAGCTGGCATACTGCGACTCGCCGAGTGCGGCGATCGCCCCGCTGGCGTCCCAGCCGTCACCGACGTGGGTGCGGTCGAGGCGCATGCCCGCGCCGACGCGCGACAGGTCGAGCCCCTGGGCGAGCGCGGCGGCCAACTCGCGTGACGGCGCTTCATGCGATGCCCAGCCGCTGACGGTGAGCCAGGTGCGCGCGGCACGCGACGCGAGCACGAGGTTGACGCCCTGCGGCATCGTCGGTGAGCCGACCGAACCGAAGAGCAGGACGTCGTAGCGGCCGACCGGATCGGTGCGGAGCAGGCCCACCTGGAGCGAGGACCCGCCGGGGCCATTCGTCGCGGTCGGGAAGTAGCGCAGCCGGGACGGACCCAGCGTGTATGGACGCTCGGTCGGGACCGCGGCGAGCGATGGACGTCGCGACGAGTCGGCTGCGCTTCGGGCGAGTCGTGGCGGAAGCACCGGCGATGCCGGATCGATGAGCACCGATGCGAGGGGGAACTGCGGCGCGGGAGGCGCGCTGTCGGACAGCCGACGAAGATCGTAGCCCTTGCCCTGCAGGTCGAGGAACCAGACGGCGCCGTCCGGTGCGACGTCGGCGGCAACGGCGGCACCGGTCGTGGAGGTGAGCCGCGTGACCGTCCCGTCGGGCGCGATGCGCTCGAGGTTCGGGATTCCCCCTTCCTCGCTCGTCACCACGATGGTGCGTCCGTCGGGGGCGAAGGTGGCGTCGTAGCGGGTCACGCCGTCGTCCGGGTCGGCGTAGCGCAGCTCGCCGGACGTGGACGAGACGAGCGCGACGCGCCAGCGGTCGCCGGATTGCTCGCCGACGAGGATCTCGCCGGTGCGGTGCGAGATGCGCGGATGGTAGTAGGTGGTGAGCGTGCTGCCGGGCCGCAGCACGCTCATCTCGCCGGTGGTGAGGTCCACGCGCACGAGATCGCACCAGCCATGCGCACAGCGCGTCGCCGCGGCCCAGGTGCCATCGCGCGCGGGGTCGGCATCCTGCACGCCGGCGCCGTGGGTGATCTGGCGCAGGTCGCCGTTCTCGGCGTTCCACATGTAGAGGTCGCCGCGCAGCGTTCCATCGGCGAGCGGGGTACGACGCGTCACCAGCAGCCGTCGAGCGTCGCCGAACCAGCGCGGCTGCTCGTACGGCGCGCCATCCTCGGCGACGAGCGTGATGACGGGCTTCTTCGGCGGCGGATAGAACTCGCGGTCGGGCACGTCCTGCGGATCGCGCGCGAGCTGGCGGGCGCGCCGTCGCTCGGCGTTGGTGTCCGGCTCCGCGGCCGTCTTCCAGACGACGAGCTGGCTCGGCGCATCCACGCG
>DASURL010000260.1:0-12988 GCA_036280075.1 Gemmatimonadaceae bacterium | reverse complement strand
CGTTCGGCGAGCCCTGGCGTCCGCGCGGCGAGCTCACCGAGCCGCGCGTGCGCGAGTGGCACGTACTTCGGCTGAACCAGGCAGACGGCCTCGGCGTCCGGGATTCGCGCCAGTGCGCGCGGCAGCAGCTCGCTGCCCAGGAAGCCGGGAAAGCCGGTGAACAGGACGGTATCCATGCGCTCCAAGCTAACGCCGACCGTGGCCGGGGCCGTCAGGCAACGCCGGGCGTGCCACCGTTTGCCTGACAGCATTTGCCACCGGACTCGGCGAGGTTGACGCATACCCGTGGCTGTGGGGAGGTGTCCCATGCAGTCGAGCACCGTGGCGGGGGGCGTGCCCTACCAGAAGGACATTCTTCGGGACCATAGCCTCGATGCCGCCGGCGTGCGCCAGCGCTTCGTGGAGGAGCATGCCGGCGTTGCGCTCCACCACGTGACGCACTTCTCCATCGATCCGGTCTCGACGCTCGGCAACATCGAGTCGTTCAGCGGGGTGGCGCAGGTGCCCCTGGCGTTCGCCGGCCCGCTGCAGGTGAATGGAGAGCACGCCAACGGCGAGTTCCTCATTCCGCTCGCGACCACGGAGGGGTCGCTCGTCGCCTCGTACAACCGGGGGATCAAGCTGCTGAACGCGGCGGGGGGCGTGACGAGCACGGTGACCGCCGACCGGATGCAGCGTGCGCCGGTGTTCATCCTCGATTCGGCGCGCGCCGCGCGTGACTTCGCGGCCTGGATCCAGGCGAGGATCGCCGACATCCGCACGGCGGCCGAGGCCACGTCGCACGTGGCGAAGCTCCAGCGCATCGAGACCTATCTCGCCAGCCGCTTCGCCTTCCTGCGGCTCGACTACACCACGGGCGACGCCGGCGGCCAGAACATGGTGGGCCGCGCCACCCTGGCCGCGTGCGAGTGGATCGTGGCCAACAACGCGGCCGTGCGCAGCTATTTCCTCGACTCCCAGCTCTCGAGCGACAAGAAGGTCTCCTACATCAACACGCTTCGCACGCGCGGCAAGCGCGTGACCGCGGAAGCGACGATCCCGCGCACCCTCCTCGTGGAGCAGATGCACGTGGAGCCGCAGACGCTCGCTTTCTGGAACGGCGTGGCCAGCGTCGGGTCGCATCTCTCGGGCGCGATGAACAACGGACTGCACGCGGCCAACGCCCTGGCGGCGATGTTCATCGCCACGGGGCAGGACGTGGCGAACGTGGTGGAGGGGTCGGCGGCCACCGGCTACCTGGAGCTCACTCCCGCGGGCGACCTGTACGTGTCCATCACGATCCCCTCGCTCATCGTGGCCACGCATGGCGGAGGAACCCATCTCGGCACGCAGCGCGAGTGCCTCGAGGTGATGGGCTGCTACGGCACGGGGAAGGTCTACAAGCTGGCGGAGATCATCGCCGGCGTGGCGCTGGCGGGCGAGCTGTCGCTCGCGGCGGCGATCTGCACGAAGGAGTGGGTCACGGCGCACGAGAAGTTCGGCCGGAACCGGTGAGCCCGATGCGCCGGGAGATGACGAAGGCCGAGAGCCCGCCCGCTCGGCCGTCGGCGAGGCGACGGGCGCACGCGCCGCACACGGCGCTCACCGCACGAGAGACGGCGCGCCCTCCGCTGGAGCTGATGAAGGAGGGACCGCCGCCTGGGCTCGTGCGCCGGCTCTTCGTGACGGTTCGTCACGCCGTCGGCCTGATGGCGGGGGGAATCGTGGCGCGCGCGAACGCCTCGAAGGCTCACGGGGCGCGGGCCGGGCCGCGCGAGGCATTCATCCGCGTGATCGCGGTCCCGCTGCGGCCGCTGCTGCTCCGCGAGCTGCGCGAGGCGCCATTTCCCGTGCAGCTGCGCCGGCGCCTGGAGCTGCTGGGGCCCACGTACATCAAGCTCGGGCAGATCCTCAGCCTGCGCGAGGACATCCTCCCGCGCTCCGTGACGAGCGAGCTGCGGCGGCTGCTGAACCAGCTCCCCATCGTCCCATTCCCGCGTTATCGCGAGCTGGTGGAGGACGGACTCGGCCGCCCCATCACCGCGATGTTCAGCTGGATCGATCCCGTGCCGCTCGGGTCGGCGTCGATCGCGCAGATCCACCGCGCGCGAACGCTCGATGGCGCGGAGGTGGTGCTCAAGGTGGTGAAGCCGGGGATCCGCGACACCCTGCATCGCGACGCGCGCCTGCTGCGCGGGTTGGGTCGCCTGCTCGAGGTCGTGGTGCCGCACTATCAGCCGCGGCGCATCATCAGCGAATTCGTCAGCTACACGGAACGGGAAGTCGACCTCCGCCGGGAGGCGAGCAACGCGACGACGTTCAGGGTGAACTTCGCCGACATGCCCGACGTCGTGTTCCCGGCCATCTACACGCAGTACAGTGGCGAGAGCGTCCTGTGCATGGAGTTTCTCGACGGCCCACGCCCGGACGACGAGGCAGCGCGCACGCTCCCGGTGGCCGACCGGGAGCGGCTGTTGGACCGCGGCGCCGCGTCGATCATCCGGATGATCTATCGCGACGGGTTCTTCCACGCCGACCTGCATCCGGGCAACCTGCTCGTGCTTCCAGGACCGAAGGTCGGGTTCATCGACCTCGGGATGGTGGGCCACCTGGATGCCGAGCTGCGCCGGCTGCTGCTGTTCTACTACTACTCCCTCGTCACGGGCGACGCGGAGAGTGCGGCGCGGTACCTGGGTGCCGTGGCCGAGCCGGGGCGCGGCGCCGATCCGGCGGGATTCCGGCGTGAGGTGACGGAGATCAGCGGGCGTTGGCGCAACGCGGCCACGTTCGACAGCTTCTCGCTCGCGCAGCTCGTGCTGGAATCGGTGACGCTGGGCGCGCAGTACCGCATGTACTTCCCGATGGAGATGGTGCTGATGGTCAAGGCGCTCATCACCTTCGAGGGAGTGGGGCAGGTGATGCTGCCGGGCATCGACATCGCGCGGGTCTCGCGCGCGCACATCCGGCGCATCTTCCTCGAGCAGTTCAATCCGGTGCGCATCGTGCGCGAGGAGCTGAAGAGCGCGCCGGACCTCGTGGACGCGCTGGCCAAGATGCCGCTGCTGATCACGGAAGGGGTGCGTGTCCTCGAGCGCTCCACGCAGGCCAGGGCCCCATCGCCGATGGCGGGGCTGCGCGGCGCGCTGCTCGCCGGATTCAGCATCGTGGCCGGCGCGCTGGTGCTGGCCCTGCGCGGTCCGTGGCCCGCCTGGACGCTGCTCTTCACCGCGGGATTGGCGATCGCGCTGCGGGGGGCGAAGGAGTGATGCCACTCGACCTCCACCTCCCCGCGCAGGTGCGCTACACGGCGCCCCGGTGCACGGCGCACGATCCCTTCGACGCCGACTGGGCGCGCTCGATCATGACGACGACGATCGACCCGCTGCTGCGGCTGTGGTTCCGCGCCGAGATCGTCGGCGCGGAGCGCATCCCGCCGAAGGGGCCGGTGATCCTCGCCGCGAACCACAGCGGCAACGCCTTTCCCTACGACGCCATCGCACTCGACGCCCTCCTCTGGTCGCGCGACGGCATGACCGACGCGAGCAAGTTCCGCACGGTCTACGAGTACGAGCTCTCGCTGGTGTGGTGGATGCGGCCGTTCGGGATCGACGATTTCTGGCGGCGCGGCGGCGGCGTGGACATGACCTTCGACAACTTCGACGCGCTGCTGCGCCGCGGCGATCGCACGCTGTACTTCCCGGAAGGCGTGCCCGGGATCGGGAAGGGCTTTGGGCGCCGCTACCAGCTGCAGCCCTTCCACACGAGCTTCGTTCGCCTCGCCGCGGAGCACGACGTTCCGGTGCTGCCGTTGTACGTGGTCAACGGCGAATGGATCCACCCCCTCGGCTACACGTTCGGGTGGCTCGACTGGCTCATGCAGCGCCTGTTCATCGTGCCCTTCCTGCCGCTGCCGATCGGCCTGCTGGCCGTGGTGTTTCCATGGATGTGGTACCTCGCCTTCCCCGCGAAGCTGGTGTTCGTCGTCGGCGAGCCGGTGGACGTGCGCGCGATCGTGCGCGACGCGCCGACGATGCGGGCGGCCACCGACACGGTGCGGGCACTCATGCAGCGCGGACTGAACGAGAGCGTGCAGCGTTTCGGCAGGACACGATACGGCATCCCGCAGCTCTGGCGCGCCTTGCGCCGCGCGCCGCGCGGGCGCTGGCGCGCCATTCCCACCGGCTGGCCACTGTCGTTCATCCGGCACGAGCGCGACCGCGAACGACCGCCGGCGCGGAACCGGCTGCACGCCATCCTGCGCGACCTCGACCTCGTGGCGTTCTATCTCCCGTTCGGCTGGCCTCTCCTCTCGCTCGCGCGCATGCTGCGGCGCGCGCCGTACGGACATCGGGGGACCACGCGCGCAGAGCGGTCGATGCGGGAAGGACGGTTCGTCTGGCGGCTGGCCGAGCGTCCGCTGCCGCCCGTCCGTCCCGCGAGCGGCTAGCTCGCCTTGCCGCGCGCGCGGCGGCGTGACCGCCGGCGTGCGCCAACCTGTGCCCGGCGCGCGAGGTCCGTCGGCGCGGCGCCGTGCTCGGCGAGGGTGCCCCAGAGCGTGCGTCGGCGATCGTCGAGCAGGTCGCGCCGCAGGCGCACGCCGTGCCGGGCGAGCAGGGGCTCCAGCTCGTCCGCACGTCGGCGGAGATCCTCACGGGTGATCGCGTAGGCGAGCTCGCACATGCGATGCCGATCGCTCAGCGTGAGGATGTTGGAGAAGAACATCTCGTACTCGTCGCCTGGCGGCTCGAAGAGCAGCACCGTCGCGTCCGGATAGCGCTCCACGTAGCCGGCGAGCCCCAGCTCCAGCCGCGAGTGCACGAGGGTGCGGAAGGTCTGGGAGAGCACCAGCGGCAGGCCGCCGGCGTAGAGCGCGCCAGGCGCAAGGGTACCGTCCGCCTCGCCCGTGGTGGTGTCCACGGGCACGATCGGATTGACGCAGAGCAGGAGCTCCACCCCGTAGTCGAGCGCGACGGAGGCGTGCACCGTCTTGAGCAGCACGCCGTCCACGCAGTTGCGCCCGTCGATCTCCACGGGCGGGTACAGTCCGGGCATCGCGGTGCTCGCCTGCACGGCGCGCGAGATCGGCACCTGCGAGCGGCCAGGCGAGCCGAAGCGGATGGGACGGCCGGAGGCGAGGTCGGTGGCCACGATCACCAGCTCGGGGCCCAGCTTCCGGAAGTCGTCGGTGCGTCCGGGACGCGCGAGCACGTGCTCGAGATATTCGCGGATGGGCTCGTTGTCGAACAGCCCCGTCGGCAGTGCACGCGTGAGGCGGCCGACCGAGGCGAGCACCGTGCGATCGTTCCGCCGCGTGAGCGACCACACCATCTGCGCGAACAGCGCCGGGAGCGCCAGGCCCCGCCGTGCGAACTCGCGGTAGTTCGGCGAGAAGAAGATCCCGGGGTCGAACGGTTCCTCCCCTTCCACCGGTCGGTCGAGCACGCGGGCGAGGAGCTCCGGCGACATGCCGTTCGCCAGGCACGCCGCGAGGAGCGCCCCCGCGCTCACGCCCACGTAGCATGACAGCCGGGCGAGGTCGAGGCCGTCGAGCGCCTCGTCCAGCGCGAACAGCGCGCCGATCTCGTAGATCGCGCCGCCGGGTCCGCCTCCCGCCAGCGCCAGTCCGACCCCGCCTCGCGACCGCCGGTGCGGCATCCGACCGTCAGTGGGCCGCGACCATCGTGCTGTCCGTCGCCGCCGGCTTCCTGACGCGGCTGGTGGTCACCCGGCGCCGGCGCGGTGTCTTCTCCATCGACTGCGCCAGGCCTTCGATGCGGCGCGACAGGCTGTTGATCTCGGTCCGCGTGGGAACGCCGAGCCGGTGCATCACGTTCTCGAGCGTCGTGTCGACCTGCCGCTCGAGCTTCGTCAGCGTGGTGGACGGCGCGCTGCGCGCCGCCTGCATCGTGTCACTGAGCCGGGCGCGTGACCGCTTCTCGATCCCCTCACCCTTCTTCACGAGGGCGCGGAAGAACTTGCTGCCCTCTTCCTCGGTCAGCGCGAGCGCGCCGAGGCCCGCCAGCCACACCTGCTCGACGGACTCCCGCATTGCCTGCGTGCCGCCATTCCTGCGAGTCGCCTGTGTCATTGACCACCTCCATGTCGGTCCAGCGTCACCCGCCACGCCGGAGCTCATCGCGGGGCGATTGCCAGCATGATGCGCGACCGCCGGCACGGTGGCCGTCAGGCAATCGGCGACGCTGCGGGCCGCGCGCATGCCCGGTGCCGCACGACCGCCGGACTGCTTCTTGCCCATCTCCAACGAGGACGCGACGCCGGCCACGACTCGCTTTCGCCGGCTCGCGATGCACCGGTAGCCAGGAGGCAGCAGATGTCGAAAGCCGATCGCGGCCATCAGAAAGGCGCCCAGCGCCACGCCGAAGGACAGCAGGGACCGAAGACGACGGCGCGCCAGGTCGAACAGTGGGAGTCGGGGGCGAGCGGGGAGACGCAGCGTCAGGATGCGCAGCACCCCGCCGACGGCAGGCACCGCCTGTTCGAGCGGCGCGAGCAGCACGACGAGGCCGACCTCAACAGCGAGAAGAACCGGCTCAGTCGTGACATCAACGAGCACGACCACGTGCGCGAGAACTTCCAGGTGCAGGGTGGGGCGAAGAACGTCCGCGTCGAGTCGAGGCACGCCATCAACCCGGGCCACCCCGACGAGCCGCAACCTGGCCACGATGCCCCGCGGCCGACGCGCGTACGCGACGAGGGAGCGTCCTGATCGCGCCGGCCTCGCGCCCCCGACGTTGAATGTGACTCGCCCCCGGATGTCTCGACATCCGGGGGCGAGTCACGTACGACAGCCTGGTTGCGCTACTGCACTCGCACGACCACGAGCTGGAGGTGCGAACCGGCCGAGGACGACTGGCCGCCGAGGGTGAGCGTTGCCGAGCCGTTCGCCGGCACGGCAAGCTTGTAGTACGCCGCGCCGCCGCCCACCACGCTGCCCGAATACGACGCGCCGTCGCTCATGACCTGGTACTTGAGCGGGTAGGTGCCCTGGTTCACGACGAGGAAGATCGAGTGCCAGTCCCAGCTCGGCTGCGTGAGCTCGGCGGGCACGGGCGCGATGTCATCCACCGCGTGCGACACGTTCCAGTCCCGGACGTCGGTGGTGAAGGTGGCGCCGAACACGTTCTGCACGTTGGCGATGCCGGAGAGGGTGCTGTTCACGAGCTGGTAGAACACCTTGTCGCCCGTCTTGCTCCGCTGGTCGGCGAGGTAGCGCAGCAGGTCCCAGGCGCCACCGCGGGTCGACAGCGAGTCGTTCTTCGCGTACGGTGACGAGGACGCTGGCGCCTGCAGGTAGCTGCGGTATCGACCCGCATTACCGGCCATGTCGAGGTTGAACGCCGTGCGGCGCTGCTCCGAGGCGCGGATGGCGGTCGTGTTGATGTTGCTGCGCGGCGCCATGCCGGCTTCGCGGTAGAACAGCAGTTCCTCGGCGATGTGCGAGAGGCCCTCGTCCAGCCAGGTCGCCTCGAAGTCGTTGGCGTTGTTGACGTAGATGCGCCGCGACGAGTTGATGAGGTGCTGGAACTCGTGGGCGATGATCGCCGTCGTCATCGTGTCCACGAAGCCGGTGGAGCGGTCGTTGCCATTGATCTGGCCCGTGGGATCGGGAGCGATGAGATAGAAGTACTCACCCACGTTGCTCGCCGGACATCCCTGCAGGCGGTCGGTGTCGCTGATCGGGAAGAGGTCGCGCGCGAAGGTGAACCCGCCGACGAACGACGATGCGTTGGCCGGCGTGAGCTCGTTCACCGCGGAGGTGAAGATGAGCACCACCTTGCCGTTCTGGTCGATGTCCGATGGCGCGCCGAAGGCGTCCACGTCCAGCGGATAGACGAGCGTGTCGAAGCGTGTCGCATAGCGCTGATAGTCGGCATCGGTGAAGCCGCCAGCCGGGTTCGACGTGTCGGCGAGGACGATGCTGTGGGTGCCGATGGCCGCCACGCGCGCGCCGCGATACGTCGGGTTGGTGCAGGCGTCGAGGCCGTTGACGTTGACCGTCACCGTGTCCCCCACCTTGACCCCTGCGGGCACGGCGCCATCACGACGCGAGACCGAGAAGGTGCCGAGGTTCGTCGCGCCCGCGGAGCGCCGCGCGGCCATCCACTGCCGCGCTGCCGGAATGCGCGTCGTGAGCTGTGCGCGCTCACGCGCGCGCAGGCGCGCCTCGAACGAGCCATCGAGCGTGGGACCGGTGGCGCCCCCGGCGAGTGGGCTGAGCGAGAGCGATGCCCCGTCCTGCGGAATGAGCGCCGCCACGGAGCCACCCAGGCCGTTGCCGACGAGGGTGTACGAGGCCTTGTTCGCCGGGTCGGTGTCGGTGTTCGCGAGCACCACGTAGTACTGTGAACCGTCGGTACCACCCTGGAGCTTGACGTCCTGGGCGCCCGTCAGCTTGAGTGACTGGCCGATGTCGAGCCCCGGCTGCGGGCCGGTGCCGTCTGACGAGCAGGCCGCGAGCGCGCCGACGATCAGCAGCGACAGCAGGCGGTACGAGCGAGCGGACATGGATATCCCCTTCAGGGTAAGTGATCTCGAAGACTCTACAAGGGACGCGCATGACCCGTGCGCGAAACCCCGCATATATACACGCAAGGGTGAAAAAAGACCCCGCCCAAGCATGCGTTCGGGCGGGGTCCTGGACTGTGACGCAGGTCGTATCGCGCCGTTACGGCCGGGCGGGCACCGACTGGCCCCGCTGGGTGTCACCGCGCGGCACGAGCAGGGGGTTCGACTCGGGAAGCGGCTGCGCCGGCTGCTCGAGCTGGGCCAGCAGGTCGGTCAGCTGGACCGCGCGCGCGATCTGCCGCGTCTGCGCCAGCACCCGGTCGGCCTCCGACTGCTGGTTGGTGGCGTTCAGCACCTCGGAGAGCATCAGGCCGGTGGCCACGTACAGGTACGGAATGCCCACGGACGGGCGATCCACCCAGTCACTCCGGCTGGAGAGCGACTTCGGCGCGGTGAACACGCTGTCCCAGAGTGCCTGGGTGCGCTTCACGTCCACCCAGCCCACCCCGGCCACGAGCATCGTGTCGCGGCTGGGTGACGCCGGTGCGATGAAAACCTTGTTCGCCAGCCCCTGGGTGAGCAGGTAGCTGCCGAGACCGAGCTCGTTCCCGTACCCCGCCGAGGTGCGGCTGAAGTAGATCGGCCGCTCGCCGAAGTCGTCGGCAATCATTCGGAGCACGAAGATGTCCGCGCGCTGGAGCACGCCGGGAATGGACAGCCGCTGCGGATCGATCGTCGCCTTGATCGGTCCCCCCTGGAAGGTCATCGGCTGGTCGAGCTGGATGTAGGCCGGCACGGAGTCGGCCTGCTCGAGCGTCATCCTGATCGCCGGCCCGCTGGGCTTCGGCCACGACTTCCCGCGGTAGATCGCCGGCCCGTTCGCCGCGTCGTACTCATACACCGGACGACGAATGAGCTGCCGCGTGTACCAGTCGGTGTTGAGCAGGGAGGTATTCGCCACCAGGACGTCGCGACGCACCCCTTCCACCTCCTGGGCGTACCAGAGCGGGAAGGTATCGTTGTCGCCGACGGTGACGAGCACGCCGTACGGCTCCACGGAGTTCAGGAGGTCCTTCGCGAAGTCGGCCGTATCCGTCTGGCCGGCGCGCGAGGCGGTGCTCCAGTTCGTGAGCAGGGGGATGAGCGAGAGCGCCAGCACCGGCGCCGCGAGCCCGAAGGCGCGTTTCGTGGGGCGCTCCACCGTCGTGCGTCCCACGGTGACCTGTTCACGGCCGATCAGCTCGGCGAGCGACTCCCACGCCGCCACGAGGCCGAGCGCAGCCCAGACTCCCCACGCCGAGAAGCTCCAGAGATAGAAGTAGTCGCGGTCGCGCACCTCGCGCGCCACGCCCACCAGCTCGGGTGACTGCGACGCGCCGTACTTGAAGTTCAGGTAGTAGATGAGCACGAGCGTCATCGTGAACATCAATGACCCGAAGTACCAGAAACTTCGGCGGTCCTTCTGCCAGTGGACGTAGCCTCCCACGAGGCCGAGCACGAGGAACAGCGCACCGAGGATGCTCTGCGCGAACGGATGATCCACGTGGGCGTCGCGCAGCCACTGCCACTTGAAGTAGAACCACCACATGTCGAGCTGCGCCGTGAAGGGCGCCTGCCGCTCCCCCAGCGCGGGCTTCCCGTACTGCCCGCGATTGAAGTTGTACATGAAGGCGTCGTACGTCCCGGAGCTGAAGGTGCACGAGGCCTCCAGCTTGACGCGGCATGCCGTGGGCTCGCCTTCATTCAGCGCCGGGAAGTGCGCGGCGCGGATGGGCTCCATGGCGAAGGGCGTCACGCCGAGGATCAGCGCGCCGACGCAGGCGAGGAGGAGCTTCCATCGCAGGATGGTCCGCCAGCGCATGATGAGCACGGCGAGTCCCACCGCGGGCGCGGCCAGCATGCCGGCCATGTGGTTGGCGTAGCCGAGGCCGCACAGGTAGGCGACGAGGACGAGGATCCGATCGGCGCGCCGGCCGTCGGGCTGGTCGCACCAGCGCACCATCAGCCAGCTGATGATCGCGATGCCGAGCAGCGAGACGGTGTAGACCTTCTCGTTGACGACGCTCTGGTTCCACACCGTGAAGGCCGTCGCACCGATGAGGGCGGCCAGGGAGCCGCCGACGATGCGCTGCCAGCGCTGCGACAGCCAGCCGACGAGCACGCGTTCAGTGATGAGGAACCACATCCCCGCCGAGACCGCGCTGCAGATCGCGGCGAGGATGTTGATCCGCACCGCCACCTTGGTGGCGATGGGGAGGATGGCGAACACGCGCCCGATGAGGACGAACAGCGGGTTGCCCGGCGGATGGGGCAGCCCGAGCACCTGGGCGGCGGTGATGTACTCGCTCGTGTCCCACATCGCCGTCGAGGGCGCGAGGGTGAGCAGGTACAGGATGAAGACCAGGACGGACGCGATGGTCGCGGCCAGGTAGGATGGGCGGTAGTCGCGCTCGGACGGCGGGGACGTCGTCGCCATTTCACTCACGGGGCGGGCGGATAGCAGACGCCCCGCGGTCGCGGGGCGGGAGCACAGCTGAATAAGATGATGCTGGGGGCCCCCGAGGTACAGGGCCACCGTGCTCCCGCGCCGCGAAAGCCCTTAAGGCTTCTTCGCCGTGGAGTCCGCCCGCTTGAGCGAGTCCGCGCGCAGCGAGTCCGCGCGCATGGAATCCGCGTGCGTCATCGGGGTGGTGGTGCCCATGCCGGCCATCGAGCTGTCGGCTACGCCGGGGCTGGTCGTCGTGGTGGTCGCCGGAGCCATGCTCGTGCTGTCCATCGCGGCGTTGTCGTCTGACTTGCTGCAGGCGCCAACCGCGACGAGAGTGACGAGGGCCGTCATTGCCGTGATCGCTCTGGTGCGCATCTCTCTCCTTGTGGTTCGTCGTGAGGGGGTGGGGCCGCGGTCGCCAGGACGGAAAGCCAGCGGCATCCAGAAGAACACCGCCGGTGGCGCAAACCACGCGCCACCGGCTCGCGCCCCTCAATGCCGGAAGAGCCTGCTTCCGGTGAACACCATCGCGATATCGTGCTCATCCGCCGCGGCGATGACCTCGGCGTCCCGCACGGAACCTCCCGGCTGCACGATCGCCCGCACCCCGGCCTGCGCCGCCTGGTCCACGCCGTCGCGGAAGGGGAAGAACGCATCCGACCCCAAGGCGGCACCCGCCGTCGCGTGGCCGGACAGCGACGCCTTGTGCGAGGCGAGGAAGGCCGCATCCACCCGCGACATCTGCCCCGCGCCGATGCCGATGGTCGCCCCGTCCCGCGCCAGCACGATGGCGTTCGACTTCACGCTCGCCACCGCTCGCCACGCGAACAGCAGGTCGCGCTGCTCCTCGGCGGTGGGCTGCCGCGCCGAAACCACCTTCCACCCCTCGTTGCCGATCACCTCGGGGGGGCGTTCCTGGGCGAGGAAGCCGCCGCGCACGCGCTTGAAGTCCAGCGCGCCAGGCGACCACTGCGCCCTCCCCTCGAGCACGCGCAGGTTCTTCTTCCGGCCGAGGATGTCCTTCGCCCCGTCGCTGAACGACGGCGCCACCACGCATTCCACGAACAGGCTCGACACCGCCTCCGCTGCCGCGTCGTCCACCGGCGCGCTGAACGAGATCACGGAGCCGAACGCCGACACCGGATCACACGCCAGCGCCTTGCGGTACGCGTCCTCGGCCGTGCTGCCGGTGGCGAGCCCGCACGGCGTGGTGTGCTTGATGATGGCGCAGCAGATCTCGCCCGCGAAGGGCCCGGTGGCGAGGAGTGCACCCTCGAGGTCGAGAAGGTTGTTGAACGACAGCTCCTTGCCGCCGTGCTGCACGAGGCCGGCGAGCCCCGCGCCCTGCCGCTCGACGTAGAACGCCGCCCGCTGGCCCGGGTTCTCCCCGTAACGAAGGTCCTGCGCCTTCGTGAGCGCGATCGTCATGCGGTCGGGAAGCGGCAGTCCCTGCTGCGCCGCGAACCAGCTCGCGATGGCGGCGTCGTACGCCGCGGTGTGCTCGAACACCTTGGCCGCGAGCTGACGCCGGAGCTGCGGGTCGTCCTCGCCACTCGTGAGCACGGCGAGCACGCGCGTGTAGTCGGCCGGGTCCACCACGGTGGTCACCGCCGCGAAGTTCTTCGCCGCCGAGCGCAGCATGCTGGGACCGCCGATGTCGATCTGCTCGATCACCTCGTCGGGGGTTACGCCCGGGCGCGCGGCCGTCTCGCGGAAGGGATACAGGTTCACCGCCACGAGATCGATCGGCGCGATGTCGTGCTCGGCGATGGCCTGCATGTGCTCGGGGCGGTCGCGCCGCGCGAGCAGGCCGCCGTGCACCGCCGGGTGCAGCGTCTTCACCCGCCCGTCCAGGCACTCCGGGAAGCCGGTCAGGTCCTCCACCCGGGTGACCGGCACGCCCGCGGCCTCGACCGCCGCGGCGGTCCGGCCGGTGGAGACGATCTCGACACCGGCCGCGTGCAGCGCCGTCGCCAGGTCGGCCACCCCGGTCTT
>DASURL010000259.1:0-15041 GCA_036280075.1 Gemmatimonadaceae bacterium | reverse complement strand
ACGCTGTCCCCCGTATCCAGCTCGAGGACGATGAGCTTCGCACGGCGCCAGCTGCGCAGCATCGAGGCGCCAGTCAGCCGTGCAACGAGCTCGCCGGCCGAAACCTCGCGCAGCACGTCAGGGCGCGTGACCACGACCTCGGTGATGCGCCGCCCACGGATCTCGCGATCGAGATCGCGGGCGATGGTCTCGGTTTCCGGAAGCTCGGGCAAGGAGGGAACGGGAGAAGGGGAGAGGGGGAGAAGGGGAGAAGAGGAGCGGTCGAAGGGTCGTTCGACCACCGTCTGAAGACCAGCGTCCAAAGACCAAGAGCCATCAGACCGCCTCGACCACTCGGCCCTCCCGACATTTCGCCATCTCGACGCCCGAGAGCCCCCTACCCGTCGCCTCGCCCAGCCGGCTCCCGCCGCCGCGCGATCTCTCGCCAGGCGATGTCCGTGCGGAGCTGGCAGCCGGGGAATCGGATACGGCGGGCGAAGTCTAGGCTGTGCTGCTGAGCGGTCTGGATGTCGGAGGCGACGGCGCTGACGGCGAGGACCCGGCCGCCGGCGGTGACGAGACGCCCACTCGCGTCCCGCACCGTGCCGGCGTGGAAGACCACTACCCCATCATCGACAATAGGTGGCAGCTCGATCGGGTCTCCGGTACGAGGCTTCTCGGGATAGTGCTCGGCGGCGAGGACGGTCGTGACGCAGGCGCCCGAGAGGGACACGCGTACGTCGAATCCATTCGCTCCCGAGCCAGCCGCGCTCGCCGATCGGGCGAGGTCGGAGGCGACGGAGCCCTCGAGGGCGTGATCGCCGGCCGCCATCCGCATCAGCTCGAGCAACGGTGGCTCGAGGTCGAGCACCGGCATCAGCGCCTGGGTCTCCGGATCGCCGAAGCGACAATTGAACTCCACGACCTTCGGGCCGTCTCTGGTCAGCATCAGCCCGGCGTAGAGCAGTCCGGTGAAGGGTCGTCCTCGGCGGGCGAGGCCTCGCAGCGTGGGGCGAACGACTCGCTCGGCGATCTCGGCGTAGAGACTGTCCGAAGGATCAGTCGATCTACTGACCGAATGGTCAGTATGGGGCAGCGTCACCGGGACATATGCGCCCATGCCCCCGGTGTTCGGACCCATGTCCTTGTCGTGCAAGCGCTTGTGGTCCTGAAGGCCTGGCAGGAGAACGAAGGACGTGCCGTCGGTGATGGCAAAGACCGACAGCTCTTCCCCCTCCATGAACTCCTCGACCAGCACCTCCGCGCCGGCATCCCCGAAGCGATTGCCGGCGAGGATGTCCTCGATGGCCCGGTCGGCGTCGTCCAGGGTCCGGCAGATGATGACGCCCTTCCCGGCCGCCAGCCCGGATGCCTTGATCACCACCGGAGCGCCATAGCGATGCGCGCACGCCCTCGCCGAGGAGACGTCGGAGTGCACCTCGGCCCGCGCGGTGGGGATGCCGTCCTCGAGCATCAGCCGCTTGGCGAACGCCTTCGACGTCTCGATCTCGGCCGCAGCGCGCGTGGGACCGAAGATGGCCAGGCCGTCGGCGCGGAACCGGTCCACGATCCCGGCGGCCAGCGGCGCCTCGGGCCCGACGACGGTGAGGTCCACGGCGCGGTCCCGGGCGAGCCGCACCAGCGACTCGACGTCGGTGGCCGGGATGGGGACGCACTCGCCAAGCTCGGCGATACCCGGGTTCCCGGGCGCGGCGATGATCTCCACGCTCGAATCATCACGCTTGAACTTCCATGCGAGGGCGTGCTCGCGGCCACCCCCGCCAACGATCAGGACGCGCATGGCGGAGAATATAGGCGGGGAACGGGGGACAGGACGCGGCGCGAAAAGCCTGCAGGTAAAAGGTACCCGGTACCTCGTACGAGGTACCGGGTACCTTTTACCTGCGGTATGTCAGTCCGGGGTCACTCGGTTCCGGGATTCCCCTTCCACGCGTCGCGGAAGGCATCCCTCGCGCGGCCGAGGGCATCCTCGACGTTCGACATCCCGCGACGTGCCTTGGCCGAGTAGTAGTCGGCCGCGTCGCGATAGTCGGTGCGCAGACCGGGTTCCGCATCGCCTCGGCGGATGTAGTTGCCGAGGACGATGGCGTCGTAGTCACCGCCGGTGCGCCAGCGCTCGAGCTCTCCGGCCCGCACGGTATGGAAAGGATGCTGGCGGAAGACCGTGTTGAGGAGGCGGAACATGCGGTCCCACCCGTCGCCTCCCACCTCGTACGCGGCGGCCTGGCGCATGAACTCCTCGACGTTGGTCGTGTCGCCGAAGTCGCGGCCGCCGGCGAGGCGCATGAACGCGCGCTGCGCGACGGTGACGTCCTGCACCGCGAGCAGCGCGGCACGATCGGTGGAGAGCTCGCTCTTGCGATGCCACTCGAGGAGGGCGAGCTGGAATGGGAGCATGGCGAGCCCCACCGGGAAGAGGGCGAGCGACCCGACGGCCAGGATGACGAGGGCCACGGTGCGATAGAGCATGTGGCCGCTCATGATGTGGCCGAGCTCGTGCGCGAGGAGGAACCGGCGTTCGTCGTCGCTTTCCAGCAGCTCCAGCGCACCTGAGGAGACGACGATGAAGGGCTTCTCGAAGCCGATGGCCCACGCGTTGACCTCGGGCGACTGCGTGACGTAGAGCTCCGGGCGCTCGGGCCAGTCGAGCGTGGTGCAGACGTCCATCAGCAGCGCGTTCAGCCCGGGACGCTGATTCGCGCCCACCTGCACGGCGTTGGCGAGGAAGAGCTGCCGGACGCCGCGCTCGCTGATGAAGCCAGCGACCTTGCGCACGACCTCATCGAAGCCGGGAACGGCGCGCAAGGTGTCGAGCGCCGCTCGATCCGCGGGGTGCTCCCAGGCGCGGGAAGAGATCTGGGGGAGTGGCGTGGGCATTCGCGGAGCTCCTGGACGGTGATGACCGGATTACGAATCTCGCGCCGGGAAAGTGTCAGGAACCACCGATGGACCGATGGACTGGTGGACCGAACGGTCCTCCGGTCCTCCGGTCAATCCGCTTCAGACCCCCTTGAACGCCTGCTCCAGGTCCCCGATCAGGTCTTCCGCATCCTCCACGCCGCAGCTGAGCCGGATCAGACCCTCCGTGATACCGAGCTGCTTGCGGCGCTCGGGCTCCACGCTCGCGTGAGTCATGGAGGCGGGGTGGCTGATGAGGCTCTCCACGCCCCCCAGCGACTCGGCGAGGGAGAAGAGGCGGCAGCGGCTCAGCACCGCGTTCGCGCGATCCTTGGTGCCGAGCTCAACGGCGATCATGCCGCCGAAGCCTGACATCTGCTGCTTCGCCAGCCCGTGCTGCGGGTGCGACTCGAGACCCGGATAGAAGACGTTCTTCTCTCCCACCCGGTCAACCAGCCAGCCGGCGATGCGGCGGCCATTCTGGTCGTGCCGCGGCATGCGGAGGTGCAGGGTCTTGGTGCCGCGCAGCGCGAGCCAGGCGTCGAAGGGGCCCGGCACCGCGCCGGCCGAATTCAGGTTGAACTGCAGCCGCGTCGCCAGGTCGTCGTCGTTGAGGATGGCGATTCCGCCGATCATGTCCGAGTGGCCGTTCAGGTACTTCGTCGTGGAGTGGTAGACGATGTCCGCGCCGAAGGAGAGCGGCTGCTGGAAGTAGGGCGACGCGAAGGTGTTGTCGACCAGCAGGAGGGCGTTGCCCCGATGCGCGATCTCAGCCGCCGCGCGCAGGTCGGTGATGCGCATCAACGGGTTGGTCGGCGTCTCCACGAAGACGAGCCTGGTGTTCGGCCGCATGGCGTCGGCGATCCGCTGGGGATCGCGGGTGTCCACGTAGCTGAACTGGAGCCCGTAGTGCTGGAGGATCTTGTCGAACAGGCGGAACACGCCGCCGTAGACGTTTTCGGCGCAGACGATGTGGTCGCCAGCGCGGAACAGCTTCATGATGCTGTCCACGCACCCCATGCCGGAGCTGAAGGCGAAGCCGTGGCGCCCGCCCTCGAGGGCAGCCACGTTGCGCTCGAGCGCTTCCCGCGTCGGGTTCTTGCCTCGCGCGTACTCGTACCCCTTGTTCTCGCCCAGCGCCTCCTGGACGTACGTGGAGGTCTGGTAGATCGGGGTCATGATGGCGCCGGCCAGGGGTTCCGGCCGCTGTCCAGCATGGATGGCCCTGGTACCGAAGGCTGCGTCGAGATCTTCGTCGAAAACGCGCGTCATGCCGATACTACTCCGGGTGGGGGTCGTGCCGGGAAGCTAACGCCCGGTACGAGTGCGAGGGAGGCGACCGACGCGGTGCCCAGCCCAGCGCAATTCCAGCTTTCGTTTCATGTCCGCTCAACCGAACGCCAAACCGTACTGCCTGATCGTCGACGACGAACCGCGCCTGCGCCAGGTGCTCATGCACCTGATGCGCAATGACGGGTTCGACTGCCTGGAGGCGACGAATGGCGAGGAGGCGCTGGGGATCCTCGAGCTGCAGCCGGTGAACCTCGTGCTCAGCGACCTGCGGATGCCGCGGATGGACGGGCTGGAGCTGCTGCGCCAGACACGGGCGCGCTGGCCCGACGTCGCCGTGGTGATGATCACGGCCGTGGCGGACGTGGACGTGGCGGTGAGCTGCCTGGCGATCGGCGCGATGGACTACCTCACCAAGCCCTTCCACCTGGAGGAGGTGCGGGCCCGCGTGGGGCAGGCGCTGGAGAAGCGGCGGCTCGTGCTGGAGAACCGCGACTACCAGGAGCGCCTCCAGGAGAAGGTCGCGGCGCAGGCGCGGCGGCTCGAGGAGCTGTTCCTGGCAAGCATCCAGTCGCTCGCCGAGGCGCTCGAAGTGAAGGACCCGTATACCCGCGGCCATTCGGTCCGGGTGAGCGAGTACAGCGTGGTGATCGCCCGCGAGCTTGGCCTCGACGACGAGATGCTCCGCCAGGTGGGACTCGGTGGCCACGTGCACGACATCGGAAAGATCGGTGTGCGGGAGGAGGTGCTGAACAAGCCGGGCAAGCTCACCGATGCCGAATACGAGCACATCATGTCGCACCCCGTGGTGGGGTGGCGCATCCTCGCACCCCTGCTGTCCGAGACGCCGGCAGCGCTCAACATCGTGCGGTCGCACCACGAGCGGTACGACGGGCGCGGCGTTCCGGACCGGGTGGCGGGCACGCAGATCCCGCTCGAGGCGCGCATCGTGGCGGCGGCAGATGCCTTCGACGCGATGACGAGCGACCGGCCGTACCGTCCGGACGGGCTCAGCGTGGGCGAGGCGGTGCGCGAGATCGTGCGCTGCAGCGGCTCGCAGTTCGACCCGTCGGTCGTCGCGGCGCTGGTGCGCGCCGTTGAGAGCGGGCGGCTCAAGCCGATCGGGCGCGTCACCCCCCGCGCGGTTCGCACCGCGTAGCCGTCGCTCGTCGCTCAGGCGACGAGCTCGATCACCGACGGCTGCTTGTAGGCGCTGAGCTGCTGCCGGCACCAGCGCTCCACGTCCTGCTTCATCACGTTGCCCGCGACGCGAAGGAGGATGTCGTTCTCGCGCGTCGGCTCCGGGATCGCGCTCACTTCGGTGCGCTCCACGCCTGGCAGCGCACAGACGACGCGCTCGATCTCGCGCGGGTAGATGTTGAAGCCGTTGCGCGTGAACATGGGCTTGAGCACGCCGAGGAAGGTCACCGTGCCATCGGAGTTGCGGCGGCCGGCGTCGCCGGTGCAGAGCCAGCCGTCAACACGTGGCAACCCGGCACCAGCGCCGTGCAGGTAGCCCGGCGAGACGTTCGGGCCGCGCACGCGGATCTCGCCGGGCTCGCCGTCGGTGAGCGGCTCCGCGCCCGCCGCGATGGCCCCGGCGCTCGCGTTCACGGCTTCCGTGTACTTCACCGGCGGGAAGATGGCGACGTCCACGCCGGGGAAGGGGACACCCAGCGTGCCGCGCGCGTTGGGGAGCTGCACACGATTGAACAGGCACACCGGCGCGCCTTCGGTGAGCCCGTACCCCTGGCGCAGTTCCACGCCGGTGGCTTCCGCCCAGCGATCCTGCAGCTCCCGCGGCAGCGGTGCGCCGCCGCAGATGCAGAGGCGCAGCGCCGAATCACGCAACCGCAGCCCGCTCCGCTCGATGGCGGAGAGGAGCGCCATGAAGACCGCCGGAACGCCCACCACCTCGGTGACGCCGTTGGCGAGCAGCTCGGCGGCGGTAAATGGGTTGAAGCGGTCCATCGTGGTGACGCGCGCGCCGGCGAGCAGGGGCGCGCTCGCCGTGACCGTGAGGCCGAACAGGTGCGCGAACGGGAGCAGCGCGAGCACGTGGTCCTCCGCCGTGTTCGCTGCCGCCTCCACCGTGGAGCGCGCGTTGGCGAGCAGGTTGGCGTGGGTGAGCACGGCGCCGAGCGGCGTGCCGTGCATCGCCGAGGTATAGAGGATCGCCGCCTCCTCGCTGCTGCCCGGAACGTCACGCTCCCCTTCCAGCGAGAGCCCGAAGTGCGAGCCGAGGTCCACGTCGCGCGACGCGCCGTCGACGATAACGCGCGCGGCTCGTGGCGCATCATCGAGCAGCACGACAACGACGTCCTTCGGTGCGCGCGTGGCGAGCGCTGACGTGGTGAACAGCGCGCCGACGTTGGCGTCGGCACACTGGAAGGCGACTTCCGCCGGTGCAGCGAGCGGGTTGATGAGTACTGCGCCACGGCCCTCGCTGGCCGCGAGCGCAGTGAAGTAGGCCGGCGACGTGGGGAGCAGGATCGCCGACCGCTTTCCGCTGAGGGCGCGCACGAGGGGAGCGCTGCGCTGCAGCAGGGTGAGGCCGGCAGCGACGAGCTGCTGGGTCTCGTAGTCGGTGCTGTCGCCCGCGGCGCGGAGCCGGCCACCGCCGGCGGCGAGCGCGAGCGGCAGGAGTGCCAGGGGTTCGCTCATTATGAGCGAACACTAACGATGGGGTGCTACAGCTCGAAGCGGCGTAGCGATCCCTTGAGGCGTTCGGCCACCAGGGCGAGCTGCTGGCTGCTCGAGGCGATGCTGGCCATGCCCGCCGTCTGCTGCTGCACGACGGCGCTCACCTGCTGTGCCGTGGCGGCGTTCGTCTCGGCGGAGCTGGCGAGCGCCTCGATCTCGCCGGCGAGCATCTCGGCCTCGCCGCGCTGGGCGTCGGCCGCCTCCACGATCCGGTCCACGGCGGCACGCGCACCGGTGATCTCGCGGTCGATCTGGGTCAGTGCGTCGGCGGATGCGCGGATGATGCTCTCTCCGGCGGCGACGCGATCGCTGGCGGCGAGGATCTGCTCCTCGGTGCGCACGGCGCTGGTGCGGATCTCGGCGGCGAGCTTGCGGATCTGCTCGAGGGCGCGGGCGCTCTCGCCGGCCAGCTTGCGCACCTCGTCGGCGACGACGGCGAACCCCTTGCCGTGCTCGCCGGCACGCGACGCCTCGATGGCGGCGTTGAGTGCCAGCAGGTTGGTCTGCCGCGCGATGGCGGCGATGGCGTCGGTGATCTTCCCGATGCGCTGCGACTTTTCGCCCAGCTCGACCACCGCGGGGACGGCGGCGCCGGTGACCTTGCTGATCTCCGCCATCGCCTCGAGGGCCTGGGCGGCGGCGACGGTGCCGCGCCGAGTGGTACGCTGCGCGACGTCGGCCGCGTTGCGGGCCTGTTCGGCGTGGCTGGCGACGGCGACGCTGCGATGGGCCACGCGCCCCGAGGTGTCGGAGGCGGTGCCGATGCCGCGCGTCTGCGACGACGCTGCCTCGGCGATGGTGCCGGCGGCGCCGGACACCTGCTCGGTGGAGGCGGTGATCTGCTCGGCGCTCGCCGCGAGCTGCTCGGCGGTCGCCGCGACGTCGGTGGCGCTCACGTCGAGCTCGGAGACGAGGGCGCGGAGCCCGGCGGTCATCTCGCGGAAGGAGTCGGCGAGCAGCCCGACTTCGTCGTCCGACTCGAAGCCGAGCTCCTGGCGGAGCTGGCCGCGCGCCACGCGCTCGGCCTGCTGCGAGAGGTCGAACATGCCACGGGTGAGTCGCGTGGCACCCCAGAAGGCGAGGGTGATGGCGACCACGAGCGCGATGGCGACGTAGACGCCGAGGTCGAACACGGCGCGCCGGGCCTCGGCGAGCAGGCCCTCGGCGCGGCCGGTTGCGATCACCGCGCCGATGACGCGGCGGTCGGAGGCGAGGATGGGCGTCGCGCCAGCGATGACGGGATCGCCGCTCGCCTCGTAGACGTTCGTGGCGCCGCTCTGGCCGTTGGCAACGAGCTCGTCGAGCAGGTCGACCGGGACCCAGGTCTCGCCGGAGGCGGTGGCGCGCTCGCTCTGCAGCACGTAGTGGAACTGGCCCGTGGCATTCCGCGCGACGACGTCGAGCGACACCAGCTCGTTGCCGACGCCGAGGACGTCGTTGTTGGCCACACGGGCGCGGCGAATGGCGTCGCGCACCATGGGCGTGATGGCGGCGCTGTCGGCCACGCGCCAGCCGAGGGCGAGCACGAAGTCATCGGGCAGCTGCTCGTTGGCATTCTGGGCGATGGCCACGAGGCGTGCCCCCTGTCCGCGCGCGAGCGCCACCCGGACCTTCACGAAGGTCGGGTAGAGCAGGAGGGCGAGCGTGAGGACGACGGCGGCGCCGGCGAGGGCCGCCATCTTCAGGCGCACGGGAAAGCGGGTCGCGGCGCGCAGGGCAGTCTGAATGGGAGGAGTCGAGCGCGGCGGCAAGGCGCCGTCGCGCTTTGCCGGACCGGACGGGCCGGGTAGCTTACGCCTTCAAGACTATCGAGCGAGGAAAGAGTCATGGCAGGTGGCGCCGCAGGGGGGGGACTGATGGTCAGCGTGTCCGGGATCCGGGGGCGTGTAGGGGAATCGCTCACTCCGGAGGTCGTGGCGCGCTACGCAGCCGCCTTCGGCGCCTGGTCCATCGGCCAGGGCAAGTCGCGCAGCATCGTGGTGGGACGGGACAGCCGCGTCTCGGGGCCCATGTTCCACCGCATCGTCGTGGGCACCCTGCAGCTCGTCGGGTGCGACGTGATCGACATCGGCCTCACGACGACCCCCGGCTGCCAGCTGTCGGTGGAGCACCACCATGCGGCGGGCGGGCTCATGCTCTCGGCGAGCCACAACCCGATCGAGTGGAATGCGCTCAAGTGCATCGGCGCGAGCGGGTTGTTCCTCGAGGCCGCGGAAGGGGCGGCGATGCGCGCGCTGATCGAGACGGGGATTCCCTACGCGAAGTGGGACGAGATCGGGAGCGTGACGCGCGACGAGGAGGCCGCGGCGCGGCACATCTCGGCGGTGCTGGCAATTCCTTATGTGGACGTCCAGAAGATCCGCGCGCGCCGGTTCAAGGTGGCGCTCGATTGCGTGCGCGGCGCGGGGGCGACGGTGATGCCGGCGCTCCTCGAGCGGCTCGGGTGCGAGGTGGTCGCAATCAACATGGAGCCGGACGGGCGTTTCCCGCGGGAGCCGGAGCCGATCGCCGAGAATCTCGGCGAGCTCGAGCGTCTGGTACGGGAGAACGGGGCCGATATCGGCTTCGCCGTGGATCCCGACGTGGACCGCCTGGCGCTGGTGAGCGACGCCGGCAAGGCGATCGGGGAGGACTACACGCTGGCGCTGGCGGCGCGCGTCGTCCTCCGGCACCGTCGCGGGCCTCTGGTGACGAACCTCTCGACGAGCCTGGTGGTGGAAGATGCGGCGCGGGATGCCGGGGTAGAGATGGTGCGCGCCCCGGTCGGGGAGGTCAACGTCGCACTCCGTATGCGGCAAGAGGTTGCGGCCATCGGCGGGGAGGGGAACGGGGGGGTGATCCTGCCCGAGCTGCACCTCGGACGGGACGCACCGGTCGGGGCAGCACTGATCCTGCAGTTGCTGCTGGAGGAGCAGCGGCCTCTTTCGGAACTCGTGGCCGCTGCGCCGAGGTACGTGATCGTGAAGGACAAGCTTCCGCGGCCGGATGCGAGCCTGGACAAGGTCTATGGCGCGCTCGAGTCGGCATTCGGCGACGCCACGGCGGACCGGCAGGACGGGTTGCGGTTGTCGTGGAAGGATCGGTGGGTGCACGTCCGTCCGTCGGGGACGGAGCCGATCGTCCGCGTGATCGCCGAGGCGCCCGATGAGGCCGGCGCGCGCGAGCTGGTGAAGCGGTCTCGGGAGCCACTGGATGCACTGGGCGGCGCCGCCGTACGGAACTGATCTCTCAGAGAGGATGGCCACATGTGCGGTATCGTTGGATACATCGGCAAGCGGGAGGCGACGTCGCTCCTCGTGGACGGCCTGAAGCGGCTGGAATATCGGGGGTATGACTCGGCCGGCGTGTCGTTGATGAACGGCAACGGCTTGGAGACGCGGAAGGCGAAGGGGAAGATCGCCATGCTCGAATCGGTGATCGGGAGCCAGCCGATCCATGGCGAGGTGGGGATCGCGCACACGCGGTGGGCGACCCACGGTCCGCCGAACGAGTGCAACGCGCACCCGCACACCGACTGCACGGGCACCATCTCCGTGGTGCACAACGGGATCATCGAGAACTACGGCCCGCTGCGCGCGATGCTCCAGAAGACCGGGCACAAGTTCGTGTCCGATACGGACACGGAGGTGCTGGCGCACCTGATCGAGGCCGCATTCGACGGGAACCTCGAGGAAGCCGTGATCGACGCGCTCGCCCTCGTGGAGGGGACGTACGGCATCGCGGTCATCTCGGCGAAGGACCCGGACAAGATCGTGGCGGCGCGCAAGGGCAGCCCGCTGCTGATCGGGATCGGCGAGGGGGAGAACTACGTGGCGAGCGACGTGGCGGCGATCCTCCAGCACACGCGCCAGGTGGTGTACCTGGATGACGGCGAGATGGCGATCGTGACGCGCGACGGCTATCGCGTGTGCGACCTGAATGCGCAGACGGTGAAGAAGGGGGTGAGCCGCATCGACTGGGACATCGACCAGATCGAGAAGGGCGGCTTCGACCACTTCATGCTCAAGGAGATCTTCGAGCAGCCGCAGACGATCCAGAACACGATGCGCGGCCGCCTCGTCACCGAGGAGGGCTTCTCCAAGCTCGGCGGCCTGAACCTCACGAAGGAGGAGCTGCAGAACCTCGACCAGATCATCATCACGGCGTGCGGCACGAGCTGGCACAGCGCGCTGATCGGCGAGATGATGATCGAGGACCACGCGCGCATCCGCTGCGAGGTGGAATACGCGTCGGAGTTCCGCTACCGGAACCCCATCGTCACCGACCGCACGCTGTGCGTGGTGATCTCGCAGTCGGGGGAGACGGCGGACACGCTGGCGGCGATGCGGGAGGCGAAGCGTCGTGGCGCGAAGACGCTGGGGCTGGTGAACGTGGTCGGCTCGACGATCGCCCGCGAGGACGACGGCGGCATCTACCTGCATGCGGGGCCGGAGATCGGCGTGGCGAGCACGAAGGCGTTCACCAGTCAGGTGATCGCGCTCGCGCTGCTGACGCTGAAGCTGGGCCGCCTGCGCAACATGTCGGTGGTGCAGGGGCGGGAGGTGGCGCACGCCATGGAGGCGCTGCCCGGGCAGATCCAGGAGATCCTCGACCGGGCGAAGGAGATCGAGACGATCGCCGAGGCGTTCGTGGACGCGACGAATTTCCTCTACCTCGGGCGCGGCTACAACTTCCCGGTGGCGCTCGAGGGCGCGCTGAAGCTGAAGGAGATCAGCTACATCCACGCCGAGGGCTATCCGGCGGCGGAGATGAAGCACGGGCCGATCGCGCTGATCGATGCCGACATGCCGGTGGTGTTCATCGCCCCGCACGACTCGGTCTTCGAGAAGGTCGTGTCGAACGTGCAGGAGGTGAAGGCGCGCGGCGGGCGGGTGATCGCGATCACGAGCCGCGACGAGCCGTCGCTGGAAGGGAAGATCGACTACGAGTTCCGGATCCCGCAGACGATCGAGATGCTGAACCCGGTGCTGGCGGCGATTCCGCTCCAGCTGCTGGCCTACTACATCGCGGCGAAGCGCGGGCTGAACGTGGACCAGCCGCGGAACCTGGCGAAGTCGGTCACGGTGGAGTAGGTGGTGGAGTCGCCGCATCCCGCAGCGCTGCGGCGGCACCACCGGTCAGGCTTCGCTCCGGGGGTGCGAGAGACCGGATCTTGGGAAATACGGTAGTAGAAGGTCTACTGCAATCACCGTGATCTCCTCCGCGCCGAGGAGATCGAGCCCACGTAAAGGGGGAACCGATGGTGATTTGCCTCGTTTCCACGGCGAACCGCAGCCGCCTTGCGTCCGCACTTCTCGTCGCGCTGATCACAGCGCTCCGCGTCGATACCGCCGACGCGCAAGGCATACCCCCGAGGGATTCGACGAGTCTGGTTCGTGGTCAGATTCGGAGCTCGTCGTTCCCCGTTCAGGGTGCGACCGTCCGTATCGACACCATCGTTCGTGTCTCCGACGCCGAAGGGCGGTTTGTCATGGCCGTGGCACGAGGAATGAGGCTCGTCCACGTCACCGCGATCGGGTTTGCGGCGGTCGATACCAGCGTCATTGTAACGAGCGATCCGCTGGAGTTCGCGATAACGCTCCGGCCGCTCGGCGTCTTGCTCGACTCCGTTCGCGTGACGGCACGCGGGGAAGTGTCAAAGCCAGCGCGCTACAAGGATACCGGAAAGTTTGATCAGTTCTTCGCGCGCAAGGCACGAGCGCTCGGCGGCAGCTTCTTCACCCGTGAAGATATCGAACGTTCCGGGAAGCACAGCGCGGTCGATCTCCTTGCCACCGTGCCCGGGGTTCGCGTCGATCACCTCACCACGGGGAATACGATGCTTCGCTTCGCCCGATGCGGTGGCTCAGCGCTCCTGGGCCAGACGGGAGGGCGGGATCAATCAAAGGACGGCTTTGGCAAGTCGGAGACGGTCCAGGTGTTCGTCGACGGCATGCGCGTCAGCGAGCCCTTCGTGACACTGGCGTCGCTGACCGCGGGCGACGTCGAAGCCATGGAAGTCTATCGCGGGGTATCCGAGCTACCGATGGAGGCGGCAGGAGACGGATGTGCGGCAATCTTCATCTGGACGCGCTACACCCCCGGCTCCGTGCTGCCAGACAAGAAATCCAATCGCGGCCAGCCGTGACCTGAGCGGTTTCACCTTCTGGCAATGTCTCTGCATTGTCGCGCTTGTCTGCCGCTCGCCGTCGGGTGACTTGCGACGGCGCTCCGGCGCACCGATGATTGAGCCGTCTCGCCACCCTCACCCGACGCTCATGCCCGCGCCCACCCTCCGTCCCCGCTCGGCCACCGAGCTGGTGGACGCCGCATTCCAGATCCTGCGCTCGCACTACGGCCAGCTCGTGGTGTGCTCGGCCATCGCGTACGTGCCGATGCTGCTGCTGCGCCTGTTCGTGATCGGTGACACCACGCGGTTCCTGAGCGGTGATCCGGCGGCGGCCCAGGCGGGGATGCTCCTCACGACGCTCTGGACGATGCTCGGCAGCCTCGTGACGTACTCGCTGATGAGCGCCGTGCTGGTGGTGCTCACCTCGCAGGCGTATCTCGGAGAGGCGGTGGACGTGGGGAGCGCGGTACGGCGGGTAATCCCACGCGTGGTCCCGGTGCTGCTGGCGTCGATCATCCGGTCCGTGCTGTTCATCATCGGCTTCATCCTGTTCATCGTCCCCGGATTCTGGGTGCTGGCGCGCTACTTCGCGGTGGTGCCGGCCATCGTGCTGGAAGAGGCGGGGACGCTGCGCTCGTTCTCCCGCTCCGCCGAGCTGTCGCGCGGCCGCAAGTGGCACATCCTCTTCACGCTGCTGCTGGTGACGATCATCTACTACCTGCTCGTGGTCGGCGTGTCGTTGATCGGGGCGGTGACGGGCAACTTCGTGGTGCAGACGACGATCAGCAGCGTGGGGGCGATCCTCGTCTACCCGGTGGTGGCGATCACCGAGGCGCTGCTCTACTACGACGCGCGGATCCGCAGCGAGGGGCTGGACATCGAGCTGATGACCGACGCGCTGGACGCGCCGACGGGACTACCGGCGCTCTGACGGGCCCTCCAGTGATGCTGCTCCAGGCGGCGGTCCGCGCGTGGCCACCAGCCTCCATCCACGATACGGTGGCGTCGGTTCTGAGCGCGCGCGCCTTCCAGCGCTCGCTGCAGGCGTCGCTGGCGCAGCGGCTGTATCGCTGGGTCGCCGACGGCATCGAGGCGCTGGTGGACTTCCTGCGCGGGTCGGGGCCGGCGCGTTGGATCGCCATCGGCTTCACGGTGCTCCTCGTGCTGCTGGTGATCGCGCGCTTCCTGCTCGCGGCACGCGCGCGGAGCGAGGAGATCGACGGCGGCGATCGCGCGCGTGGTGGACGCGCCGGCGAGGATCCCTGGCGCGCCGCGGAGCGGCTGGCCGCCGCGGGGCAGCTCGAGGAGGCGGCACATGCGCTCTACCGCGGCGTGGTGGAGAGCCTGGCACGCTCGGACCGGCTGCGGCTCGACCCTTCGAAGACGAGCGGCGACTACGCGCGTGAGCTGCGCGCCCGTGGGTCGGCGCGCCTGGCGCCCTTCCGGCTGTTCGCGCGTCGGTTCGACGTAGCCGTGTACGGCCACGGCGGATGCACGGCAGAGACGGTCGCCGAGCTGTCGCGGCTCGCCGAGCCCTTCCGCGGCGACCGGGGCGTGCGCGCGGCATGAGTGCCGAGCATCCGGCACCAGCGCGGCCGCGCGACTGGTGGGCGCGGCCGAAAGTCGTGTTGCCTCTCGTCGGAACGATTGCGGTGATAGTCGCCCTGCTCACGCCGGAGCCCACGCTTGGCCGCATCGGCGACGCGCGATTGTCGTCGCACCTCACGGGATCGCTCGGCGCCGGCGCACTGGCTCGCGTGGCGGAGCGCTTCGGATTCCATGTGGTGGCGCGCGATACGGCTGCCGTACCCGATTCCACGACTCCACCGGGGCACACGATTCACGCCGTGCTCGCGCCACCCCTCGAGGTGATGCCATGGGAAGCGCAACAGTACCTGGAGCGGGTGCGCGAGGGCGATGCGCTGCTCCTCGTGCTGGGTGGCCGCAGCGCGCTGGCCGACTCGCTGGGCGTGACGACGACGAGCGGCGGCGGGCTGCTCGAGACCGCGCCGTCCGACACCTCGGCGTGCAAGCCGTCGCG
>DASURL010000258.1:0-5227 GCA_036280075.1 Gemmatimonadaceae bacterium | reverse complement strand
GGCGGCCCACCGCCTCCATCTTCTGGGATTGACGAAGCTGCTGCTCGAAGGCGAGCGCCAGCTTCCTGCTGGCCGACCTCGATGCGGCAGACGCGCGCGCCGACGACGTGCGGCAGATCGCTCATGCCGCCGACCGCGCCGACGGTGCCATCCGCCTTGCGCTGGTCGCGCGCAGCAATCTCGATGTAGCGTTCCACTCCCGATCGCAGGATCACCCGACCCTCCCAGTGGAAGGAGCCGGACTTCGCCGCCGCCTCCAGCGCCTTCTCGCGAAGTCGCGGGCGGTCCGCATCCGGAATCAGGCTGAGCAGCGCCTCCGGATCCCTGAGGGCGTCCTCGGGAGACACGCCGAGGATGGCCTCTGCCCCCTCGCTGACGAAGGTGTAGCGGCCGGTCCCATCGGGATGGTAGGTCCACTGGTAGACCATGCCCGGCGCGTGCGCCACGACGTGGCGATACCGCGCCTCGCTTTCACGGAGCGCCTCCTCCGCACGGCGGCGTTCGGTGATGTCGGTGACCATCGCCAGGGCGCCGGTGAACCGCCCCTCCGGCGAGAGGATCGGACTTGTCGAAAGCAGCGCGAACAGCTCGGTACCGTCCCGCCGAGTGAGGCTGAATTCGTGCACCTCCGAGATGCCGCGCTGCCGCCGGGCGAACAGCGTTCGCGCCTGGAAGGCGCTGTCCGACGTCATGAACTCGAAGAGTGATCGTCCCTCGAGCTCGCGCACCTCGTACCCGAGCATGGCGCACAGCCGAGGGTTGGCGTAGGTCGTCACGCCGACCTCGTCGACGACCCAGATCCCTTCGTGCGCCGTCTCGACCAGCTTCCGGTTGTAGGCCTCGCTCGCGCGCAGCGCCAGCTCGGCGTGCCGCCGGTTCGTGATGTCCTGCAGCTGCGCGAGCCGCCGTACCGCCACACCGGCCGCGTCGCGCAGCAGGGTCACGGTGGTCAGTGCCCAGACTTCGGATCCGTCCTTCCTTCGGTAACGGCGTTCCTGCGAGAAGCACGTGATCTCGCCGGCGAGCAGGCGCGCCGACTCGTGTGCATCGAACCCGGCGTCGTCGGGATGCAATACTTCCAGGTAGCTCATTCCCTCGAGCTCTCGCTGGGGGTAACCGAGAAACGAGACCAGGGCGCGATTCGCCCGCTCGATCCGTCCGTCGACGAAGCACACCGCCATGCCGATTCCGGCTTCGTCGAACGTGAGCCGGTGGCGCTCCTCGCTCTGGCGGAGCGCGTCCTCGATTGCCCGCCGGTCCGTGATGTCCAGCATGATCCCCTGCCAGACGCAGCGTTCCCCGCTGCGATCGGGGAGGTACTCGCCCCGATCGTGGAACCAGCGGACGGTGCCATCCTTGGCGACCATGCGATACTGGCAATCCATCGGGGTCGCGGAGCGGTACGAGTCGCGCGCCTGGCGGCGCATGCGCGCGCGGTCATCAGGGTGGAGGCAGCGCGTCCACATCTCCGGCTCGGCGAGCCATTCCTCGCGCGAGTAGCCGAGGACCTCGATCGCCTTGTTGATGTAGATCGCCTGGTAGGGTGGCTCGGGCGCGGCCTGGTAGACGATCACAGGGAGCGTGTCGAGCAGGTGCCGGTGATAGCGCTCGCTCCGCTCCATCGCGAACGCCGCGCGCGTCTGGTCGGTGACGTCCACGCCGTGGCACAGCAGGCCGGTGGGTGCGGCGCCATGCTCGTAGAGCGGCTGATAGACGAAGTTGAGGAATCGCTCCTCGGGCTCGTCGTCCGGATCACGCTGGAGGCGCATGGGCATGCCATTGGCGATGAAGGGCTCGCCACTGGCGACGACGCGATCCACTTCAGCCAGGAGCCCGCTCGTCCCGACCTCCGGCAGTGCATCGGCAACCGGCTTGCCGACGATGTCCCGAAAGCCGACCAGCTGTCGAAAGGCGCGATTGGCCCCCTGGATGACGTGATTCGATCCACGGGTCCAGGCGATGAACGCCGGCGCGCTCTCGAACATGGCGTTCAGGCGCTCACGCTCGATGAGCAGCGCCCGTTCCACGACATCGCGCTCGAAACGCTCACGCTGGGTGAGCTCGGTGCGCAGGGCGATCTCGGTCATCGTCGAGGCCGCGAGGTCGGACAGCACCTGCACCTCGCGATCGGTCCAGTGGCGGGGGACGACGTCGAGCACGCACAATGTGCCGAGCACCTGTTCCGCTGGCGTACGGAGGGGAACCCCCGCGTAGGCGACGACACCGGCCTCGCCGATCAACGGATTGGCGCACGTGAGCGGGTTCTCCCGAACGTCTGCCAGGATGAGCGGCTGACCGGTCTCGACGACGTGCCGGCAGAACGAGTAGTCGAGCGAGGTGGCTCGCGTGCTCCTCGCCAGCTCCGGTAATCCGATCGCGCTCTTGAAGAACTGGCGATCCCTGTCGACCAGAGAGATCAGGCAGATGGGTGCCGACAGAAAGGACGACGCCAGGCGGGTGAGGCGGTCGAATGCTTCCTCGCAGGGTGAGTCGAGGAGGCCTGTGGACTGGAGCGCATCGAGACGGTCGGGAGACAGCAGCACGGCAACGGCGGGCGGGGGGGGCAGCGGCTGCGGCAGGCGGACAGGAGGTACCCGCCGTTCGCTCGAGCGCTTCTTATCAGTATCGGCAGCCAGCGTGGGAAAGACGATCCACGAGGCGCATCGCCCTGGAACGCGTGGTCAGGTGGCCCCAGCCAGTCTTGACGTGAACGCGCGGCATCCGTAGGATGCGACCCATGCCGACGACGCCCGCCCGCGCCAGCTATTCGTACGCCTGCTACTACGCCAGCCTGTCCACGGGGCGTGGGAGTCGGTGCATGCGCGCGTAGTAGCAGATCGCGGCAGCCAACGTCCCGAGCGGCCCGTGGAGCTTTTCTCCACGGGCCGCTCTCCGTTTGTCCATCCACTCCTTCCCGAGACGTCCGATGCACGAGCACGCCCACGCGCATGCGCACGACACCATCACGGAATTCACGCCGCACGTGCTCCCGAAGTTCATCGAGCAGGATTACACTCGCTACGACGCCGAGGCGCACGACGTGTGGCGGGTACTGTACGAGCGGCGCATGGCCACCCTTCGCGACACGGGGAGCGAGGTGTTCCTGCAGGGGGCCGAACGGATCGGCCTCGCGCCGGACCGCGTCCCCGACCTCGCCGACGTGAACCGGCGGCTCGCCGCGCGCACGGGGTGGGCGGCGGTGGGGGTGGAGGGGTTCATCCCCGCCGCACAGTTCTTCCGCTGCCTGGCGGAGCGTCGCTTCCCTACCACCCTCGCCGTGCGGCCGCGCGCGCAGCTCGACTACCTGCCGGAGCCCGACATCTTCCACGACGTGTTCGGACACGTGCCGCTGCACTCCGACCCCGTCTTCGCCGACTTCCTCCAGCGGTTCGGGGCGCTGGCCGCCCAGGCGGAGACGGAGGAGGAGACGACGGCGATGGCGCGCCTGTTCTGGTTCACCGTGGAGTTCGGGCTGGTGCGCGAGGGCGGACGGGTGAAGGTGTACGGGAGTGGCCTCATCTCCTCGCACGGCGATGCGGCGAACGCGCTCGGCCCGAACTGCGACCGGCGGGCCTTCTCCCTCGACGCCGTGATCGCGCAGCCGTTCGAGATCGACCACTTCCAGGACGTGCTCTTCGTCGTCGACAGCTTCGACCAGCTGTTCGACGCCGTGGACACGCTCGGCCGGCGCAGATTGGAAATCTCTCATCGATGGTCTGGAAGCGACGGGATGGACCGATAGGTTCATGCCGTCGATGTGCCTGTCGTCGTAGTGCGTTGCCGGACCGACTGGGCAGGAAGCGCCACCAATTCCACGCCGAGGTCACCGATGCTCGAAGGCACTGCACGCCCGATTGCCGCTGCGGTCCTGGCAGCGTTCGCCATGCTCGCCGCCGCTTCGGAAGCGAATGCGCAGGACGGCATGCACCTCCGCACCACGACGCGGCTCAACCTCCGCCCCACGCCGGACACGCTGCACACGCCGCTGCGCGTGCTGTCGCGCGGCGCGGAGCTTGTGGTAATCGCGCCGGATACCGCGCAGGGGTTCTATCACGTCGTGGTGCTCAAGCCCGCGCGCCGGGATACCGGCTGGGTAGCGACACCGTACGTCCGCCCTCTTCCGACTGAAGCCATGGCAATGGCGGCACCGGAGGAGGCGCCGGCCATCGAGGGGCTCGACGCGCCGGCCGAGCGCATCTCGGCCGATTGGGACAAGCAGCCGATCAGGCACTCCACCTGGAAGGGGACGGATCACGACACCACGTTCAGCTGTCCGTACCGGGGCCTGAAGGGCAACGACGATCCGGAGACCAACGAGCGGAAGAATCGCATCGACGTGCCGACGCGCTACCATGCGGTGCAGTTCAGTGCCATCGCCGATTCGGCGACGATGCCGTGGCCGAAGGGGAAGACGCGGCCGGCGTGGGACGCGACGGCGAAGGGGCGCGCCGACCGTGCGAGCATGGTGACGCCGTTCGAGGGCGCGGCGGTCACGGTCACCGGCTTCATTCGCGTCATCCGCCCGCAGAGCGGCAACAGGGAAAGCACCAACTGTCGCGCGAATGGCGAGGCGAACACCGACTGGCACATCGCCCTCGTCGGCGACTTCGCCGCGCCGGAGAGCCTGGCGATGGTCGTCGAGCCCACGCCGCGGATGAAGAAGCTGCATCAGGGCAAGTGGACGAGGGCGAAGCTCGCCGACTACGAGAACCCGGGCGACGACGCCGATTCCGTGCGGGTCAGCGGCTTCCTCATGCTGGACCCCGAGCACATGAACCACATGCACAGGTACCGACAGACGCTCTGGGAGATCCACCCCGTCACGCGCATCGAGGTGTTCGTGAAGGGGACCGGATGGGTGGAGCTCGATGACCGATGAAGCGGATCGTGACCCGTGCCGATTCCGGAGCCGTACGCCTGCCTGCACGGCAACGCGGACACCCTCGCTCCCTTGACATCCCTGGCTCGTCCGGCGAATCTCCGTCCATGCGCCATTGCGTCCCCACCCAGCCGTCCATGTGCACCATGTGCATGTGTCATCTCATGTGGCATCAGCCGCAGGGGACGGGTGGCGCGCACGCATAGTCTCGCGACGTAGGAATTGACGTCGCTGGCGCGCCCCGATCCCACGCGGATCGGGGCGCTCTGCATTCAGGGGCACCGGTTCGCGCGGGTCGAGGAGCGAGAGCGACGCAGGATCGCTTTCACCTCATCCACGACAGGTCTC
>DASURL010000257.1:0-2083 GCA_036280075.1 Gemmatimonadaceae bacterium | reverse complement strand
GACGACACGCTGAATCCTTGTGCGGTCCTCACGGCACGATCGGTAGCGTACGCGAGCAGCGGTACGCACATCGATCGAACATGCCATCAGCATATCGTCACCTCAAGCGCGCGCTCTTCGGGCGTCCGCTGGCCAGCGAGCGGCTGGAGCACGAGCGCTTGAACAGGAAGACGGCGCTCGCCGTGCTGTCGTCGGACGCGGTGTCGTCGGTCGCCTACGCCACCGACCAGATCCTGTTCGTGCTCGGCGGCGCGATCGGGATGGCGGCGGTGCACTACGTGCTCCCCATCTCGGCGGTGATCGTGGGGCTGCTGGTGCTCGTGGGGCTCTCGTACCGCCAGACCGTCTTCGCCTACCCGAACGGGGGCGGCTCGTATACGGTGGCACGCGAGAATCTCGGCGTCATGCCGGGACTGACGGCGGCGGCGGCGCTGCTCACCGACTACATCCTCACCGTCGCCGTGTCGATCTCGGGGGGCGTGGCGGCAATCACGTCGGCGTATCCGGCGCTCGCCCCGCACACGGTGCAGCTCTGTGCGCTGTCGATCGTCGTGCTGGCGACGATCAACCTGCGCGGTGTACGGGAATCCGGGATGGCGTTCTCGGTGCCGACGTACGCGTTCATCGCGATGATGCTGGCACTGCTGGCCACGGGGGCATGGCGGTACTGGACGGGACACGAGCTGGCGCCGCTCGGCGGCGTCCCGAAGGTGGATGCCGTGTCGCTGCGCCAGCATGGGGCGGGCCTCTCGCCCGTGAGCAGCCTCGCGCTGGCGTACCTGCTGCTGCGCGGCTTCGCCGAAGGGTGCGTGGCGATGACGGGCACGGAGGCGATCTCGAACGGCGTGCTGGCGTTCCGCGCACCCGCGTCGCGGAATGCCGCAACGACGCTCGGCTGGATGGTGGCGATCCTTGCCACCTTCTTCCTCGGCGTGTCCTTCCTGGCGCAGCACTACCAGGTGATGCCGACGACGGAGCAGACGGTGCTGTCCACGCTCGGGCATCACGTGTTCGGCGGCGGGCTGCCGTACTACGCGCTGCAGTACACGACGTTCGCCATCTTGGTGCTGGCGGCGAACACGGCGTTCGCGGACTTCCCGCGCCTCTCCAGCATCCTCGCGCGCGACGGCTACATGCCGCGGCAGCTCGCGGCGCGCGGCGACCGGCTCGCGTTCTCCAATGGCATCATCGCCCTGGCGGGGGTGGCGCTCCTGCTCGTCTGGCTGTTCCACGGCGACACGAATGCGCTCGTGCCGCTGTACGCGATCGGCGTGTTCGTGTGCTTCACCCTCTCGCAGGCGGGGATGGTGATGCACTGGCGCTCGACGCGCGAGGCCGGCTGGCAGTGGAAGGCAGCGCTGAACGGCGTGGGCGCCATCGCGACCGCGCTCGTGTCGCTGATCCAGGTGGTGACGAAGTTCACGTCGGGAGGATGGATCGTCGCGGCGATCGTCCCGCTGATCATCCTCACGCTGCGGAAGATCCATGCGCACTACGCGACGTTCGCGGAGGAGATCCGGTTCCTCGGGCAGAGCCCGATCACGCCGCTGCACCACACGGTGGTCGTGCCGGTGAATGGCATCACCAAGGCGACGGCCGGCGCGCTGGTGTACGCGACGACGATCTCCGACGAGGTGCTCGCCCTCTACGTGGAGGTGGACGGCGCCGACACGGCGCGGATGCGGGCCGAGTGGGACGCGTGGGACATCGGCGTGCCGCTCGAGGTGATCCCGTCACCGTACCGGTCGGTGCTGCGTCCGCTGGTGGAGTACGTGGACAACCTGCGGATGGTGATGCCGGGCGAGCTGGTGACGATCGTCGTCCCCGAGGTGGTGCCGAAGCGGTGGTGGGAGCACCTGCTGCACAACAAGACGGCGCTGTACATCAGGACGGCGTTCCTGTTCCGGCCGAACGTGGTGGTGACGGCCGTGCCATATCTCGTGGGGCACGAATACCGGCTGCGAGGCCGGATGGAGCACGACGAGTACGAGGACGAGCCGGGGCCGCCGAGCGTACGAGCGGCCGTACGCTGAGGTGGGCGCGATGAGCGATCGCGTGGCCGCTACCGCATTCGTCGAGCGCC
>DASURL010000256.1:0-5795 GCA_036280075.1 Gemmatimonadaceae bacterium | reverse complement strand
AATACTGATGCCCGAGGATACCGGCCCGAATGTTCCGTTGTTTACGTCGTTCGTGGCGGCGACGCCGAGAAAGCCTTGGTAGAGCGCCGCACCGTCGTGGGCTGCCGCAGGTGGTCGGAGCTGCGGAGCAGTGGTGCCTTGGTCGTTGCATGCGGGAACGATGGCGATCGTCGCGAGCGAGGCGACGAACACCGCTGCTCTCTTCCGAGTCAGCATTTGAAGTCGGGCAGAGGTGGGGGGCCCTGAGCCAGCGACCGGCGTCGGTCGTAGCGAAGGGAATGGCGGGCGACAGGAGGAGGTTGACTGTCGCCGGCAATTATGAAGCGGTCCCTCTCGGTGTCGCGACGGCGCGGATTGCCAGACGCCAAGAAATCTCTTGGGTGTGCGTGGCTTCTCTATTACGTGCTTCTTTCAAGGGTGACACTATAGGATTTGCGCATCCAGCATCGCTCGGATCGGCACCGTTATCCTGCGGCCGGCGCAACATCCTATGCTCGTCGCATGCGACTTCCAGGTAGCACACACGTCGCATAAAGGGCTCTCCAGCCCCGAGAATTTCCTCGTGACTTTGGAGCACGAGGTCGCTAGTCGCCTGTTCGGGGCTGCGCCATCAGCGGCCTACGGTATCGAGTCCGGCTCGAATTCGAAGTCGACACCGTCGACGCGCCTGCTGGCTGACGACGTGGGCGCGGTAGTCGTACCTGATCACCTGTCGCCCATCGCGCATGGGGCCGAGAGCCGTCCTTCCGGGAAATGCCAGCCTCTCCGGGCTCTCCGGCACCTCGAGCACGAGCAGGTTGCCTGGCCCCCTGGGCGTCAGCTTCGCGCAGTCGGCATCCGCGTTCGAGATCAGCGACAGTTCATCGTGCCGTGCGACGCCTGGCCGCAGAGTCGCTCGAACGAGACGACGAACCCCCCGAGAGAGGTGAACGTCAGGTCACGATATTCGTTGCGACACCCGTCGGGTTCGCTCGTCGCTGCAACACGTTGCTCGGCCTGCTCGTCCTGCCACGCCGAGATGACGAGCGAGGCGACGTACACGACGGCGAACACTCCGGCGCTGCCATTCACCAGGCGTTTCAGCCGCCCGCGTGATCCGGCAATCACACCTGCGATCACCCCCACCACCGCTCCCAAAGGAACGACATAGAACATGAGGCCGAGAGCGAGGACTTCTCGGTCCTTGCCTGCCATCATCGCCACGATCAGCAGCGCAGGGATCGAGACAACGATCCCGGCCACGAAACCGATGACTGCCCCCGCGGTTCCCTTGATCTCGTTGGCGAGTCGTAGTCGCACTCGAGCCTCTCCGCTCATCAGGCGCCTGCAGACTGCTCACTCAGCGTGCGATCCTGGCGGCGCTTGGGCGGCCTTCCATACAGGACCGGTTGCTCGAGCTCCCGTCACGCCATCCGGGCGCCGAGCCACAAACCTCCTCGTTTTTCCCCGTGCGGCTCGTAGCTTCAACTCATGTCTTCGCGCCGCACCGCTTCGCTCCTGCTCGTCTGCCTGATCGCGCCCGCCACGCTCCGCGCCCAGGACACCACCACCGCCCTCCCCACCGTCCGCGTCACCGCCACTCGCGAAGGCCCCCGCGCCCCGCTCGAGCTCCCCTACGCGGTCACCATCACTCGACCCGACTCCCTCGCCGCCCTGCGCCGCCTCGGCGTGGACGAGCTGCTCTTCGCCGTCCCCGGCGTCTCGCTCGCCAACCGGCAGAATCCCACCCAGGATCCGCGCGTCAGCATCCGCGGCTTCGGCGCCCGCTCGGCGTTCGGCGTGCGCGGGGTTCGCGTGCTGCAGGATGGCGTCCCCGTCACCCTCCCCGACGGCCAGACACCGGTTGACGTGCTCGACCTCCAGGGCGCCGATCGCGTGGACGTCGTGCGTGGCAGCGCGTCGTCGCTCTACGGCAACGCCGCCGGCGGGGTGATCGACGTCCGCTCCGCGCCACCGGCGCTCGTCCCCCTCGCGCCGTACATGCGCGTCATCGGCGGCAGCGAGTCGCCCACCATCGGCGTGCTCGGCGCATCCGGCACGGTGAACGACCTCGGCTACTCGGGGACTGTCTCGCAGGTGGGCGGCGAAGGCTACCGCCGCTACTCCGACCAGCGTGCGACGCACGCCGCCGCGCGCCTCTCGCTCACGCCGGCCAGCTCGGCAAACTCATTCACCCTCGCCGCGCGCTGGCTCGACGTACCCCTCGCCGAGAATCCCGGCGCGCTCACGAAGGCACAGTTCGACAGCGCGCCACGCATGGCCGATCCCTTCTCGGTACGGAAGCAGGCGGGGAAGGTCGTGCGCCAGGGCGACCTCGCCCTCGGCTGGGCGCGCGCACTCGGCCAGCGCGGCACCCTCGACGCCACCGTCTTCGGCAGCGGCCGCACCTTCGCCAATCCGCTCACCTTCGCCACCATCGACGTCGATCGTCGCAGTGGCGGCGCCTCGCTGCGCGCGAGCGACCTCGCCATCGCCGGCGCGCACGCGCTGCGCCTGAGCGCCGGCGCCGACGTGCAGTGGCAGCACGACGACCGCCGCGAACACGAGAACTGCGTGGACGTCACGCTCGTCTCCGGTGATTGTCCCACCGGCGCGAACCTGCGCGGCGCGCTCACCAAGGACCAGCTCGAGACGGTGACGAGCGTCGGCCCCTTCGTGCGCGGCGAGCTCGCGCTCGCGCCGTCGCTCCTCCTCTCCGCCGGCGTGCGCGCCGATGCCGTGCGCTTTCGCGTGGACGATCACCTCGTGAACGCCAACGACCCGGACGACTCCGGCTCGCGCACCCTGCACGCCGTGAGCCCGTCGGCCGGCATCGTGTGGCGTGCGACGCCGCTGTCGTCGCTCTATGCCTCGGTGTCGAGCAGCTTCGAGACTCCCACCACCACGGAGCTCGGCAACAAGCCCGATGGCTCGGCGGGGATCAACCCTGACCTCCAGCCGCAGCGCACCCTCACCCTGGAAGTCGGCACGAAGGGCGTGCTCCCAATCGCCGGCATCCGCTGGGATGCCGCACTCTTCCAGGCGCGCGCGCAGGACGAGCTGGTGCCGTTCGACATCCCCGGTGGCCAGGGGCGCCGCTACTATCGCAACGCCGGCCGCACGCTGCGTCGCGGTGGCGAGCTCGGCGTGCAGGGCGACGCCGGCCCTCTCTCCCTCCAGGCGTCGTACACCTACTCGCACTTCCGCTACCAGGACTACGCCGTAGGTGGCACCTCGTACGCGGGCAACCGCATCCCCGGCGTTCCCGTCCACGCGCTCGCCGCCGAGGCGGGGCTGCACGCCGGCGTGCTGACCTTTTCGGCCACGGCCGATGCGGCGACCGGGATGATGGTGAACGACGCCAACAGCGCCGAAACGCCAGGTCGGGTGCTCTTCGGCGTCGGCGTCGCCGGCCACCTCCGCGCCGCCGGCGCTGAACTTTCCCCGATGGTGGCGGTACAGAACCTTGGAGACGTGCACACCGTAGGGTCGGTGAACGTGAATGCGACCGGCGGGAAGTACTACGAGCCCGCGCCGGGTCGTGCGCTGGTGGTGCGGCTGTCGGTCAGCCGCGCCGCCGTCGCCGAACCCTGATGCGAGCCGCGGTGTCGGAACCACCAGTCGGGTAGTCTATCAACAGACAGGACGCGTTCGCCGACCTCCAGGGCAACCGATGCGCCGACTGGCCCTCTCCTCCTCGCTCGTTCTCCTCCCGCTGATCGCCGACGGGTGCCGCACGGGCGCGCGTGTCCCGCCCGGCCCCGATGCGGATGCCATCGTGGAAGGGCGCGTGGACTCCACCGTCCACACCGACACCATCACGGATCCGTTCACGGTGGTGCTCAACCGTGCGCGCTGGTCGGCGCGCACGCGCGTGCACAGCGGCACCGACTTCTGGACCGACATCGCCGTGCTCGACATGGCGAACGCGGAGAAGGCGGCGGAGTCGGTGGACGAGCGCACCTTCGTGTTCGCCCTCAACACGCTGATGCAGAGCGACCCGGAGGGCGCGTCGATCGCCTTTGCCGGTCTCTACGCCAACGCCACCGATCCCATCGTGCGCGGCCGCGCCCACGTGGGGCTCACCATGGCGCTGTCCTGGACCTCCGACTGGCCCCGCCTCGCCCGCGTCAAGCCGGTCGCCGACAGCACCTTTGCCGACGCCGCCGAAAGCGAGCGCCAGGCGAGCGTCGAGCGGTGGGCGCAGGCGCTGGCCGACGTGCCCGCCCCGAACGTCTTCGTCCCCGACGAGCCGATCGTGCTCCCGATGCGCCGCAGCGCCTTCGGCACGCCGGTGATCACGGTGAAGATCAACGGCCACCCGCACGAGTTCTGGCTCGACACCGGCGCGAGCATGACGCTCCTCTCGGCCGAAGTCGCGCTGAAGACCGGCGTCTACCTCGCCGCGCCCGATACGCTCGCCCTCGGCGTGGTGGCCGGCCACATCCCGGCGCGCGCCGTGATCATCGACTCGCTCGACATCGGCCCCGTGAAGGCGCGCGGGCTCAGCGCCGCCGTGGTGGAGCAGCGCATGCTGCGGCTCGACCGGCGCATGGTGCAGGGACAGATGGAGTCGGTGCCCATCGACGGCGTGATCGGCACCGACCTGCTGCGCCGCATGGACGTGGAGCTCGACGCCGGTGCCGGCACGATGACCATCCGCCGCCCGCGCCGGAACCCGGGTGCGAAGCGCAACCTGTACTGGATCGGCTATCCCGTGGTGAAGCTCGTCACCCGCGACGGCCGCCCCGTCCTGCTCGGCCTCGACACCGGCGCCGAGGGCACCTTCGTCACGACGTCGCTGCTGCGGAAGCTCCCACGCACGAAGGTCGCGTCGCGGCGCATGACGCTGGGCGGGCTCGGCACGGGCCGCGAGAAGACGGAGTGGGTGGCGCGCGACGTCTCACTCAGCGACGGCGACTACGCCATCACCTTCCGCAACGCACCCGTCACCCCCGACCGCCGCTGGACCTTCGTGATGTTCGACGGCGTGATCGGCAGCGACGTCGCCCTCGCGACACGGATGCACCTCGACTTCACGAACGGCGTGTTCGACATCCGCCCCAGCTCCCACATCGGCGAGACCGGCCCGAGCGTGACGGTGGAGCACTGAGACCGGAGGACCGGAGGACCGTTGACCGTGACCTGCAGCGTCATCCCGCACCGCGACGCCAGCGTGTCATCCCGCGCGCGCGACAGCACCTGTCGGGACCAGAGCTCCCGTGCGCATGGAGCCTTCACCTGCGCGGAGAGCATCCTGCCGTTTCAGGTAGTTTCCGCCGTGTCCTCTCCTCGCTGTTCGAGCCCTGGCGCGAGGGGCGAAGGTCCCGCCACTCGCTCCGCTCGTGCGGGATGACATGCTGGTGCGTGCGCTGCATACTTGGGGCGCCTCTCTCCTGACTCGAATGCGCGCCTCCTCCGTCCTCCTCCTCGCCACGCTCGCCTTCCCCGCGTTCGCCCACGCTCAATCGCTGAGCAGCCACGCGCCGCCGCCAGCCTTCACCGATCCCGCTCGCGTCGCGAAGCTCGAGCGCGCGATCCCGGCGATCGACAGCCTCATGCGCGCCTTCGCCACGCGCAATCGCGTGCCCGGCATCGCGTACGGGATCATCATCGACGGCAAGGTGATTCACATCGGCACCGCTGGCTTGCGTGACGTGAAGGCCAATGCGCCAGTGGACACGAACACCGTGTTCCGTATCGCGTCGATGACCAAGAGCTTCACCGCGCTCTCCATCCTCAAGCTGCGCGACGAAGGGAAGCTCTCGCTCGACGATCCGGCCGAGAAGTACGTGCCCGAGCTGAAGGGGCTGAAG
>DASURL010000255.1:0-15442 GCA_036280075.1 Gemmatimonadaceae bacterium | reverse complement strand
GCCGGCGTGACGCGCTGCATCGGCGTGCGACCATCCATCGCCACACGGTAGAGGTAGAGCTGCGTCGGGTTGTCGGGCGAGGCGGTGAAGTAGACCTCGTCCGACTGCTCGTTCACGCCGAGCACCTCGTTCTCGCCGAACAGGCTCGCCGGGTTGTGGACGTCGAACGCGCCCGGCGTGACGAGCCGCACCGACTTGCCGTCGCGCGACACCACATAGAGGTGCCGCCACCCGTCGCGCTCGCTCATCCAGGTGAAGTCCTTCCCGCCGTTGATCCAGCGGAGGTCGTTCACCACGTCCACCCACGTGCTGTCGTGCTCGACGAGCACGGGCCGCACGGCGCCCGTCGTCGCATTGCCGAGGAAGAGGGTGAGCGTGTTCTGGAGCCGGTTGAGGTGCTGGAGCACGACCTCGTTCGAGCTCGCCGCCCACTGCATGCGCGCGATGTAGTGATTGCGCGGGTCGCCCGGCGTGGCGAGCCACTTCGTCGGCCCGCCGCTCGCGCTCACCACGCCCACCCGCACGGCGGCGTTCGTCGTCCCCGCCTTGGGGTACTGCACGGGGACGGTGTACGAGTAGAGCGAGTCGGTGTCGTTGATGAGCAGGAAGTCGCGCTCGCCCGACGCATCGAGCTGCCAGTACGCGATGCGCTTTCCGTCCGGGCTCCAGCGGAAGCCGTCGCGCAGCCCGAACTCCTCCTCGTTCATCCAGTCGAAGGTGCCGTTGATGATCGTTCGTGAGCCGTCCTTCGTGAGCGCGGTGATGCGGCCGGTGGCGAGGTCCTCCACGTAGAGGTTGTTCTCGCGCACGTAGGCCACGCGCCCGCCGTCGGGGGAGAAGGTGGCGAACATCAGCGTGGACGGCTTCGCGCGCGCGCCACCGAGCCTGCGCGGCAGCCCGCCATCCAGGTTCACCAGCCAGTAGTCGCCGCGGGTGTTCTCGCGCCAGACGCGCTCGGAGTTCGTGTAGACGAGGAGGCGCTTGCCGTCGGGGGACCAGGTATAGTCCTCCACCTCGATCGGCGACGCCTCGCCGCGCGGAATCAGCTGCGACGCGGTGAGCGCCACCGTGCGCTGGCCGCTCTCGGCGTCGTACTGCACGAGGTCGCGCCACTCGGCATTGGAGGCCGAGGGCTCGAGGCGCGTGTAGGCGTCCCTGCCCGGGCGCCAGCGCGCCCCGCGGAATCCCTGCGCGAAGAACTCCGGTGAGGCGAAGATGCGCTGCACCGTGAGCGTGGAGTCGGGACGCTGGGCGACGACCGGCGCGGGCGCGACGACGCAGGCCGCCAGCGAGAAGCCCAGCAGGAGACGAACGAACCGGGTATGCATCGCGATTCCAGGGTGCGTGGGGCACGAAGAGACGCCGCGCTTCACCGGCGTACCAGGACGAAGACGTGGTCGGTCGAGTCGGGATTCAGCTCTTCGGCAATCGAGAAGCCGTGACGCGCAAAGAGGGCACGCAGGTCTGCCGGTGCACGACGGATTCGCCGGACGCCGCGCCGCCACCGGCGCGGGAGCACCAGGTCCGGCAGGGCATTTCGCACGCGATAGCCGATCGTGGCCGGGCGCGTGTCGAGCTGCAGGTGTGCAACCGCGCCCGGGCGCAGGCATGCACCGAGCCGGGCGACGTAGCCCTCGATGACACCGAAGTCGGGAATGTGCTGCAGCACCCACCTGGAGTAGGCGAAGTCCACGGGGCGGCCGGTGTCCCACGCCTCCGAGGGCAGGAAGCCGCGCACGGAATCGAGGCCGGCGGCGGCACAGTTGTCCGCGAGCCGGCGCAGCATGGTGGGCGACACGTCGATCGCCCGAATCTCCCCGAGCCGTCTCGCCATCGGCAGCGTGAGGCGTCCTATCCCGCAGCCGATCTCGACCGCCGTCGCGGGCTCCCCATCCATCCAGCGTCGCGCCTGGGTCCAGATCCCGTTCGCGTCCGCGCTCCCGCTGTCATAGAAGTGCTGCTGCCCAGGGGGAGTGCCGAAGTCCACGTCCTCGGTGAGGATGTAGTACTCGGCATCATCGCGGGCCAGCTGCTCCCAGGTCTCGTCGTGCGATCTCATCACGGGCCGGTGATGCGCCGTCGCTGCGCGTACGGCGCGTTGAGCAACGAGCGCCACACGCACCCGAAGACCCCGGAGTATACCGACCGGCGGCTGCGGCCGGATAGTCGCCGGCACATTGCCAGCGCGGCGTGCGGGGGGCTGCCGACGGATCGATCAGAGCGTCACGAGGCTGCTAACCCGTCCCGGGCGGCTCGCGACGAACTCCTGCGCGAGCCGCCCGAACTCCCCCACCGCCACCAGCCCGACCGAGCAGGCGCCGATCCCCTCGAGCAGGTTGTCGAGCGCGACGGCGAACCGGTCGTCGCCCGCCAGCACGGGAACGATGACCCGGTGGTCGAGCGCCAGCGAATCGACCAGTGACCGCACACGCGCGCTGTCGCTGTCGCCGTCGTGGAGCACCACCACCGTGTCACCGCACCCCGCGCGCACGTAGTCGATGCTCATGCCGCCGGCGTGCAGCGTGGCATGCGCGCGGGGAATGAGGAACGGCGTCATGGCGCGCGGCCGGTGAGCCCCTCCACCAGCCGGGTGAGCGCTACCTGCCAGGCGAGCGGCTGACCGGGCAGGTCGGTGCGCCGCTCCTCGCGCACGCGCTGGATGTCGGCGTCGCCGATGAGCTCCTGGGCGCCGAGCGCACTGATGCCGAGCCGCGTGCGTCGTGCGTAAATCCCCTCGGCGCCGATGCGCTGCGCGCGGCCGGTGCTGTCCATCACCGCCCCGGTGAACTGGAGCACGCTCACCGGCGTCTCGAGCGACGTCAGCCAGGGCAGCCCGACGGTGTGGGCCGTGCCGAGCTCCACTTCCTTGCTGCCCGTCCACCCGCGCTGGCGCGGCAGGTACTGACCGATCTCGAGCGTGATGACGAGCAGCCGCGATACCGAGTCGGCCCGCATCGCGTCGCCCGACCACGCCGTCCACTCGCGGGAGGGCCGGCCGACGGAGAGGTGCATCGTCTGACCCTTCCGGCCCAGCGCGCTGTCGCCCCGCGCGCGGCAGTCGTCGTCCGGCATGCCGCTCTCCGTCGCGCACCCGAAGCGGACGTCGGGTGGGACCATGACGGACGTGTTCGTGGCCATCGCATTCCTGACGCGCACGACGGTGTCCAGCGAGTCGAGGAATGCGTTCATCTCGTCGAGCAGGGCGCGCATCGGCGAGCCGGCATCGCCACGCGGATCGAAGATCGCCGGCTGCGCCGCACCGCGCTGATACATCATGGGCACGCGCCCGAGGCGGATTCCCGCCGGTGCCGCTGCGTCCGCCGCGGCACCGGCGTAGTACGGGGGATGCTCGAGCATCCGGTCACCCACTCCGCTGCCCAGGGTGGCGCCGGTGGTGGCGCACCCGGTGAGCAGCACCGCCGCGGCGAGGATCACGCGGTCCATCATCCGCGCGCTCATGGCCGGCGGATCCAGGTCGGCTCGAAGCCGCCGCCCCACGAGGGATCGAGCGTGTGCATGCGCACGTTGCTGCCGTCGGTGCGCACCGTGTAGATGCCCGCCAGCGTCGGGCCGGCTGGCTGCCAGTAGGCGATGTGCCCGCCGTCGGGCGACCATGCGGGGTGCCACTGCGCCCCGGGGAGCGCGAGGCGCTGCACGCTGCCGCTGGCGAGGGTGAGGATCGCGATGTCGCGATCGCCGGCGAAGATGCGGCTGAAGGCGATCTGCGTCCCGCCCGCCGACCAGCTGGGCTCCATGTCGAAGCCGTCCACGCTGCTCGTGCGCTGCTGCTGCTCCGACCCATCGGCGTTCATCGTCCAGATGGCGCTGCGGGTCCCGGCGCGCGCGACGGTGGAGAAGGCGATGCGCGTGCCGTCGGGCGACCAGCTTGGCGCGCCCACCGAGTATGCGCCCTCGAGCGCTTCGGTGAGCTTCACCTTGTTGGCGCCGTCCACATCCATCACCCAGATGGACGAGGAGCCGGTCGCGAGGTCGACGCGACGGTAGGCGATGCGATCTCCCTTCGGCGACCACGCCGGCTCGGCATCCACGCCGGGCTCGCTGGTGAGCCGCTTCATGTTCATGCCGTTGCGATCCACCGCGTAGATGTCATCGATCCGGGCATTGGTGCCGAGCTCCTGCATGGACACGGCGAAGGCGATGCGCTGTCCGTCGGGCGAGGCGGTGGGCATGCGCGACACGTTGCCCGCATTCAGGCGAAGGGGCGCCGCATTGCCGGTGGTGCCGAGGACCATGATCTCGCCCCACGCGTCCGGCGTGTTGCGGTAGTAGAGGAGGTCGTACTCGAGGGGATCGAGCTCACCGTTCTCGATCGTCGCGGCGACGGCGAACGTCTTTCCCTCGCAGGTGGCGGTGATGGTCACGTAGCCCGGCGCGATCCCCCAGAGCAGCCCGGACGCGGTGATCCCCGCCGCGGAGTGATTGTCCACCGACCAGGTCACCGTGCGGCCCTGCAGCGTGTCGCCGTTCGTGTCGAGCACGGTGGCGGTGAGCTGGCGCGTGCCGCCAACGCCGAACAGCATGGCGGCGGGCGTGATCACCACGGAGCCCACCGTCGGCGGCGTGACGATCACCTGCACCGAATCGGCCTTCCCTTCGCTCTCCGCGAAGACCTTCGCCTCGCCCTCGCTGCGGGCGGTCAGCCGGCCGGCCGCGTCCACCTCCACGATGCCCGCGTCGCTGCTCCGCCAGGCGATGAGGCGACCCTCGAGCGAACGCCCCTGTGCGTCGAGGGCGGCGGCGACGAGGGTCTGGCTCCCGCCGCGCATGAGGGAGACGGACGTCTCGACGATCGCCACCCGGGCCACCGGCGCCACGCTCACGGCGACGTCCACCGAGCCCGTCTTGCCGTCCACGGTGGCGCGAATGGTGGCGGCGCCCGGGGCGACGGCCGTGGCGAGGCCGGTGCCGCTCAGCTGCAGCACGTCGGAGTCGGAGGAGCTCCAGCTCACGGAGCGGCCCTCCAGCAGCGATCCATCCGCGGCCAGGGCGCGCGCCGAGAGGCGGAGCGTATCGCCGACGAGGAAGGAGCGGGTCGTGGCGACCACCGTGACCGAGGCCACGGGCTGGTTCGCCACCGGACGGGTAGCGTCGGCGCAGGCGGCCGCCGCGAGGATCAGCAGCGCGGACGCCGCGCGCAGTCGGATGAATGACATAGGGGTATCTCTCCCGTGACGTGACCGAGGATGCAGGGTACGGGAGGAAGGTCGGGGCGCCCTCTTAAACCGCGCTTACGGGACGGCCGTATCTCTTAAAGCGATGGCCCTCCCGTTGCCTTTTCCCCGGCGCGGGGTAGCATCAGAGACCCCACCACCCGTCCCTTGCGCAGTTCTCATCCACCCACCGGATCCGGAACCGCGAGCCGGTTCGCCGTCGCCTCGCCCGAGCGCGCCGTCGCGCCGGAGGCGACCGCGGGCGTGCGCGGCATCCCGGCGCAGCTCACCAGCCTGGTGGGTCGCGAGCGCGAGATCGCGACCGTGCGCGACCTGCTCTCGCGCACGCGCCTGCTCACGCTGACCGGCGCCGGCGGCAGCGGCAAGACGCGGCTCGCGGCCGAAGTCGTGATTCGCGAAGCGCGGGAGGCAGGCCGGAACGCCGCCTGGGTGGAGCTGGCGACGGCCAACGACGCGGCGCTGATCGAGGACGCCATTCTCTCCGTGCTCGGCGTGACGGAACGCGCGGAGGCAGTTGCCGCGGCACGCCAGCTCGTCCACGTGATCGGCGACCAGCCAATGCTGCTCGTGCTCGACAACTGCGAGCACCTGGTGGACGCGTGCGCCGCGCTCGCCGACACGCTGCTCCGTGACTGCCCGGCGCTCACGGTGCTCGCCACCAGCCGTGCCGTGCTCGGCGTGAGCGGGGAGACGGCGTGGCTCGTGCCGCCCCTCTCGCTCCCCGACCCGCTCGACGACGCCCCCGAAGCCTCGGAGTCGGTGCAGCTCTTCGTCGAGCGCGCGCGCGCCGTGAAGACGACATTCGCGCTCACCGACGACAATCGCGCCGCCGTGGTGCGGATCTGCCGGCAGCTCGACGGGCTGCCACTCGCCCTGGAGCTCGCCGCCGCACGCCTGCGCGCGCTCACCGCGACGCAGGTGGTGGAGCGGCTCGACGACCGTTTCCGGCTGCTCACCACGGGCAACCGTGCCGCCCTCCCGCGTCACCAGACGCTCCGCGCCGCCATCGACTGGAGCTACGACCTCCTCGACGCGCGCGAGCGGGCCCTGCTCGCGCGGCTTGCCGTGTTCGGTGGCGACTTCACGCTCGAGGCGGCCGAGCAGGTGTGCAGCGGCGGCGACCTCGCGCAGGACGACGTGCTCGACCTCCTCGCCGAGCTGGTGGAGAAGTCGCTCGTGCAGATGAGCGAAGCCGACGGCACGGCGCGGTACCGGCTGCTGGAGACGATCCGGCAATACGGCGTGGCGCGCCTGGCCGAACGCGGCGAGGCGGACGTGCTGCGCCGGCGACATGCGGAGTTCTTCTTCGCGCTGGCGGAGCAGGCCGAACCGCATTTCACCACGGCCGCGCGGCCCTTGTGGGCGCGCCGGCTGCAGGACGAGCTGGACAACTTCCGCCAGGCGCTCGCGTGGAGCCGCGAGGGCAACGAGGAGCTGCACGTGCGACTGGTCGGGTCGCTGCACTGGTTCTGGCACTCGATCGGCCAGTGGCCGGAGGCGCGTCAGTGGCTACGCAGCGCGCTCACCGTGCCGGCCGGGGAGCGGCCGTCGCGCGAGCGCGCGAGGCTGCTCTTCTCCGCCGGCGCGATCGCCAGCCTGCAGGCGAGGCCGGAATCGGCGCAGGTGCACCTGGTGGAGGCGGAGGCGCTGGCCGAATCGGTCGGCGACGACCGGTTGCTGGCGTATGCGCGGAACTACCGGGCGATGGCGCTCACCCAGGTCGCCGCGCCGGAGGGAGAGCAGCCGCTGCGACTCGCCTACACCTGGATGCGGGAAGCGAACGACCTGTACGGGCTGCGGCTGAACTTCCTGCTGCAGGCCACCCACAAGCTGGGCCAGGGTGACCTGGAGGGCGCACGCGAGGCGGCCGAGGAAGGGGTGCGCGTCGCGCGCGTGTTCGGGCTCGACCGGGAGCTGTCAATCGCGCTCCAGGTGCTCGGGATGATCCTCGTCCGGCAGGGCGAGCTGTCCCGCGCGATGTCGGCGCTGCGCGAGGCGCTCGAGTGCATGCGGCGCGACCCGCAGCCGCTGTTCGCCTCCCGCTCGGTCGAGCTGATCGCATCCGGACTCGTGCAGCGTGGCCTCTTCGTGGACGCCACGCGCCTGCACGGCGCGGCGGCGGCCAATCGCGACCGCATCGGTGCGCGCTACTGGCAGACGGACTCGGACCAGCATCGCCCCGCGCTGGCGGCGGCGCGCGCCGCGCTCGGCGACGAGCCGTTCGAGGCCGCCTTCGCGGAGGGGCGCGAGATGGACATCGACGCGGCGCTCGCGCTCGCCTTCGATGCCGCCGGGCACGACATCGGTCCGGCGATCGCCGATCCGACGACCGACACGTCCGAGTATCAGGTTGTCGCGGCACCGGCGACGCCGACGTCGGCGCTGCACGTGCGGACGCTCGGCACGCTGCGGATCGCGATCGACGGCGCGGAGGTGCCGCCCTCGACGTGGGGCTATGCCAAGGCGCGCGAGCTGCTCGTGTACCTGCTGTTCTCGCCGGAGGGACGCACGCGCGAGCAGATCGGTGCCGCGCTCTGGCCGGAGTCGTCGGCGGCACAGGTGCGGAACAGCTTCCACGTGGCGCTGCACCACCTGCGGCGCGCGCTCGGCCGCGCCGAATGGGTGACGTTCGAGCGGGGGAGCTACCGGCTGAAGGTGGACGGCGACGTGGAGCTCGATGCACCGGAGGTGGAGCAGCAGCTCACCGACGTCCTGCGGAGCGCGAGACAGGGCGCCGTGTCGGTGGACGCGCTCGCGGCGGCGTGCGCGCGGTACGCCGGGCACTTCCTGGAGGGCGAGCATGTGGGCGACTGGCACCTGGCGATCCGCGATCGCCTGGCGCGCCTGCACGCGAGCGCCCTCGAGGTGCTCGGCAACACGCTGCTCGAGCGCGAGCGCTACGAGGACGCCGCGGAGACGCTCGAGCGGCTGCTGCAGCAGGAGGAGCTGCACGAGGCGGCGTACCGCTCGCTGATGCTGTGCCGGGCGCGCGCGGGAGATCAGGCCGGCATGATCCGCGAGTACCGCCGGCTGCAGGTGGTGCTGCGGCGCGAGCTCGACGCGGCGCCGCAACCGGAGACGATGGAGCTGTTCCGGCGGCTGCAGCAGGAGTTCAAGCGCTGAATCGTGTCCGGCGCGGTGCGTGATGCGACGCTGACGTCAGGTCACCGCGCCAGCGCCGCGTTGTAGAGCCAGACCGCGCGCGACAGGTTGTGCTCCGCACGCAGGTGGAATGGAATCGACGCGATCCCGAAGGCCAGCCCGGAAACGCCGAGCGCGATGTCGGTGTTGTCGAAATCCTTCCGGGTGTTGTCGGAGTGCACGAGGAGCGCCACGTACGCCGCTGCGCCCAGCAACGCCAGCGTGTTCGACGTCCTCGCGGCACGCACGTAGCGCCGGGCGCTGGCCGCCGCGGAATCGGGACCGACGAGCAGTGAATCCACGCCGCCGCCGAAGGCGCCGAGCTTCCCGACCTCCACGCTCTCACGTCCACGCAGGAGTCGCGGCGGCCCCCAGAAACGCGGCTCGACGCGCAGGGCGCAGGTCTCGTAGGTGCAGCCCGCGGCTGCGCGAGCAGCCTGAGCGCGGGCGGCGCGTGGCAGCGCAGCGAGGGCAACGAGAGCGAAGATCGCGAAGCGGTGCGTCATGGCCCATCCTGGTGGAGAGTTCACGGAGAAGCTGTCGCACCGCACGCCGCGCGCCAGCGGCCGGGCCCTCACCAGGAAGGCTACTCCTGCTTCGGTTCCTTCTCGCGCCGCTCGCTGAACAGCCGCGCCATGAATCGCTGTCCCTCGCCCACCCGTTCCACCTCCACGGCGATCGCGTCGAGCGACTGCTCGAGATGCGTGAGGCGGCTGGAGAGCTCCGGCGGGGCGGTGCCTGCGGCGGACAGCGGCGGGGCGCCGTCGAGCCGGCGTCGCGCGACGAGGACCGAGGTGAGATAGAGGCCGATGGCCGCGAGCACGACGTGCAGGCCGGCGTGTCGCGCCTCGCCCATCACGCCGGCGTATACGCCGCCGCCGATGTTGACGAGGGTGAACAACACCGCGAGCACGAGCCCGACCGTGAACCGTCGCTTCATGGCGCCCTCCTGATGGAGGTACCTACGACGGCAGCTGGGGAGCGGTTTCCACCTGGAGGACCGGACGTGCGTGCACCAGCGTGGCCAGGCGCCGGATGCTCCAGATCCCGAACACCGGGCCGAGCGCGAGCATCGGGAACGCCCATGCCCACCCCACGCGCGCCACGACGGGTGGCACCGCCTGGATGCTCACCGTGGTGAGGAGGAACCCGAGCGAGGTCTGGATGGTGAGCGCCGTGCCTACCGAATGCGGCGGCACGCTCTCCGTGACGAGCACGGAGAACTGCGCGCTGTCGGCGATGACGAAGAATCCCCACGCCAGCGCCACCGGCGCGAGCAGCAGGAGCGAGCGTCCGAAGGTGAGACCGACGAGCAGCGCGCAGCTCCCGCTCACCGCCATGGCGATCGTCACGAGGCGCTCGCGTCCCACGCGGTCTGCGGTGAGCCCGCCCCAGATGCACCCCGCCCCGCCCACGGCGATGATGCCGAAGGCGAGCAGCGACGCCGCCGTCGCGGCGTGCGGCGGCACGACGCCGGTGCGTGTCGCCTCGGCGGCAATGCTCGCTGCCACGAACGCGGGGATCCACGTCCAGAAGCTGTACAGCTCGAGCATGTGGCCGAGGTAGCCGCCGGTGGCGAGGCGCCACCGGTGCTCGCGAACGACTTCACCGACGAGCCCCCACGAGAAGCGCCGCGGCGGAAAGTGCCAGGGGCCATCGCGGTAGGCACCGAACACCATCAGGGCGGCCAGCAGCGCCGCCGCCGACGTGGTGATCACCACGCCGCTCACCCCGGCGCCGGGCACGGCGTGCACGAGGTATGGCACCCCCTTCCCCACCGTGAGCGCGCCGACCACCGTCCCCACCGCGAGCCCGCGCCGCGCCCGGAACCAGGTGGCGGCCATCTTCATCGCCGGCGGATACACCCCGGCGAGGAAGAATCCCGTGGCGAAGCGCGTCACGAGCGCCAGCTCGTAGCTCGCTGCGCCGAGCAGCGCCGCGTTGGCGAGCGCGCCGAGGATCGCCGACGCGGCGAACAGCCATCGCGCCGGCACCACGTCGGCGAGGTTGAGCAGCGCCGACACCGCGGTGCCGGCCACGAAGCCGAGCTGCACGACCGTGGTCAGCCACGCCACCTCGCTCCCCGTGAGCTGCCACTCGGCGCGCAGCATCGTCGCGACCGCAGTCGCCGCGAACCAGAGCGACATGCCGAACAGCTCGGCCGTCGCCAGCAGCGTCAGCATGCGCCAGCGCGACGGATGCGTGTCGCCGGTCACGGCGTCGCTGCCGCCGGCACGAGCGTCGCCGTCTCGATGTAGTCGAGCTTCGGGAACATGCGCGCGAGGTAGCGGTTGCCCTGCGTCGCCAGCAGCTGGTACTTGACGTCGCTGCCGTATTCGTCGTAGAGCGAATCGACGACGTTCATCCCGGACACCACGTGGCCGATCGGCACGAAGCCGTCCCGGTCGAGCCCCGGGTTGTCCTTGAGGTTGACGAAGAGCTGGTGCGTGCGGCCGTTCGCGTCGAGGAAGGCGAAGCTCACCGTGCCACGCAGGTTCTTCTCGCGCGGGGGATCATCCTGGAGCGGGTGCGCCTCCCAGTATTCGTTGCGCGTGCGGTCGTCGCTCGCGCCGAACTGCGCGATGTAGCCGGGGAGCACGCGATAGAAGCGGTTGTCGTCGAAGAACCCTTCACCGGCGAGCTGGTAGAATCGCTCGACACCGAGGGGGGCCCAGTCGCGCACGGCGCGCACGACGAAGGTGCCCTTGCCGGTCCTGAACGCGACGTCGAACGAATCGGGGACGGGGCCGGCGGGCGCCTGGCGCTTCGGTCCTTTCTCGTGACAGGCCGTGGCGGCGAGGCAGGCGACGGCCAGCGGCACGGCAAAGCGGCGGAGAGAACGCATCGGCCAATGAAGCAGCGGCGCGCCGACCGCCGTCAAGGCTCAGCGGCGCTCGGCGAGCTCCGCCCGCTCGCGCGTGGGCATGGCGTCGTGCCCGGCGGCGGGGAGCCAGAGGGTGAAGCGAGATCCCTCGCCCTGCGCGCTCTCCATCGTGAGCTCGCCGCCCATCAGGCGCGCCAGGCGGCGCGAGATGGTGAGGCCAAGGCCGGCGCCGCCATGCGTGCGCGTGTAGCCGCTGTCGCCCTGCACGAAGGGCTGGAAGATCCGCTGCTGCAGCTCGGGCGTGATCCCCACGCCGGTGTCTTCCACCGTGAACCAGATCCACGGGCCGCTCGCCGGCGCGTCGGTGCCGGCCGGCAGCTCGGCGGCGCGGCCACTGCGGAGGGTCACCTGGCCGCCGGCCGGCGTGAACTTCACGGCATTCGCCAGCAGGTTGACGAGGATCTGCTGCACGCGCTGCTCGTCGCCCACGTAGCAGTCCTCGGGATCCCCGGACGAGGAAACGAGCGCGATGTGCTGTGCCGTCGCCTGCGGCCGCAGGAAGCCGAGCGCGGCGTCCATCACCGTCTCGACGCGCGCCGGCACCTGGCTCACGCTGAGGCGGTTCGCCTCGATGCGCGAGAGGTCGAGGATGTCGTCCACGAGGCCGAGCAGGTGCTTGCCGCTCGACGCGATGCGCGAGAGCTGCGCCGACTGCTCGGGAGTCACGGGTCCGGAGAGCCCCATCTCGATGATCTCCGTGTAGCCGATGATCGCGTTGAGGGGCGTGCGGATCTCGTGGCTCATCGTGGCGAGGAACTCGGACTTGAGCCGGTTGGCCGCGGCGAGCTCCGCGTTGCGCGCCTGCACCTGGCTCGCCAGCGCCGCGGTCTCCCGCGTGGCGCGCCACTCGCGCTCGCGGTCGCGCACGTGCGACCGAGCGAGCAGGAAGAGCAGCAGGCTCACCATCGCGCCGGCAGCGGCCACCAGCGGCACCATCCCGCGGCCGGCGCTGTCGAGCAGCCCGGTCGTCGGGGTGAAGACGAGCGTCCACTGTCGCCCGGCCGTGCGCATCGGGATGGTGTCGGTGCGCGCGTCGAGCGGCGTGAGCGAGGACAGCTCCCCGTCGGGCCGCGACCGCCAGTCCATGTCGGAGTCGTGCAGCAGCGCCGCCGCGCTCGGCTGCGGGCCGTCGTAGAGCCGGAACGACACGCGCGGCTCCGCCTCGCTGCCGAAGATCCCCTGGAACAGGTCGTCGGCGCGGAAGGGGGCGTACACGAAGCCGTCGAGCTCGGCGCGGCGCGCCTCGACGGTGGCCGGCACGTCGCCGCCACGATAGACCGGCACGTAGATCAGGAAACCGGCCTGCTTGCCCTGGTCGATCTCCTGCACGAGCTGCACGTGCCCCGACATCGCCGGTGCGCCCGCATCGCGCGCACGGATCATCGCCTCGCGGCGCGTGGTGTCGGTGAACATGTCGTAGCCGAGCGCCGCCTCGTTGCGGCGGTCGAGGGGCTCGAGGTAGAGGATCGCGTGGTAGTCGCCGCGCTCCGATTCCGGCCAGACGTGGAAGCTGCCCTCGCCCTGCGCGTGCATGCGGCGCTCGAGCGCCGGGATCCCGGCCGGCGTCACGTGCTGGCTGTACCCGATGCCCTGGATGCCGGGGTAGCGCTCGCGCACCCGCAGCCGGGCCGCGTAGGCATGGAACTCGTCGCGCCTCACGTCGCGGCTGGCGGCGAACAGGCCCGCCGTGGCCTGCAGCAGGGCGACATAGGTGTCCAGGCGTCCCTCGATGCGATCGCGCGTGGACTGCACGGCGCTGGTGAAGCGGGCGTGGATGCGCCCATGCACGGTGGCCAGCGCCGCCCAAGTGGCCACGGCGGTGACGGCCAGCGAGATACCCAGCACGAACCAGGGCAGCGCGTTCCAGCGCCGGACACGCGACAACATCAGGCGCGCGGGCTCCGCGTCACCGGGCACGCTCCTTCGCGATGCGCTGCTGCAGCCGCTCGCGCGCCGCGGCCGCGTAGGCGCGGCAGGCGTTCGCATTCACCAGCGCGTCACGCTGGCCAGCGTCACGCGCGGCCACGCGCTGCCAGAGCTGCGAGGCATCGGGGTGCGGCGTGAGCAGCACCGCACAGGGCAGCTGCTCGAGCGTCGCGAACCCGTGCTCGAAGTCGGCAATCGCGGAGGGATAGGTCGTGTTCCGCGTGAACAGGAAATCGTCCGCGGATACGGGAGTCTGGCTGTCGGCGTAGACGAGGTCGAGGCAGCGGGCCCCTTCGCACGAGCGCCAGCTCCAGGTGGTGCCGCCGGGGGTGTGGCCGCCGGTGAAGTGCGCCACGAGCGCCAGCGGCCCCACGCGCAGCGTGTCGCCGTCGGCGATGGCCCGTACGTGCGCGACCGCCGCGTATCCGCGCAGCAGGCCGAACTGCGGGTCGCTCGCATCGGACGCACCACGCTCGAGCACGCGCGCGCTCCACGGGCTCGCCGCCACCGGCGCGCCGGTCGCCCGCTGCAGCTCGGCGATGCCACCGGCATGATCGAAGTGCGCGTGGGAGTTGAGGATCAGCTTCACGTCCTCCACCCGGAAGCCGAGGGCGCGGATGCTGCCGAGAATGGCCGGTGCCGACTCGGGGAGGGCGCCGTCGATGAGCACGTGCCCCTGCGGCGAGGTGACGAGGATGGCGCCGAGCCCGTGCGTCCCCACCCAGTAGCTGTTGCCGAAGATGCGGAACGGCGCCTGCGGCGCGTTCCATTCGGCGCAGCTCGCGCACGGGATGCTGTCCGTGGCGGCGCGCTGCGCCGAGGCGGGTGCGGAGACGACGAGCACCGCGAGCGATGCGACGAGGAACGAGAGGCGGTGCGTCATGCGGTGTGGTCGCGGGTGGGATTCACGACGGGCGCGGCGTCGGCGCGCGGAGCGCGCGCAAAGCGAAAGCTCGTTCGCTCGAAGCCGAGCCCCTCGTAGAACTTATGCGCGTCCACGCGCCGCTGGTTGCTCGTCACCTCGAGCAGCACGCAGCCCCGCTCCGCCGCCCATCGCTCGGCGGCGGCCATCAGTGCGCGGCCGATCCCGCATCCACGAAGGGTCGCGTCCACCACCAGCGCCGTCACTCGTCCCACGGGTCCGGCACGGTGCAGCACCGGCGTGGCGTGGAGCGTGGCGACGCCGAGCAGTCGCTCGTTCGCTGATTCATCGGCGGCGACGATGGCCTGCTCCCCGCTGGCGGCATACGCCTCCAACCGCTGCGCGAGCACGTCCGGCGGGATTTCATAGCCGAGCTCGCTGAACAGGCGCACGAGCTCGGGAACGTCGGAGGCGCGCGCGGGGCGGATGGAGTAGTGGGGAGTGGCGGTCGTCACCCTGCCGGCGTTGGTGAGGCAGAAGCGCCAGGTGCGGCGCGCTAGTATGAAGGCGCCGAGGACTCGCTGCAACCGGTGCGCAGCTCCGTGCGGCTCGGCCCGTTTCCCACGAGGGCCTTCACCAGCCGCTGCGGCTCGTCCACGTGCAGCCCGATGCGCCGCACCGTGCGCCGGATCCCGCCCGCGATGCGCACCCGAGACGGCTCGGCGAGGGTGAGCAGGACGTTGGGTGCCGCCGGCTTCATGAGGTTCAGGTAGTCGGCGGCAGCGGGTGTGCCCGCTTCAGGGATGTCGCGCCACTCCGGCTGCACGGCGGAGACGAGGCTCGCGCGCGGGACGCGTAGCGCGAAGCGTCGGCCGACGTCGAGCGCGAGCGCCTCGTCGTCCAGCCGGATGGCGCCACGCCCCATCGCCGCGTAGTCGGCGGCGAGCCAGGCGAGCGTGGCGACGCTGATGGCCGTCATGGACCATGCGATCAGCGGATGGCGACCGACGATCCACAGGTGCAGCACGAGCGTCTCGGCGAGGATCGCGATGCCGATGCCGGCGAGCAGGCTGCCGGAGCGCGCGGAGCGATAGGTGAAGACCTGTCCAGTCATCAGGTGTCGATGCGTCCCAGCGTTTCCGTTTCCTACGCCGTAGCACCACCGTGCTCCGGCACGTACCATATACGATCCATGCATTCAGCCGGGCAGCCCTGGGGCGCCGGCGCCTACAGTCTCGCCACCGAGGTGACCCGTGACGCATCCGCGGGTACTGTCCGTTCTTGCCGCCGCCTCCCTGCTCGGCGGCTGTGCCACCCAGACTCCGCCAGCGCAGACCGCGCCCGCACGCACGACGCAGGCCCCGTCGCCCGCCGCCAGGCCGGCGCGCGTCGGCTACACGGCGGCCGACGTCGAGTTCATGCAGGGGATGATCGGCC
>DASURL010000254.1:0-9467 GCA_036280075.1 Gemmatimonadaceae bacterium | reverse complement strand
GACCGCGCGCACTACGAGCGCGGTGAGCTGGAGCGCGAGATGTTCGCCAGCCACTACGTGCTGCAGTACCACCTGTACGTCACGGCGCTGCACCGCTTCCTGACGCTGCGCGTGAAGGACTACGACTATGACGCCCACATGGGGGGCGCGTGGTATGCCTTCCTGCGCGGCGTGGACGGCACCGGACGCGGCTGGTTCAACGATCGCCCGCCGCGCGCGCTGATCACCGCACTCGATGCACTGATGACCGACTCGATCACCACTCGCGGACGGCCCGCGGCATGAAGGCGCTCGTCCCTCTCGTGCAATCGGGCGACCTCGCGCCGATCGACGCCGAGTTCGGCGGGCTGCTCGCCCGTCGCGCCGCCGCCACGCTCACGTCCATCGAAGAGACGCGCTTTCTCGGCTTCGCCGCGGCGATGCTCAGCGCCGAGCGCGCGCGCGGCAACAGCTGCCTCGAGCTGCGCTCGCTCGCCGGCGCCACCGCTCCGTGGAAGGACGGCGTGGGTGGCGCCCTGCCCGATCTCGACAGCTGGCGCGCGCTGCTGCTGAAGAGTGGCGTGTGCGGCGACGGCACGTCGCCGATGCCGCTCGTGATCGAGGGCGGACGCCTCTACCTCTACCGTTATCACGCGGCGGAATGCCGGCTGGCGAATGCCATCCGCACTCGCGTGCGCCAGCCGCAGCTCGAGCGTACGCCTGCCGACTCCACCTGTGCGCTCTTCCGCACGCTCTTCCCCGTGCCCGCCGACGGATCCACCGACTGGCAGGCCGTGTCGGCCGCGGCGGCGCTGCGCGGTGGGCTCACCGTGATCACCGGCGGGCCGGGCACGGGAAAGACGACCACCGTCGCGCGCATCCTCGCCCTGCTGCTGCACGAGAATCCGGCGCTGCAGGTCGCGCTCGCCGCGCCCACGGGCAAGGCCGCGGCGCGACTCGTGGAATCGGTGCGCACCAGCGTGGCGTCGCTCCCTGTGGACGACGCGATTCGTCGACGCATGCCGGCCACTGGCCGCACGCTGCATCGCCTGCTCGGCTACCAGCCCTGGAACGACACCTTCGCCCACTGCGCCGACGCGCCACTCGCGGAGGACGTGGTGATCGTGGACGAGGCGAGCATGGTGGATGTCCTGATGATGGACGCGCTGTTCGCCGCGCTGCGTCCCCGCACGCGACTCGTCCTGCTCGGCGACCGCGACCAGCTCGCGAGCGTGGATACCGGCTACGTGCTCGGCGACCTGTGCCGCGCGGCGGATGGGTGCGGCCAGGTCCATGGGGAGGGCCTCGCGCGCTGGTACGGGGCACTGTCCGCGTGCGCCCTCGACGCGACGCCAGCCGCCACGCCGGAGCGCGACGCGGTGGTGCGCCTGGTGAAGTCGTACCGGTTCGAGAAGCAGCCGGGGATCGGGGCGCTGGCCGACGCGGTGCGCCGCGGAAGCGCCGCGAGCGCCCTCGCCGTGCTCACCGACGCGTCGCGCCGCGATGCCACGCGTCGTGATGCCATGCGCTCCGCCGCCGAGCTGCTGGCGCCGGTGGCGGACGCGGTGAACGATTATCTCGCCGCCGAGACGCCTGCCCAGGCGCTCGACCGGTTCGACGCCTTCCGCGTGCTCTGCGCGCTGCGAGACGGACCCACCGGCGTGACGGGGCTCAACGAGCGGATCGAGCGCTGGCTGCGCGCGCGTGGCGTCCCCACCCGTGCGCGCTGGTACGAGGGACGCCCGGTGCTCGTGACGGCGAACGACCAGGCGACGGGACTGTTCAATGGCGACGTGGGCGTGACGACGATCAGCGGCGGCCAGGCGCGCGTGTGGTTCCGCGACGCCAGCGGACAGCCACGCGCCATCGCGCCGGCGCGGCTTCCCGCCCACGAGACGGCGTGGGCGATGACGGTGCACAAGTCGCAGGGCTCCGAGTTCGGCCAGGTGGTGCTCGTGCTCCCCGATGAGGACACGCGGCTCCTCACGCGAGAGCTGCTGTACACCGGCGTGACGCGCGCGCGCACGAGTGTGGACATCGTGGGCGATCCGGAGCTGCTGCAGCTCGGCATCGAGCGCCAGACGGTGCGCGCCTCCGGGCTCGCGGCGCGCCTGACGGCCTGAGTCGATGGCGTCATCCGCAACCCAGCGCGCCAAGCTCACGCGATGGATCGACCTCCTGGCGGCGCTGCTCGGCCATCGCATGCCGGCGACCTTCGAGCAGCTCGCGCAACACGTTCCCGCCTACCTCGCCGACGGCAGCGTGGCGACGGGTGAGCCGTCCGACACGCTCAAGCGCATGTTCGAGCGCGACAAGGTGGAGCTGCGCGGGCTCGGCGTGCCGATCGAGACGGTGGGCGAGGAGGGGAGCGACGAATCGTCGTACCGCCTGCGCGCGAAGGACTTCTATCTCCCGTATCTCGGCATCGTCACGGCGCGCGGGCTCGACGAGCCGTCGCACGTGGACAAGTTCGGCTACCAGTCGCTCGCCACACTCGCCTTCGAGCCGGACGAGCTGCAGGCAATTGTCGATGGTGTACGGCTCGTGGAACAGGTGGGGGATCCGGCACTCGCCGACGAGGCGCGTCGCGCCGTCCGCAAGCTCGCCTTCGACCTGCCGGTCGGCGCCACCGACGGGCCGGCGACGGCGATCGCGCCACCCGCGAGCCGTGCCGAGCCGCGCACCCTCGCCATGCTCGGCGACGCACTCTTCCGTCGCAAGCGCGTGACGTTCCGCTATCGCAGCATGGGCGCCGACGAGGAGGCGCTCCGTACCGTGGAGCCGTATGGCCTGTTCTTCATCGGCGGCCACTGGTATCTCGTGGGCCGCGACGTGGAGAAGGACGCACGCCGCAACTACCGCGTGAGCCGCATCGATGGCGCGAAGGTGAACAAGCAGCGCGAAGGCTCACCCGACTACGAGATCCCCGCCGGCTTCTCGCTGCGCGAGCACGCGCGGTCGCGCCAGGCGTGGGAGATCGGCGACGGCGACATGCTCGAGGCGGTCGTGGAGTTCCGGGGCGAGTCGGGCGCCGTGCGCGCCGCGGCGGCACTCGGTCGCCCCGATCATGCAGCGCCCACGCTGCGCCGATTCGACGTCCGTCGCGTCGACAGCTTCGCGCGCTGGCTGCTCGCCTTCGCCGGCGAGGCGCGTCCCGTGTCACCGCCGTCGCTGGTGGACGAGTACCGTGCCCTCGCCGAACGCACGCGCGCCCTCTACGCCTGACCATCATGGCCGACACCGCCGCGAGCCAGCTCCGCCGCCTCCTCGACCTCATCCCGCGCTTCGCCGATGGGGAGGAGCATCCCATCGCCGAGGTGGCGCAGGCGGCGGGGACGAGCGCCGCCGAGCTGATGGCCGACATCTATTCGCTCTCGGAACGGTTCGACGAGCCGGGCGGATTCGTCTCCGGCGTCTCCATCTTCGTCGAGGACGACTCGGTCAGCGTGCATGCGAGCCACTTCCACCGGCCGATGCGGCTGCTCATGTCGGAGCTGTGCGCGCTGGAGCTCGGGCTGATGCTGCTGCGCCGGCAGCGCACCCCCGCCGAGCAGCCGCCGATCGAGCGCGCACTGGCACGACTGCGCGAGACGATCAGCCAGGTGCCCGCCAACGAGCGCTGGGAGGGCGTCCGCTACGCCGAGCTCGCCGGCGCAGGCTCGGCGGAGCACCTGGCCGCGCTGCGCACTGCGGTGCGGGAGTGTCACGAAGTCCGGCTCCGCTACCGCGCCGGCGGCGCGGCGGACAGCACCACGCGAGTCATCTGTCCGCACTCGCTCGTGTTCGCCGAGCAGGCGTGGTACGTGGTCGCCACGGGTGACGATGGAACGATGCGCTTCTTCCGACTGGATCGCGTGGAAGGCGTCACGCTGCTGGACGGGACCTTCGAGCGCGACGAGAGCATCCCGGCACGCGTGCAGGAGACCGGCCGCGCCTTCGCGTCGGCGACGAGCGCGCGGATGCGCGTGCGCTATGCGCCGCGCATCGCGCGCTGGGTGGCCGAACGTGAAGGCCATTCGCTCGACGCCGACGGCAGCCTCACCGTCGAGCATCCGGTGGCGGATGAGTCATGGGCCGTACGCCACGTGCTGCAGTACGGTCCGGATGCGGAGGTGCTGGCGCCGGCGGAGTTGAGGGAGAAGGTGAGGGACGCGCTCTACCAGTCCACCGCCATCCTGCCGTAGGCATCCACCATGTAGCACGCCTTCGCGTCATCCGGCGGCACGCCGACCACGCGGCCGCGCTGACCCTGGCGGAGGATCACGCCTCCGGCGGCTGGCTGGTAGAAGATCGTGCGCGGCTTGCCGTCGGGTGCCCGCGCGGCGGATTCCGCGGCGCAGGACGGGAGGGTGCGCACGCCGCGGCCGAAGTCCACCACCATGCGGCCGTCCTGGTCCACCACGTACTCCGTCCCGCTCAGGTCCGGCGTGCCGAGCCCGAAGCCACCCCCGCTCGGCGCGGGCGCGGTCTCGATGTAGAGCGGGCGTCCGTTCGCGTCCGTCACCCCGCCGCCGTACGACGGATAGGACGGATAGACGGGATACGGCACGTAGTACACCGGCGGCGCGCCCCGATCGTTGGGGGGACGGTGATGCGGCAGCGGACCGCGCCGCTGCACGTTCTGCTGGTACCAGAGCTGGTAGAGCTGCGGGTCCACCGTCACCGTCGCACCCGGATAGGGCACGGTCATCTGCGGCGGCGGCGGCGGTGGAGACGCGGCCCTGCCGATGCGCGGCTTCTGCTGCGCGCTGGCGACGGACGCCAGGGCGGCGGCGCCGAGCAGCCCGGTCAGGGCCGTGATCGTGATGCGACGGGCTTGCCGTGAACGACTCATCTCTCCCTCCCACGTCGGCCTTCCGCGGCCCACGGTGACCCCTGTCCTACCCTACGGACTCCCGGGGGTTGCGTCAACGTCACGCAATGCGCCGATTCCCGGAGGACGATCCCGGATTCGCCGCCTCCACGACGCGGCGGGGGCACGGCCGGCCATCGCCGAATATTCACCGCATCCGCCATGCTCGGAGCCATTGCCGGCGACATCGCCGGCTCGACGCGCGAGTGGAATCGCGTGGATACGCGCGACTTCCCGCTCTTCCCCGATGGAAGCCGGTTCACCGACGACACGGTGCTCACCGCCGCGACGGCCCATGCCATCCTCACCGGCGGCGACTACGCGGCGGCGTACCACGCGTTCGGCAACCGCCACCCACACGCCGGCTACGGCGGTGGATTCCGCAAGTGGCTGCTCTCTCCCGCGCGACAGCCGTACAACAGCTGGGGCAACGGCTCGGCGATGCGCGTGAGCCCGGTGGGCTGGGCCTTCGACACCGAGGAGGAAGTGCTGCGTGAAGCCGAACGCAGTGCCGCGGTTACGCACAACCACCCGCATGGCGTGGCCGGTGCCCAGGCAGTCGCGCTCGGCATCTTCCTCGCCCGGCATGGTGCGTCGAAGCAGGAGATCCGGCGGGAGCTTGGCGAACGCTTCGGCTACGACCTCGCGCGAACGGTGGAAGGGATTCGCCCCTCCTACAGCTTCGACGTCTCCTCGCAGGGCTCGGTGCCGGAGGCCATCGTGGCCTTCCTCGACGCCGCCGCGGTGGAGCACGCGATCCGCAACGCCATCTGGCTCGGCGGCGATGCGGATACCCAGGCGGCGATCGCCGGCTCGCTCGCCGAGGCCTGGCACGGCGGCCTGCCGCCGTTGGTGCGCCGGGAGGCGATCACGCGGCTGAGCGACGACCTGCGCGAGGTGACCGATCGGTTCGCGGCGCGTTATATGAGGGCCACGACCGGAGACGCCCCATGAGCGAGCTGTCCGTCGAGCAGCTCCGCGAGAAGCTGCTCGACAGCTTCGACGACTACCATTCTTCCATACGGAAGCAGACGGAGCTGCTCGACGCGCTGATCGAGGCGGTGCGGCGCGAGGAGCGGTCGCGCGGCGGCGTGCTCGGACTGCTGGAGCGGGCGGTCAGGGGGTAGTCGGACGGTCGGAAGGTCGCCCGACCGTCCCGACCTCCTCACATCCCCCCGGACGTGTCCGTACTATCCGTCCTGTCCGCCACCGCGTACCCCGACAGGTGGATCGTCGTGAACACCACCGTATGCGTCAGCTTCTCGTCCACGCTCACCATCGGCTCCAGCAGCGCCTTGCTGTCCGGGTCGATGTTCCACACCGACAGCGCATGCCGGTCGAGCGCGGGACTGGCGCAGCGCGAGTAGTCGATCGTCATCGAGATCGGCGACTGGAACAGGTAGTGCTCCGCGCTCCCCGCGCGCACCCGGATCTCGGCGTACGGCGATGCCGGCACCGTGAGGGTGAAGTCCTGCGGGAACAGCACGGCACCGAGCGGGATGACCACGGTCGTGTTCCCGATCGCCAGCACGCCCCCCGTCAGGCCGATCCGCGACGTCACCGACTGCGTCGTGGAGCTCGGGCACCGGATCAGCGCCGTCCCGCTGGTATCGGCGCCGAGCAGGTCGGGCAGGACCGACGGACTGCCGGTCCCGCCCGAGGGGTGCACCTCCTGCGGCGCGGGGGTGGTGACGTCCGCGGAACAGGCGGTTACGGCAAGCAGGGCAAGCGCGAGTCGGAGCTCGGTGACTCGGATCATCAACACACCTCGGTACCGGTGATATTTTTCGTGGCCGTCCCCGGCCATGGGGCGGCTCCCCTCAAGTATCGTGCGCGACGCCGCCGTCGCGTGTGAGGGCGGTCACAGTCAGATTCGTGCCATGCCCGACTCCTCTGTCTCCCTGGCGCAGGAGGCGCTCGACGCCGGCCGCCGTGCCGAGCACGCGGACGACCTCCAGCGAGCGCTGCACCACTACGCCGATGCCGCCATCCACGCCGGCGCCAACCCCGGCGTGGTCACCAGGGCCCTCATCGGCCAGGCGGGAGTGTACCGGCGGCTGAGCGAGTGGGAGCAGGCCGCCGACTGCGCCCGCCGCGCCCGCGAGCTGGCCGAGGACGCGGAGCTGCCCGAGCTTCGCGCCGAGGCGCTCGTCGCCGAAGGGAACGCGCTGATGTGCAGCGGCCGGTTCGACGAAGCGGTGGCAGTGTACGACCGCCTGCTCCGCGTGGGGATGAACGAGCGCCAGCGCGGGATCGCCCTGCAGAACCTCGGCTCCATCCACGCCCAGCGCGGCCACCACTACCGCGCCGAGCAGGCATTCGAGAAGTCGCGCCGGATGTTCGAGGCGGCGGGGTACGTGCGGGGCGTGGCGATCGCCACGAACAACCTCGGCCGCCTGGCCTGCGAGTGCGGGGACCACGAGCGCGCCGAGCCCCTGCTGCGCGCCGCGCTCGACGGCGCCCGCGACGTGGAGGACGCGGAGCTCTGCGCGCTCGCGCAGCTCAACCTCGCGCAGCTCCGCGCCGCGCAGGGCGCATTCGCCGACGCCGGCCCGATGGCCGCCGAGGCCTTCGGCCACTTCGTGGCGTCGGAGAACCGCTGGCGGCAGATCGAGTGCCTCTGGGTGCTCGCCGACGTGGCCGAGGGGGAGGGCAACCTGGAGGACGCGCGCGCCCACCTGGAGCGCGGCGCCGAGCTGGCGCGCATCATCGAGGCGAGGATGGAGCTGGTCAGGATCCGGCAGCGGCTCGCGCGCTACGACGAAATCGAGATGGACGGCGCCCGCCCCTGAGACGCTACCAGGGGCGCTCGCGGAGCATCGCCGTCACGCCGCTCGCCACCACGGCGGGGGAGAACAGCTGACCCTGCCCGTGCGTGCAGCCGATCTCCTGCAGCACCTTCAGGTGTCCGGCCGACGAGATTCCCTCCGCCACCACGTCGAGCCCGAACTCGCGGGCCAGGCTGACCACCGACCGCACGATGCGCAGCGCGCGCTCGTCGCGGTCCATCTTGTTCACCAGCATGTGGTCGATCTTGACCCCGTCCAGCGGGAGGCGCTGCAGGTAGCCGATCGGCGAGTTGCCCGAGCCGAAGTCGTCCATGTGGATCTTCGTCCCCAGCGCACGCAGGCCGGTGAGCACGCCGGCGGCGCGCGTGACGTCCTGCGCCACCACCCGCTCGTTCACCTCGAGCACGAGTGACGACGCCGGCAGGCCGAAGATCTTGATCGTGCGCGCCACGTCGTCGAGGAATCCCGTCGCGCTGAACTGGCGATTCGAGAGGTTGACGGCGACGGTGAGCCCCGCGCCGCCCGGCACCTCGAAGTTCCACTCGCGCACCTGGTGACAGGCCTCGCGCAGCACCCAGCGCCCCACGTCGGAGATGACGTCGAGCTCCTCGGCCACGCCGAGGAACTCGATGGGGGAGAGGAGGCCGCGCGTCGGGTGGTTCCAGCGCAGCAGCGCCTCCGCGCCCGCGATGCGACCCGTCTCCAGCAGGATGATCGGCATGTAGTGCAGCACGAACTCGTTGTTCAGCACTGCCTGCCGCAGCTCGTCCTGCAACCGGCGTCGCGCACGCGCCTCGGCGGCGATCTTCCAGTCGAACAGCACGGGTGGCGGCGGCGTGTCGCCGCGCGTGATCCGCTTCGCACGCGCCATCGCGAGGTCGGCGCCGCGCAGCACGTGCTCCGGCAGCTCAGCGGCCGTGGTGCTGAGCGCGATCCCGACGCTCACCGACAGCGACACTTCCTCGCCGGCGATGGAGGTCGGCTGCGCGAGCACGGCGCGGAAGCGCTCGGCGATCTCCTCGGCGACGTCGGCAGCGTCCACGTGCTCCACGAGGACGGCGAACTCGTCGCCGCCGAGCCGGGCCACGGTGGCGTGCTGGCCCGCGGCCTGGCGCAGCTTCTTGCCGACCGCGGCCAGCAGCTGGTCGCCGATGTGGTGGCCGAAGCGGTCGTTGATGGCGCGGAACTCGTTGATGTCGAGGAAGAAGACGGCGACGAGGTCTTCCGGCGGCGACTCGACGACGCTGGCCGGGTCACCGGCCGCCGGGGCGGGGCGCGAGGCGGGACGCTCGAGCGCAAAGCGCAGCCGGTCGAGCAGGACGGCGCGGTTGGCGAGGCCGGTGAGGGCGTCGTGGTTGTTGTAGAAGCCGGCGCGACGCTCGTTCGCCTCGTGCTCGGCCAGCGAATGACGGAGCTCCCAGTCGCTCGCCGCCGTGGAGGCGAACTGGGTGAGCATCTCGACGTCGTCCTCGTTCCACTGCGTCGGCTGGGGATCGGCGGCGCAGAAGACGCCGACTGTCAATCCCGACGCGGTGCGGATCGGCACGCCGAGCAGCGAGCCGATCCCGAGCTCCGCCGCGGCGGTGATCTGTTCGGCCGGCCGGTCGCGCGTGAGGTCGCGCATCTCGATCGGCCCTTCCATGATGAGGTCGACGATCCCCGACCGCCAGAAGGCGCCGGCGTCATGCGACGCCCAGTCGGGGAGCTCGGGCCCGGCGCCGAAGCAGCGGCGATCCTCGCCGGTGAGGATGATGAACGCGAACGGCGCCCGCAGTGCGGACGCCGCGAGCGCGACGAGCCGCTCCATCGCCGCTGCGAGTGGGCCATGCACCGCGAGCGCCGCCACC
>DASURL010000253.1:0-2648 GCA_036280075.1 Gemmatimonadaceae bacterium | reverse complement strand
GCCGGCGTGATCTTCTGCAGTGACGCCGCGATGATCGTGAAGTAGTCGAACATCATCAGCACGCCGACGATCACGAGGATCAGGCCACTGATCTGTGACACGCGCGCCATGTACGGGCGGAAGCGACGGACGGTGATGATGAAGCGCTCCACCGCCACGGCCGCGAGCAGGAAGGGGAGCGCGAGGCCGAGCGAGTACGCGAACAGCAGCGGCAGGCCGCGCGAGAGGTCCGCCTCGGCCGCCGTGTACGTCAGGATGGAGCCGAGGATCGGGCCGAGACAGGGCGTCCAGCCGGCACCGAAGGCGACGCCCACCAGCACCGAGCCGAGGTAGCCCATCGGCTTGTCGGCGAGGTGCACGCGACGCTCGCGATCGAATACGCCGATGCGGGCGATCCCCATCAGGTAGAGGCCGAACAGCACGATCAGCGCGCCGCCCACCCGGGTGATCCACACGCGGTACGCCAGCAGCAGGCGGCCGAGCACCGTCGCCGATGCGCCGAGGGCGACGAAGATGAGGGTGAAGCCGAGGACGAACAGCAGCGCGTGGACGAACGCGGCACGGCGCGACCGCGCGAGGTCGTCGAGCCCGACGCCGGTGACGAAGGTCAGGTAGCTCGGGATGAGCGGCAGGACGCAGGGCGAGATGAAGCTCAGCAGCCCCGCACCGAAGGCGAGCGCGATGCCGAACGATGGCGCGTCGGACACGACGCCGTGCTAGGCGCGCGCCGGCTCGGGGAGCGCGGCGCGGAATTCGTCGCCGGAGAGGCGAATGGTCTCGTCGGTCTCACCGGAGCGACGCGAGACGCCGCGCACCACGGCATCCACGGTGAGGAGGGGGGCGTCGGCTTCCTCGGTCACCGCGAGCTCCCACTTGCCGCGCTCGGGACCCTTGAGGGTGTGCCGGAAGCGCGCGGTGTAGACGGTGTAGCGGGTCGGGCGCGTATCGACTGCCTCGTCCACCGACGGCTCTACGTCCATCTCGAGCTGCGTCTCCTCCGCCGCCACGCTGTCGACGTCGGGCGTGGGTGATTCATCAGGCACGACGCCAGCGTTCCCGGCGGCGACCGCCTCGTCCGGCGTCGGCTCCTCGCGATGCACGGCGACCACCGCGACGCCGCTCTCCTGCCCGCCCTGTCGGATGGCGCCGAACAGGTGCACCTCGGCCACGCGCTCGGCGGGCACCTGCGCCGCGATGCCGGCGAGGAATCGGGCTCTCGTCTCGTCGGTCATCAGGCGGTCGCGAGGTCGCGGGGAACCGAGGCAGCGAGGCGGCGCTGGTCGAGCTCGCGCTCCACGTACAGTCGGAGGATGTGCATGAAGTCCTGCGCGTTGGTGACGACGCCGAACGCCTGGTGCGTGCCGCGGTCCTTCAGCTTGCTGACGACGAACTCGCTCGAGTCCACGCAGATCGTCGCCAGCTCGCGGAGCGAGCCGTCAGGCTCCGTGATGAACGCCGGGAGCATGTTGCCGGTGGCGATTGCGTGCAGCGCGGTGGCGATGAGGATCGCCATCGTGGCCCGGGTGGCGTGGCGGCGCATGCGGTCCTGCCCCTCGAGCGCGTCGGTCACCACGTCGGGGAGCGGGCCATCGTCACGGATCGAGCCGGTGAGGACGAACGGCGTGTTCGTCGTCACGCAGGCGTGCATGATGCCGTCGGTGATGATCCCGTCGCGCACGGCATCGGCGATGGAGCCCGCGGCGCGTACCTTGTTGATGGCGCGCATGTGCAGCCCGTGCCCACCCTGCGTGGCCTCGCCCTGCCCCGTCATGCCGAGGGTCGTGCCGAAGATGCTGGCCTCGATGTCGTGCACGGCGACCGCGTTGCCGGCGAGCAGCGCGCCGACGAAGCCGTTCTGGATGAACCAGGTCATGTCGTTGCGCGCGCGCGAGTGCACGAGCGCCGGCCCGCACACCCACAGCGGATACCCGCCGCGCTCGCGCTCGTCGATCAGCAGCCGCGCCATGAGCGAGTAGTCGATCGGCTTCTCGCGCGACACCTCGCTCGACATGAACTTGAACTCGCCCTCACCGGCGCCCTCCCCGAGGAAGGCGGAGGCGTGGACGTAGATGCCGTCGGCGCCATCCTCGCGCGTGCCGACGGCGACGCGATCGCCCTTCGACACGTGCCGGCCTTCGCGCACCCACAGCTCGCCGTCAAGGTCGAGCACGAGCGCGGAGTCCATGCGCGGCTCGCGTGGCATGCGCCACTGCCCGCCAACTTTCACATACGTCGGCAGGTTGGTGGTGGAGAAGAACCCTTCGGGGAGCACCCCGTCCGCCGGCGCAGGCACGAAGCGCGCGTCGGGAGCGGAAGCGAGCTGGGGACGGGTGAAGTCGGGGTGGGAGAAGGAAGTCACGGCTGAAAGATCGCGGGGGCGGCGGGAGGGGACAACTCCTGTCGGCGTCGGTTCCGTGCGCCCGGGCTGGCTGAGACGCCGAAGTGTGCCCGGACGCTACAGCAGCGCCACCGGATCCCGGTCGAGGGTCATCCGCAGGCCATGCTGGTGGGGCACCTCGAAGCGCTCCACGAGGTACCGCGCCACGCGGCCGAGCTCCTGGGGGCGCTCGCCCTTGAGGAGGAGGTGCCAGCGCCAGCGCTGCTTCACCCGCTCCACGGGACAGGGCGCAGGGCCGATCACCGTCACG